>CAYZYE010000136.1:0-11567 GCA_964481205.1 uncultured Anaerolineae bacterium | reverse complement strand
CATCGGTCAAGACCTCGGTTTCCTGGACGCGGTCGCCGTTCCCGTTATAGTCCAGTGCGGTCTCGCGGCCCGGCTCCTGGATGTGGGTCAACTGGTTGGCCGCGTTGTAGGCATAAGTGACCGCCTCCGGGCGTGGGGCGACGGGCAACTCCGGCACGCCCGCGTCGGGTGCCAGGATGGTGCCCATCTTGCTCAGGCGGTTGCCCACGGCGTCGAAGGTGTAGGCGGTGTCACTGGGCGGGGCGTCGATGGAGGCGTTGACGAGACGATCCAGGGCGTCGTATCGGTAGGTGTGGGTGATGACGACGGGCATAGGGGTGCCGTCAAAGGCGGCGCGGGTCTCGATGACCTGGGTGCGGTTACCCACTTTGTCCATTGCGTAAGTGTATGCGCTTTGAGGATGAACTGCGCCCGGTTTGCGGTGATCGATCCGTACCAGCCGTCCCACGAGGTCATAGGTGTAGGTAGAAGCGATGTCGTTGGGGCGCAATACCCGCGTCACCTGCCCCAGCGGGTTGCGCGCGAAGGTGCTGGTGTCGCCGTAGGGGTCGGTGAGGGCGCTTAGCCAGTCGTTGGCGTCGTGGGTGTAGGTAATCACATACCCGTTGGGGTAAACCAGCCCGGTCGGGTTGCCCACGGCGTCGTAGGTGCGGGTGATGGTGCGACTCAACCAATCAGTCGTCGTCGTGCGGCGGCCCAACGCGTCGTAGGCGTGCGTCGTGCAGCTCCCTTCGCTTCCGCTCGGGGCAAGCAGGCCGTCGCACATCTGGAGTTCGTGTCCCTCCAGGTCATAGGTGAAGGTGATGGGGTGGAGTGTCGGCGGGGCGGAACCGTAGCGGACGGTGGTCAGGCGGTCGTTGCTATCGTAGTCATAGTAAGTAGCCCGCCACATCGCGTCCACGCGGCGGCTCAGGCGTCCCGCCGCGTCGTAAGCGTAGGACCACTGCTTGCCCAGCGGGTTGATCTCTCGCTTGAGTTGGTTGAGAAAGTTGTACTCGAACGTGGTGATGTGAAGATTGGCGTCGGTGATCACGGTCAGGTTGCCGACGGCGTCGTAGGCGTAACGGGTCGTGCCGCTGAGCGGGTCGGTAACGGCGAGCAGGCGGCCCAGCGCATCATAGTCATACCCCGTGGTGTGATCGTTGGCGTCGGTGACGGCGGTGACACGGCCCAGCGCGTCGCGGGTGTAGGTAGTGGCGTGGCCCAGGGCGTCGGTGGCCTTCAAAAGTCGGCCCAGTGGGTCATACTCGTAAGTGGTGGCCCGCCCCAAAGCGTTGATTTCTCGCACCAGGTTGTAGGCGGCGTCGTATTCCAGCGTCGTCGTGTAGCCTAGCGCGTCGGTGAGCTGCACCGGCAGGCCGACCTGGTTGTAGGTGGTGGTGACGGTGTGCCCGTTGGCATCGATGACGGCCACCGGGTTGTCCTCGGCGTCGTAGGTGTAGTGCGTCTCGCCGCCCAGCGGATCGACGATTTTCACCGTGTTGTCGTTTTCGTCGTAGGTGAAAGTGGTGGCAAAGCCGTTGGGGGAGGTGATGACCACCGTATTGCCCACCGCGTCGTACTCGTAGCGGGTGGTAGGCCGTTGGCCGTTGGGCAGGGCCGGGCGCATAACGGTTGTTATTCGATCTTGGACATTGTAAGCGTAGTCGGTGCGATGGCCCAGCGGGTCAATGACCGCCGTGCGATTGCCCACGGCATCGTGCTCGTAGCGGGCGACGTTGCCCAGCGGGTCTTTGACGGCCACCAATTGACCCAGCGCGTCATAGGTATAGTCCGTGACCTCGCCACGTGGGCCGATGGTGCGCACCAGTTGGTCCTCGGCATTATAACAGTACTCGGTGCGGTTTCCGGCGGCGTCGAAGAGGTACTTGAGCCGATTGGCGGCATCGTAAACCATTCGGGTGCGGTGTCCCAGCGGGTCAATCGTGGCGATGACGTTGCCGCCCGCGTCGTACTCGTAGCGCGTGACCGCGCCTGTTGGGTCGGTGACGGCGAGGAGCCGCCCGGCGTTATCGTAGGCGTAACGGGTGATGTGACCCAGCGTGTCGGTCATTGCCACGCGGCGATAGAGTTTGTCGTAAGCATAGCGCGTCCAACGTCCCAGCGGGTCGCGCTCCCCGGTGAGTTTGAGATTGACGTCGTACTGATAGCGATGTTCGCGGCCCAGGCGATCCAGCGAGCGGGTGAGCAGGTCGTTGCCGTCGTACTCGAAACTTGATTGTGCGCTCTTGGGGTCGGTGATGCGGGTGATGTTGTCCCGCGAATCATACTCAAAGGTGACGGTATGGCTGTTGGCGTCGGTGTAAGAAGTCTCGCGCCCGGCGACGTCGTAGGTGGAGCGGGATTCCGTGCCGTCGGGGGCGATGGTGCGGATCAGGTTGCCATGGTCGTCGTACTCGTAACGGGTCACCCGGCCTAGCGCGTCGGTGATGGTGGTCGGCTGGCCCCAAGCGTTGTAGGTCGCCCGCGTCTCCGAACCGTCGGGAGCGATGGTGCGGGTCAGGTTTCCCTGCCCGTCGTACTCGTAGCGCCAGGTATGGCCCAGCGCGTCGGTCATCGAGGTGACCTGGTTGTGCGCGTCATAGGTCCAGCGGGTGATGTCGGTGATGTAGGTTGCCCCGTTGGGGATGGGGTCGTAGCGGGCGGTCAGGTTGCCCCGGCCGTCGTACTCGTAGCGGGTGGCGTTGCCGTTGGCGTCGGTGCGGCGGATGAGGTTATAGTCGGCGTCGTACTCGTTGTGAACGGCGTTGCCCGCCGCGTCTTGCTCTTGCGTCACGCGGTTCAGTTCGTCCCAGTGATAGACTTCCTGGTGCCCCTGGTTGTCGGTGAACGTCGTCACCCGATTGATCGGATCGTAGCTCAGATAACTGTGCGTGCCGCTGGCATCGATCTGCTCGATCACGCGGTCACGGTCATCGTAGACGCTTTGCAGGAAGAGAATGTCCTCGGCGTCTCGCTCTTTGGTCATCCGGTGGCGGGCGTCATATTCAAAGCGGCGGAACGTGCCGGACGGCCCGGCCACGCG
This sequence comes from uncultured Anaerolineae bacterium, assembly GCA_964481205.1. Lineage (GTDB taxonomy): Bacteria > Chloroflexota > Anaerolineae > JAFGEY01 > JAFGEY01 > CAYRXM01. Next base: position 8,542 of record CAYZYE010000136.1, on the reverse strand, counting down.
GGTGAGATTGCCTTTGCTGTCATATTCAAAGGTATAATCCCTATTGTCCCACAACTCCAAGCGGGTGATACGGCTTTGATCATCGCTGCGCACCTTTATCTTTCGACCAGCATCATCGCGAATCTCGGTCAACGGCGGACGCGGCACTGTATCGCCGTTTTGCCAGACGTTTTGCTTGCTCAAGTCATAGCCAAAGTGGAGAACATTTCCTTGTCGGTCACGCCATTCAGTCATAATGCCAAAACCGCCGACCGTCTCGCTGAAAACCAGCGTCACGTCGTTGGGCGTGATCCAATTCCAACCGACATCGGTCTTTTCCAGCCGGTCATAGACGCCAGCAGGCGCGTCGTAGCCACTGCCGTTGGTGGTATAGTGATAGGTACGGCCATCCCACAATGCGACCGAGACCGAGTTGTCTTCATAATGCTGCGCATACGCATTGTACGGGAACGACCAGCCATAACCCAGCAGGTCGCGGCGCGGATCTTGCGAATTATAGGTTAGCGCCAGATCCCAATCGAGGCTGCCACGACCAGGTATATGTGCCAGACGTACTTGGACGACGTGGTTGCCGGTGGAGAAGCTGACCGGGTCTGCGCCGTAGTGTTGATAGTTCTGGTAGCCCAAATTACGCAGCCGGCGGAGTTCGGCTGCGGAGGGAGGTTCTGGCAACGGTGGTGGGTGGTTGGGGTCGTCACCACAATACATTCCCATCGTCTCCAGACGAGTACGTAAAGCAGCATAGGCTGCATCGGTGATATGCGAGAATGCCGTGTTGATCACTGGCCAGTCATAATTGTGATCCATGAACAAGACTTCGATATGACCGTAGACCATACTGGACGGTAAAGCATTGAATTCGGAATAGAGCGAGGGGTGGTGAACACCACGAGTATGTGGCCGCCCGGTGTATTGTCGAATGCGGCCAAAGAACTCTTGGACCAAAGCATCGTCGTTCGATCGTCCCCAGCGTGCCCATCCACGCACACCGCCATCCCCTTGGACTCCCCAGGGATGCCCTGTTAGCGCATTGAAAGCCAGAGTCGTAAACATTTCGGCCCCAAAGCTTCGCGCCATTTGGGCACGCAGAGAACGCGAAACAAACCGTTGCCTTGCCGAGGCGCGAGTGAGCCGGACATCCACTTTGCACTGGTCTGCTTGCAGACGCTGCTTCACTTGACGAGCCAAACGCACGTTATTATTGATCTCGCGTATCGTACCAACACCCGGCCATGTTGCAAATCCCACGTCATCATCAGGGTCTAGCATCAAACGGTTGCGGGCCTGGGCAGAAATGGATGAAAGTGGCGCCAGCGGCACAAATTCGCCCAGGCGATCTATTTCAGCCACCATCAGGTGTCGATCCTGGTAAACAGCCGTTGGCACACGCTCCCATGCGGTTTCCGGGCCTTGGCGCGTATACAAGGCGAGTTCCCGCAGATCCAATCCCCATACGTCGGCATCGCTGTAACGTATTGCAATCGTGATGCTGGGCGTAATGATGGCATAAGCTGGTGTATCCGGCGTTGCAGGGATAATCCGAACTTGGGGTGGGAATTCGGTCACTGGTAATTTGGTAATATCTTGCCAGGCATTCAATGAAAACATCGAGCCACCGACAGCGAGACTGGGCGTGATGATCACAGGACGCGCGAGTTCCTGATAGCGCACCCAGGTGTCCTGCTGCACCGATGCAGTGGAAAAGGTCACTCGCACACTACCATCCGGCGCGCCGACCTCTCCCCCTTTGCCGGGCTGGATCAACGTTTCGGCCAAGGCCGGCGGCCGGTAATTTTTCACCGCCATGGGCATATATATCTTGTACAAAGTCTGAGTTTGAAGCGATTGCTCAACCGTATCCTCAATCCGTCCCAACTCGAGCTGCACCGTTGGCATCTCGCCCACCGCCGTCGCCGGCCGGTCTTGCGCATATACCGCCGACGGATAATACGGCGGGATCACGGCGATCCCCAACATCGACGCCAATGTCGCCACGATGACGATGTAACGTAGACCTTGCTTGATCTGGCTATTCATACATTCCCCCCCTTGCGCGCGCCGATCTGGCAAACAAAAACGACGACCAACTTGCCTCTGCTGAGATATGTTCGTCGTCGTCTGCAAGCACCCATCCAGTTTCCCCCGGCCTGAATATCAATCTACATATACGCTCCCTATTATACCACAGAATGGTAAAATACATGCGTAAATTTTACGTGAAGAATATCTGGTCATGGCACCTCATTTTTCCGTTGTTCGACGTTTCAGCCGGGCCAACGCCTCTCGTTCATGCGCCCAAAGCGCTCCCCGGTCGAGGTCGCAGGCGGCCCAGTTGGTGGGGCAGGGCGCCATGGTCAGATGCACGTCGTGGTACGTCTGGCGAAACAGGTATTCGGCGCGGGCGGCGTGATAATCCGAGGTGACGACGATCACCTCCCGAACGTTGTACCTGGCGACGATGGGCCACGAGAGTGCTGCGTCTTCGACCGTGTTTGTGCTCGCGGCAAATTCGAGGATGTCTTGCTCTGGCACGCCGTGAGCGATCAGGTGTTTTTTCAGGTAAAAGGCATGCGCTTGGGCGGTGGTGTTAAAGTGCGCACCAAACCCGCCGGTGGGCAAGATTTTATACCCTGAAGACTGTTTATATATCTTGATTGCTTTTGAACATCGTTCTCGCGCGACGCTGTACAACTCGCCTTGATCCGAATTGGGCGAACCGAGCAAAACGATAATCCCCGTCAGGTTTTTCATTTCGATTTTTCAAAACCCCGTTTTTCGCTGAGAATATACAGCGGTCGCCCGCGAACTTCGTCATAGATGCGGGCAATGTATTCCCCGATCAAGCCCAGGGTGATCAATTGAATGCCGCCGAGGAATAGCACCATGACCAGGGTGGTCGCCTGGCCGAAAAAGGCTTGCGATTCTAAAAACAGGCGCCCATAGACGACCAGCAGCGCGCCGACGGCGCTGAGGGCGGCGATGATAAAGCCGATATAGGTGGCGATTTGGAGCGGCATGTAGCTGAATCCGGTGATCGCGTTGAGGGCCAGTTTGGCCATTTTTTTGAACGGATAGTGGGTCTCGCCGGCAAAGCGTTCCTCGCGCACATATTCGACGCCGGTTTGCTTGAACCCAATCCAGCTGGTCATTCCACGGATAAAGCGCGCCTGCTCGCGCATCGTTTTGAGCGTGTCGACGACTTTGCGGTCGATCAACCGGAAATCGCCGGTGTCCAGCGGAATGTCAACGTCGGTGATGCGATAGATCAGACGGTAGAACATTTTGGCCGTGAATTTTTTGAACCAGGTTTCCCCTTTGCGCTCGCTGCGCACGCCGTAAACCACCTCGTACCCTTGCTTCCACATTTCAATCATGTCCAGAATGACGGACGGTGGATCCTGCAAATCGGCGTCGATGACGATGGTGGCATCGCCGCTGGTATAGTCGAATCCGGCGGTGACGGCGATCTGGTGCCCAAAGTTTCTGGCAAAGGTCAGGGTCTTGATCCGGGGGTCTTGGGCGTGCAGCTGTTGCATGATCTCGTCGGAACGGTCGTGGCTGCCGTCGTTGACCAAAATCATTTCCCACGCTTCGCCGGTCGAGTCCATAGTGTTTTTGATCTCTCGATACAAGCGGGGCAGATTGCCCTCTTCGTTATACACCGGGGCAATGATCGAATAAACGGGTTTTTCGTTCAATATGGTCTCCTTTCTGTCGCGGGCGGGTCAAGTTCCCAACCGCAGAGAACGCCGAGATCGTCAAGAAACAAAACATCCAGTAGTGCGGCTTCCTAGTATAACGTAAAATCGAGTGTATGCCAAACTAAAGCCGCGTGGATGCAGGGCTGTTCAATTCTACAATCCAGCGGTTGAAACCGCGCCATGCGATTGCCCCGGCAACTCTGACACAAGTGGTCCTCGCTTGACACCTGGTCTGGTCATTGCCGGCGGCACAACCATCGTCTACTGTCCGCGGAATACCAATTTGACGAATCAGACAGAATGTGGTACACTCGTGCCAATCCAGTCGAGGTATGTTGATGTTTTATTTATCAAATGCACCATCCATTCTCTCTCTAATTTTGGTTCTTGTTATCCTCCTGATTAAGGAGGCATTTGCGGTTGGGAGAGAACTGGCTTGACATACCCTCTAGGAACAAGAGCAAAAGCCTCCCCAACCGGGGAGCTTTTTTTTTGTCCCTCCCCCCAACATCAGACGCCATCCACCCGGACACAGCTGTCCATCCGAAGAGCAGAGACGCTTTTCCCAGGTTCCAGTGGCTTGACACTTGGAACGCCAAAAAAGTCAAGCGTCTGCTCAAAAGAAAGGCCCAAGCTATGTCCGGCAGGTTGCAACTGTACGACACCACACTGCGCGACGGCGCGCAGCGCGAAGGGTTCTCACTTTCGCTCAACGACAAGCTGAAAATCGCCCGGCGCCTGGATCGCCTGGGCATCGACTATATCGAGGGCGGCTGGCCCGGCTCGAATCCCAAGGACATTGCCTTTTTTGAACAGGCCAAAACGCTCAACTTGCAGCAAGCCGTGATCACCGCGTTTGGCAGCACGCGCCGCGCCGGCGTTCCCGTCGCCGAGGATGCGCAAATTCGCACCCTGTTGGCCGCAGATACGCGCGCCGTAGCCATCTTTGGCAAAAGTTGGAAACTGCACGTTCGCCATGTGCTCAAAACCACAGCAGACGAGAACCTGCGCATGATCGCCGGCAGCGTGGCCTGGGCGCGAGAGCACGGGCGCGAGGTGATCTATGACGCCGAACACTTTTTCGACGGCTACAAGGCCGACCCGGATTACGCACTCGAAACATTGCGCGTCGCTGCCGGGGCCGGGGCCGGGGTGTTGGTCTTGTGCGACACCAACGGCGGCGTCCTCACCAGCGAGTTGCAAGAAATTGTCCGCGCGGTCAAACGACAACTTGACGTGCCATTGGGCATTCACTGCCACAACGACAGCGGGCTGGCCGTCGCCAACAGCATTGTCGCCGTGCAAGAGGGCATAACCCACGTGCAAGGCACAATCAATGGCTACGGCGAGCGCTGCGGCAACGCCGATTTGTGCGTTGTGATCCCCAATTTGCAGCTCAAACTGGGCTGCGACTGCCTGACCTCGCAACAACTCGAATCGATCACCGAGGTTTCCCGCTATGTCAGCAACCGCGCCAACCTGTCGCCCGACGCCCACCAACCCTACGTGGGACACAGCGCGTTTGCCCACAAGGGCGGCATGCACGTCGACGGCATGCGCAAACACGAGCGCACCTTTCAACACATCGACCCCGCGCTGGTGGGCAACCAAAAACGGTTCGTCGTCTCCGAGCTGGCCGGGCGCAGCAACATTCTCTTCAAAGTCGAAGAACTGGCCCTCGACGTCAAGTTGGACAAGGAACAAGCGCGCCAGGTGGTCGTTCAAATCAAAGAACTCGAAAGCCACGGCTTTCAATTCGAGGGCGCCGACGCCTCGGTCGAACTGTTGATCCGGCGCGGCCAGCCCGGCTACGTCCCCCCCTTTGAATTGATCGACTTTCACATTTTGGTGCGCGACAAAGAAAACGGGATCATGGCCTCCGAAGCGGTGGTCAAGATCAGAGTGGACGATCAGGTCATGCTCACCGCCGCCGAGGGCAACGGCCCGGTCAACGCCCTCGACGACGCCGTGCGCAAGGCGCTGCTGCCCTATTACCCCGCGCTGGAAACCGTCCACCTGATCGATTACAAAGTGCGCATCCTCGACGGCGACGCGGGCACCGCGGCCAAAACGTGCGTGCTGATCGACTCTGGCAACGGCGCCCTGACCTGGAGCACGGTCGGCAGCTCGCCCAACATCATCGAGGCAAGCTGGCAGGCCCTGGCCGACAGCCTGGAATACGCGCTGTTGAAAGCCAATTCCGAGTCTGCTGAAAAAGCGCGCTAATGCTCTCGCCAACCGCAGAGAACGCCGGTGCTGCAAACAAGTTGGCGTTATTTTGTGTATATTATAGTCATATCTTTGCGTCTTTGCACCTCTGCGTTAAGAGCCTATCCGCCAAGCAGGATGGCATCCCTATGCCGTCTGCCGCGCATAGGGATGCGCGGCTACGGGAGCGATTTTTCGGACAGGCTCCAAGCCTATTTTTGCAAAGTGGAATTCCCACTATTGAACCTCATATCGAAAGGAGAACAGGATGAAAAGTGATGCCGTGAAAAAAGGCGTGCAGCGCGCCCCACACCGCTCATTACTGCGGGCGATTGGCTATACGAATTGGGAGATGGAACAGCCCTTTGTCGGCGTCGTCAACTCGTACAACGAGGCGATCCCCGGCCACATCAACCTGCGCCAGATCGCCGACGCGGTCAAAGCCGGCGTGCGCGCCGGCGGCGGCACCCCATTTGAAGTCGGCACGATCGGCATCTGCGACGGCATTGCGATGAACCACGAGGGGATGAAATACTCGCTCGCCAGCCGCGAACTGATTGCCGACTCGGTCGAGACCGTCGTTCAGGCCCACGCCTTTGACGCCCTGGTATTGATCCCCAACTGTGACAAAATCGTGCCCGGCATGCTCATGGCGGCGGCGCGGCTCAACCTGCCCACCATTGTCGTCAGCGGCGGGCCAATGATGGCCGGCAAATGGCGCGGCGAAATCGTCGACCTGAACTCGGTTTTCATGGGCGTCGGCGCGGTCATTGCCGGCGCGATGACCGAAGACGAGTTGGAAGAATTGGAAACGATGGCCTGCCCCGGCTGCGGCTCTTGCTCTGGCATGTTTACGGCCAACACGATGAATTGCCTCACCGAGGCGCTGGGCATGGGACTGCCCGGTCACGGCACGATCCCGGCGGTCGAATCGCGGCGCATCCACCTTGCCAAAAACGCCGGCCGGCAGGTGATGGAACTGCTCAAACGCGACATTCGCCCGCTGGACATTATGACCGAAGACAGTTTCCGCAACGCCTTTGCCGTCGATATGGCCCTGGGCGGTTCGACCAATACCGTGCTGCACATGCTGGCCATCGCCCACGAGGCCGGCGTCGATGTCCGGCTCTCTGAATTAAACGTCATCAGTGCTCAAACACCGCATTTATGCCGGATGAGTCCGGTCCAGGGCGGACATCACATCCAAGACCTGGACCAGGCAGGCGGCATCCAGGCGGTGATGCGCGAGCTGGCCGACCACGACATGCTCACCACCTGCCAGATGACCGTCACCGGGCAAAATGTCGCCGAGAATTTGAAAAACGCCCAGGTCTATGACCGCAGCGTCATCCGCCCGCTCCAAGACCCCTACTCGGTGCGCGGCGGGCTGAGCATCTTGTTCGGCAGCCTCGCCCCAGACGGCGCGGTGATCAAAGCGGCAGCGGTGTCGGGAGATATTCAGACCTATACCGGCCCGGCGCGCGTGTTCGACTCGGAGGACGCGGCCACCGAGGCCGTCTTGAAACGTGATTTTGCGCCGGGCGACGTGATTGTCATTCGCTACGAAGGGCCGCGCGGCGGGCCGGGCATGCGCGAAATGCTCACCGCGACCTCGGCGCTGTCCGGCATGGGTATGGACGGACAGGTCGCGCTGCTGACCGACGGGCGCTTTTCCGGGGCGACGCGCGGGCTGGCCGTCGGCCACGTTTCGCCAGAAGCCGCCGCCGGCGGCCCGATCGCCATCGTCCAGGATGGCGACATGATTACCATCGACTTGAACGAGCGCACGCTCAACCTGGCCCTCGACGCCCAAGAGATCGAGCGCCGGCTAGAGGCGCTGCCCAAATGGCAAAGTCAAGTCACCAAAGGATACCTCAAGCGCTATGCCCGGCTGGTCACGTCGGCCAGCACCGGGGCGGTCTTGGCGGATTGAGTCCCCCTTTTTTTTTCTCTCTGATGCGAGGAGGAGCATTATGAAACTCAATGGAGCTAGAATTGTCTGTGAAAGCCTGGTGCGCGAGGGCGTCGAGGTCATCTTTGGCTATCCGGGCGGCACGGTGATCAATCTCTATGACGCTATGCCCGAATACCACCTTGCCCATGTACTGACTCGCCACGAACAGGGCGCGGCGCACGCCGCCGACGGTTACGCACGGGCAACGGGCAAAGTGGGCGTGTGTATGGCGACCTCTGGCCCCGGCGCAACCAACCTGGTCACCGGCATCGCCACGGCGTATATGGACTCGTCGCCGATCGTCGCCATCACCGGGCAGGTGGGCACGGCCTTTATCGGCAAAGACGCTTTCCAAGAAGTCGATGTGACCGGCATCACCCTGCCGATCACCAAACACAACTATCTCGTCACCGACGCGCACGACCTGCCGCGAGTGATGAAAGAGGCGTTCCACATCGCCAGGACGGGGCGGCCGGGGCCGGTGCTGATCGACATTGCCAAAGACGCACAAAAGACCGAGATCGAGTTCGAGTACCCGGCCGAGGTCGACCTGCCCGGCTACAAGCCGACGATCCGGGGACACGAGCGACAGATCAAACAAGCGGCCAAAATGATCAACGCCGCCCAACGCCCGGTGATCTTTAGCGGGCACGGCGTCACCCTCTCTGGCGCGCAAAAG
>CAYZYE010000135.1:0-11581 GCA_964481205.1 uncultured Anaerolineae bacterium | reverse complement strand
GGGCTATCCTTCGACAAGCTCAGGACAGGCGGCCCCTCAAACTCCCCAAAAGCCAAGGGTTGCTCGAATCATTGCACGGATTGGCTTCCCCGGCCACTCGCAACGAGCAAAACCAAGTTTTTCCGGGCCGTCTGGGGGAAGGCGGTGTGCGGTTGCGGCGGACGGCATAGGGATGCCATCCTACTTTTCGGACAGGCCCTTGTTGCTGCTGGCGAAAGGGGAGAGAAGGGTACTGGATGAAACTCTTCAAACGGCCGACCAACAAGCCGTTGTGACCCAAGTCGCCGCTGGTGGACGATCAGCCAACGGCTCGCCAGGCGCGGTTTCAACCGCTGGATTGTAGAACTGAACAGCCCCGCAAATACCCCCATCGTGGCCGCAGGCCGCAGTCGCTTTTTTTCTTCTCGGCCGGAAACATGCTATAATTGAGGTCGTTTGGTGCATTGTTGTGGTTAAATTTTTGTGATGGAGGGGTAGCGTGTCTCAATTTTCGTATCCGGCGTGTGAGCGTTCAGATTGTGTCGAGGTGTTGCATGGCGTTTCTGTGCCCGATCCATATCGGTGGTTGGAAGAGATTGATTCGGTGCAGACGAAAGCGTGGGTTGATGCGGAAAACAAGTTGACGTCTGATTATTTGCAGCAGATCGCGGCCCGCGAGTCGATTCGGCAGCGGATGACCGAGTTGTGGGATTATGACAAGTACGGTGTGCCGTTCAAGCGGGGTGGGCGCTATTTTTTTACGCGCAAGACTGGTTTGCAAAATCAGTTTGTGTTGTATTGGATGGCCTCGTTGGATGACGCGCCTCGGACGTTGCTCGATCCGAACGAGCTGTCTGAGGATGGTACGGTGGCTTTGACCGGTTATGAGGTCAGCGCCGATGGCAAATGGTTGGCTTTTGCCTTGTCCTCATCGGGGTCGGACTGGCAAGAGTGGCAGGTGCGCAATGTCGATACGGGGCGCGATCTGGACGACCGGATTCGGTGGGCCAAGTTTTCCGGCGCCGCGTGGACGGCCGACCATGCCGGGTTTTTCTACAGCCGTTACGACGCTCCGCCAGAGGGCGAGGTGTTCAAGGGAGCAAACTATTATCAAAAGCTCTACTATCACCGCATCGGTGCGGTGCAGGACGAGGACGAACTGGTTTATGAGCGCCCCGATCACAAAGAATGGGGGTTCAACGCTCAGGTCAGCGATGATGGCCGGTATCTGATCATCACCGTGTGGTTGGGTACCGATCGTGAAAATGGGGTCTTTTACCTGGATTTGCAAGATGATTCGGCCCAGGTGGTCGAATTGTTGAGTGATTTCGATGCCGCGTATGGTTTTGTCGGCAATGACGAGGGTGTTTTTTACTTTCAAACCGACCTGGATGCGCCGCTGGGGCGCGTGATCGCCATCGACACCCGGCAGCCGGGGCGCGCGTATTGGCGCGAGGTCGTACATGAATCGAGTGATGTGCTGCGCGACGTGGTTTTGGTACAGCGCTCGTTTATTGTGACTTGTTTGCACGATGCGTATGGTAAATTGTATGTCCTGGATGATCAGGGCCGGCTTGAACGTGAGATCGAGTTGCCCGGCCTCGGCAGCGTGAGCGGGTGCAGCGGCCGGCGTCAGGACGAAGAGATTTTTTTCCAGTTTACGGGGTTTACCGAACCGGGCGCGGTGTACCGGTACGATCTCGGCGCTGGCGAGTGCGCGGTTTTTCGCCGTCCCGAAATTGGGTTTGACCCGGATGATTATGTGACCGATCAAGTTTTTTACCAGAGCAAGGATGGCACGCGCGTGCCCATGTTTCTCACGCGGCGCCGGGATGTGCAGCCCAGCGCCGGTACGCCGACTTTTTTGTACGGTTATGGCGGCTTTGACATTCCTTTGCCGCCCGCGTTTTCGGTGAGTAATTTGGTGTGGATGGAGATGGGCGGCATTTATGCGCAGGCCAATCTGCGCGGCGGCGGCGAGTATGGCAAGGCGTGGCACGATGGTGGACGGTTGTTGAACAAGCAGAATGTGTTCGATGACTTTATTGCGGCAGCCGAATGGCTGATCGATAACGGCTATACCAGCACGCCTCGCCTGGTCATTGGCGGTGGCAGCAACGGCGGTTTGCTGGTCGGGGCTTGTCTCACGCAGCGACCGGATCTGTACGGCGCTTGTTTGCCCTCGGTCGGCGTGCTCGACATGCTGCGTTTTCACCGGTGGACGATCGGCTGGGCGTGGGTGTCGGATTATGGTTCGCCGGATGACGCTCAGGATTTCGAGGCGCTGTGGGGCTATTCGCCATATCATCGCGTCCGTGAGGGGGTGGTCTATCCGCCGACGTTGATTGCCACCGCCGATCACGATGATCGCGTGTTTCCGGCGCACAGTTTCAAGTTTGCCGCGGCGCTTCAACACGCTCAAGGCGGCGATGCGCCGATCTTGATCCGCATCGAAACCAGGGCCGGGCATGGCGCGGGTAAACCAACGTCCAAGATCATTCAAGAGGCGGCGGACAAGTGGGCGTTTGTGGTCGATAATTTGGGTCTCGAGTGGGGCAGCGGGCGGTTGGGCGTATGAGCAAGCGAGATGCTGCGATCGGGCAGACGTCCAGGCTGACGATGGGGCTGTACACTGCTGCGGTGGCTTTGTACTGGATGGCGCTCTATTTTTATGTGCCTACGCTGTCGACTTGTGCTCATACCAAGACGGATGATCTGGCCGTGGTGGGGTTGGCTTTGTCGATGTACGGGCTGTGGCAGATGGTGGTCCGCCTGCCGCTGGGGATTGTCGCCGATTGGCTGGGCCGGCGCAAGCCGTTTATCGTTGCCGGTTTTGTGTTGACCGGGTTGGGCGCGGCGGTGATGGGCGCGGCGCCGGGGATTGCGGGCGTCGGTGTGGGGCGGGCGATTACCGGTCTGGCCGCGGCGACCTGGGTGCCTTTGCTCGTCGTGTTCAGCGGTCTTTTTCCCCCCGAAGACGCGGTGCGCGCCAGTACCACCGTGACGTTGATCAGTTCTGTGTCGCGCGTTTTTGCGACCGGTCTCAATGGTACGTTCAACAAACTCGGCGGGTATAGCCTGGCTTTTTATCTGGCCGCCGGCGCGGCGGCGTTGGCGTTATTGGTCGTTTTGCCGGCCAAAGAGCCGGCGCGCGAGTCAAAACGGCCATCGCTCAAGAGCGTCGGCGCATTGATCACGCGCAAAGACGTGCTTTTGCCGTCGGTTCTGAGCGCCGTGAACCAGTACGCCAATTGGGGGGCAACTTTTACCTTTATCCCCATCCTGGCCGCACAGCTGCAAGCCAGCGACGAGGCCAAAAGTTTGATGGTCAGCGTGAATTTGCTCGTTTTTACCGGCGGCAATCTGTTGGCGCGACAAATCGTCGGCCGCATTGGCGCGAGGCGGTTGGCGCAGCTGAGTTTTGTCTTGTTGTTTGTGGGCGTTGGCGGCGCGGCGTTGGTGCAAAGTCTGTCGGCGCTTTTTGTCGCCCAGTTCCTGATCGGCGTTTCGCAGGGTATTGGCTACCCGGTGTTGATGGGGATGAGTATTCGCTATGTCGATGATGTGCAGCGCACGACGGCGATGGGGCTGCATCAATCTGTGTACGCGATTGGAATGTTTACCGGCCCCTGGTTGAGCGGCGTGTTGGCCGAACGGATCGGTATTCAGCCCATGTTTGGCGTGACCGCTGTTGTTGTGCTGATCGTGGGGCTGGTGTTGAGCCAACAGTGTGAGCCGGAGTGCGTGCGGTGACGGCACATCATCCGCTGGCAAAATATTCTTTCAGGGCGTCGAGCAGCGTCTCGACCTCTTTTTGCGTATTGTATCCCTGAATCGAGAGGCGCATAAGCGGGTGGTCGTGCCAGGTCAGGATGGGGATTTCGATCCGGTATTTTTCGTATAGCCATTCCCCAAGTGCTCTGCTGTCGCCTGATCGATTCAGGACGTGAGCGTGTGCAGCGATTTCTGCTTGAGCGTGCCGTCAAAATCAATGGTGAGCGTTGTTATGTCTGTTTGTTTTTACGGGGGAAAAACTGTCTCAGATGGCCGAGCTTTTTTCGGTTTAGTATCCCCATGATGCTCAAATATGCCCCGCCGCCAACGATTGTGCCAATGATCGCATTGTGCAGGGCACCGAGTGTCTGACATTGAGACAAGACCAGGCCAATTACACCGGCCATCACGGCGGCAGCCAATGTCGATTGTCCTACCAGTTTCAAAACCGGACGCCAGGCAAAACGTACCAGAGAGCGCCAGGCCAGCCACAGCAATGCGCCCGATTGCAGCGTAACAGCGATCGAATTGGCCAGGATCAGGCCGGTTTGTCCCAGCCGTGGAGCCAGGATCACACATAAAGTGATGTTCAATATTGTTGCTCCAAGTGCAAAGAGAAAAGGCAGTACGGTATTTTTGTGCGCATAAAAAATGCGCGCTGCCAATTCGAGAACCGAGTGACCGAGTAGTCCCAAGGTAAAGGCCGCTGTAGCCATATACACCATGTCGGAAGCGTGTTGATCAAAGGCGCTGCCGCGAAACAGCACCGAGATATAAGCCTGACCCAGCATTATCAGTGCCACCGTTGATGGAAGGATTAGAAACAGGATGGCCCCGAGTACGCCAGATACCGTCCTGGCAAGTTCAGGTTGGTTGCGCAGCGCTACCAGCTGCGACATGGTTGGAAAGGCGGCTGTTGCAATGGCCATGGCAAAGATCACCTCTGGCATTTGCATCATGATCCAGCCCATATTGATCGCGGTGATGCTGCCTTGCTCCAAAGTGGAGGCCAGGTTGTTGGTAAATAAGAAGACAAATTGAAACATACCCAGAATCAAAATGCGCGGGGCCATCAATTTTAACAGTTCCAACAATTTGCGATCTTGGTGGCTTTGCCAGCCAGGTATGTACCGCGCCTTGAAATGAACGAGTCCGGGTACCTGGATCATCAGGTGCAAGAACGCGCCACAAACCACGCCAGCAGACAGCCCCAATATCCCCATCGACGGCACCAGAAACAGCGCGCCGCCAATGATGCCTAGATCATAGAAAAAATCGGCCAGAGCGGGCAGTAAAAAATGTCCATGCGCCTGGAGCACGCTCATCACCAGACTGCTGACCGTGAACAAGATGGAGGATACGAGAACAATGCGCATCAGGTGAACCGTCATCTCTTGTTGGGGATCACTAAAGCCGGGGGCAATGAAGCGCTGTACCAGCCAGGGCGCAGCCATTGCGGCCAAAAGGCCGATCACGATCATGCTTGTCAACAACACGTTCAGCACCGCACTGGCCAACCGCCAGGCACGTTCTGTGTCTCCTTTGGCAATGTATTCAGAGAAAACGGGAATGAATGTCGTGGCGATCGCACCGCCGGCGACGAGTGTCACCAGCAAGTCTGGTAACTTGAAAGCCGCATAATAGGCATCAAGCATATCGCTGGCGCCAAATGTGCGTGCGATGACTGATTGACGTACAATGCCAATGATTTTGCTGATGATAAAGCCGCCCATCACGATCAAACTGGAACGTGAAATTTGTCTGGTCTTGGGTTTAATCACAAATTTGTCCTTAACAGGCCTTTATCTGGACAGGTTGTCCAATGCCTCGATTGCAGGCGTAAAGCCGGGATTGAATTTGAGCGCTTTTTGATATGCCGATTTCGCTGCTTCAATGTTGCCCAATGCCTCTAGCGCACGCCCCAAATAATAGTGTGATTCTTCCTGGTTGCCGACCGTGTTCAAGTTGAGCGTGGCCAGATCGATCACATCTTGATAACGTCCCACCTGGATATATGTTTCGAACGCGCCAAATTGATACCACAGCATCCGAAAAGGCACCCCCAAAATGCGGGCTTGATCATAGGCCAATGCAGCGGATTCATAGTCGCCCATCGCCGCGTAATTGGTGCCGACGGTAAACCAGGCAAAAGGGTCATCTTGGTTTGCATTGACCTGCGCCTGCGCCATGTCGAGCGCGTGTTGGTACATCAGATCGTCATCCATATCTGGGCCAATGATGCGGCGCACGAGTTCGCCCTGTTCAGGTCGATACACCACGATATAAAGCCAATTAAACGCTGTCCATTCTTGATATTGCTTGTCATACGCAATGCGGTAGTTGGGGCCGAATTGTGTATCGCTGGTGATCAATTCTTGTGTCGTTTCATCGTACCCAATCACCGTGCGGTAATGTCCGCCGCCATACTCGTCGGGGTAACACCACGTTTCGAGAATAACCGGGATCTGCTGGTCGACGAATCGTTCGAGTGTCCCGATCTGACCTCCTTGACGAATGATGACGTTCAAACCGCGATTGACGACGTATGCGGCCAGTTCGTGTGGGCTGACGTTCATATCCCACTTGTTGGGTTTGGTAAACTGTTGCACGTCATCCTGGGTCGATTGATCTCCATAGTAGTGAAGCACCTGGGCCAGGTTGGCCGGGCCGCAATTGTTCCAATTTTGCCAGAGATGGTGGATATCGAGCAGTGTTTTGGTGTGCTGCGGTGTGGGCGTCCCGGTAGGCGCGGGCGTTTCGGTGGGCGTGGATGTCTCGGTGGGTATAGACGTCTCGGTAGGTGTGGCTGTCGGTCCGGCCGTGGCTGTCGCATCTGATCTATGGTCTGGTGTCATGGTCGAAATAGATGTTGGCGTTTCCGTCGGTGTTGGGGTTGTGGTAACAGTCGTCGTGCATGTCGGCTGTCGCATAGCAGATATGACCGGCGTAGGCAACAACATAGGTTGGTGCGCTCTCTTTTTTTCGACAAAGAACATATAAATGCGGATGGGAATATAGTCAACACGACGTCTGAATTCGGGTACACTTGCATAGAGCACGCCGCCGATCACGATCAGCGCCAGCAATGCTTTCAAGATACGCCGCGTGTGGTTTTTCCAAAATTGTCCCGGCCTGTCGTGCTTGTTCAAATGCATAAATCTCCTGGTTTCTTTTATTTGCTCATGTTTGTCAATGATGTTTTTTGATACTTGGCTTTGGCGGCCTGAACAAACGCCAAAAAGAGATTCATCATCGCCGCGTCGTCTGGCACCAAGTTTTCGGGATGCCATTGCACTCCAATGCAAAACGGCATATTTTTGTGCTCAATTCCCTCGATCACACCATCTTGGGTGTGCGCCGATGCAACAAATCCTGGCGCAACGTCTTTGACCGCCTGGTGGTGGCGGCTGTTGGTGGCGCATTGAAGCACACCAAGCGTGGTCGCCAATTTGGATTGTGCGTCGAGTTGAACGATATGGGCCCTGACCTGGCGGCTGTTATGGGGCAGAACACCCGGATACTGTGATGGCAGGTCCTGATACAGGGTTCCGCCGGCCGCGACATTGAGCAGTTGTATACCGCGGCAAATCCCGAGTACCGGCATCCAATCGGTCAAGGCCCAGCCGGCCAATGTCAGCTCGGTTTGATCTAGCGTGCGATCAACCCACCCCAGATTGGGGGCGGGCGACTCGTTATAGAATGCCGGGTCTACATCGCCGCCACCAGGAAAGAGGAGGCCATCCAGGCTTGCATAAATACGCGCCAACCCCTTTTCATCCAGGTCTTGGGGAATCAGGATTGGTGCGCCGCCGGCCAACGCGATGGCCCGACCATAGTCATCGACCTGTCCATCGATCACTGTCTGGAGTGCTTTGGCGTAAACTTTGTGAGCGATAACACCAATTAGTGGCGTCCCGACCGCCGCTCGATCTGGCGTCTTTGTCAGGGTTGGTCGCTGCGTTGGCGTCGCCGTCGTTGTCGGCGACGGGGTGACGGTGGGCGTCGATGTGGGTGTGAAAGTAGGGGTGCCGGTGGGCGCCCGCGCGGTCGGTGTGGCGGTGCGAGACACCGGACTGGGTGGCGTATATATCGAATCTGGCTGCATTGTTCGAGTTGGCGTTGCCGCTGGCAGACCGGTCGGAGCGACGAGCCAAGATTGTACCGGACGGCATCCTGCCAATATAGCAGACAATAGAACCATCCCCAGTTTGCGTCTGGATATACGCTGATCTGGCATATTTTCAACCTTGATAGCAGGAATGATCTGCCCTTGGAGCGTGCTGAAAAACCCCCCGCGCACCCGCCAACCACAGAGCGCCGAGATCGCAAAGAAACAAAACATCAATGAGTATCTCAGAACACTGTTGACATTCACAAATACGAGATGATCTCTGCGTCCTTGCGTCCTCTGCGGTTAATCCTGGGTTTTTCAGCGGCCTTTTAGATGTTCATACTAGTCGAATGCTTGCAAAATGATCGCCGCATTGTGCCCGCCAAAACCAAAGCCATTGGACATGGCAACATGCACCGGCGTTGCCCGCGCGGTGAGCGGCACATAGTCCAGGTCGCACTCTGGGTCTGGGGTGGTCAGGTTGATGGTCGGCGGGACGATGTTGTGTTTGATGGACAGGATGCTGATCACCGCTTCGACGGCGCTGGCCGCGCCCAGCAGGTGCCCGGTTATTGCCTTGGTTGAGCTGATTGCGACCTGGAAAGCGGCGTTGCCAAATGCCGCCTTGATCGCTTTTGTTTCGATCACGTCGTTCAATTCGGTGCCGGTGCCATGGGCATTGATGTAATCCACCCGGTCGGGTGAAATTTGGGCGTTTTGTAAGGCCAGACGCATCGCCTCTGCCGCCCCCCGGCCTTCCGGTTCGGGCGCAACCAGGTGGTAGGCGTCGGCGGTGGTGCCGTACCCAACCAGTTCGGCATAAATATTGGCCCCGCGTCGCCGGGCGTGTTTCAGGCTCTCCAGGACAACGACGGCGGCGCCTTCTCCCATGACAAAACCGTCCCTGTTTTTGTCAAAAGGCTTGCAGGCGTGCTGCGGATCGTCGTTTTGGGTGGACATTGCGCGCATTGCGGCAAAGCCGCCGATGCCCAGTTCGACGATGGCGGCCTCGGCGCTGCCGCAGACCATCACATCGGTGCTTCCCCGGCGGATCATTGCCGCTGCTTCGCCGATGGCGTGGTTGCCAGTTGCGCAGGCCGAGGTGATGGCAAAGTTTGGTCCGGTGAACTGGAATTTTTCGGCGATAATGCCCCCTGCCATGTTGGTGATGATCGATGGGATGAGAAAAGGGCTGATGCTCTGCGGCCCGCGTTCGAGCAGCCTGGTGTGGGCGTCGATCATTGTTCGCATTCCGCCAATGCCGGCGCCGATCAATACCCCAACCCGGCGCCGATCCAGCCCCGGATCGTCGTCGATCTGCGCGTCGTCGATGGCTTGCCCGGCGGCCGAGACGGCAAAATGAAGCAGCGTGTCCAAACGGCGCGCTTCTTTGCGAGACAGATACGGTTGTGGCGCAAAGTCTTTGACTTCGGCGGCGATGCGGGTTGTATATTCCGACGCATCGAAATGTGTGATCGTCCCGACGCCGCTGCGCCCGTTGACGATTGCTTGCCACATGTCGGGAATGTTGTTTCCGACAGGTGTGACGGCTCCAAGACCGGTAACGACAGTGCGGATCATTTGCCCCCCCTATGCTGGTTGACTGAAGGATCAGTCAGTCAGGCCTCGGCCGTTGTCGTCTGGCTCAAGGAGCGTGCTGAAAAACGCCCCAGCGCACTCGTCAACCGCAGAGAAAAAAAAAAGTATCGAAAGACACCGTCGATGCACATAAACACGAGATAGGCTCGGCGTTCGCGGATTGACTTGATCCGAAGCGTTCCTGGTTAATCTTGGGTTTTTCGGCGGCCGGCCACAAGAAACGTTGCAATCGAAAAAAACATCGTCCTTGCTCTTTCTACCCGGCCGTGTCGATCAAGTGTGTGATCAACCGATCGACCTGAGCATCGTCCCAGAAAGGATTGGTGGCAATGGACACCGTGCGGGCGAGAATATCGAGTGTATTGGGGCACATATCAGGCGTATACTCGACCTGACCGGTATAATGCGGCTCGCTCCACACATCCCAATGCGGGCACACATTCGTCCTATTCATGATAAACTCCCAATTCGAGTAAACGTGACGCCCGGTATTGATCGGCCTCGACGCGCCGACCTCGCGCGCTCTGAGCAAGGCCTCGAAACGAGCAGCACGTTGAACCGTCTCGAACTGCAAGTGCAACGTTGTCCCGCAGTCGCCATCGGCGTCATTTTGCGGTGCAGGATGCAAAATACCGTTCAAAGTATCGTAAACCCGGCCCTTGATCGCGCGCATACCGTTCAAAAACCCATCCAGGCGCCCCAACTGCACCAGCGCAAACGCGCCAAGCACCTCGTTCATCCGATAATTGATGCCGGGAATAAAGGCGATCTCGGTGTCCTCATTTTTTCCCCAGAAACTCACCCCGCAGTCATGATGCATACGCATCCGGTCATAGACGGTACGATCTTGGGTGATCGCCGCGCCGCCCTCGCCAACGCCAATGATCTTGTAAAAGTTGAGGCTGAACGCGCCCGCGTCGCCCAGGCTGCCCAACGGCCTCCCCTTGTACGCGCCGCCGACGGCCTGACAGGCGTCTTCGATGACGTACAGATCGTGCTCACGGGCCAGCTCGAGGATCGGATCGAGATTGCATGGAATACCGGCCATATGCACGGGAATGATTGCCCTGGTGTGCGGCGTGATCTTTTTTCGGATGTCCGCCACATCTATGGTCAGCGTCTCATCCACCTCGGCAATCACCGGCACCGCCCGCACGTCGATCACTGCCGCAGCGGTGGCGACAAAGGTGTATCCGGGCACAATCACCTCATCGCCCGGCCCGATGCCCAGCCCGATCAATGCACAGATCAACGCCGCCGTGCCCGAAGTCACGGCCACCGCATAAGGCGATTGCATCCGCCCGGCAAATTTTTGCTCAAACTGTTCGACCTGATGCAAACTGGCCCCCTCGCCGCCATAGCGAAAAAGCCAGCCACTCTCGATCACCTGCGCAACCGCGTCCAACTCTTCCTGTCCAAATTTGTACATTGACATCCTTGTCCTTTCTTTATTTATCCCCAGGCATCCTTGATTCCGGTTCCTGCCCCGTCAACCGGCGCAGACAGTCCAACCGCAGGCTGAACGCGGGCACACGCTTTTGGTACGCCCGATACTCGTCGCCGAACTTGCGAATCGCGCCCGGCTCTTCTACCAACTTGACCATCGCCAGAATAAAAAGTGTCTCTAGCGGGGCCAACGCGATCAAAAAGAATGGCGAACCGAGGATCAATGCCACTGCCCAGGGGAAAAAAAGCAGCCCCAGGTGCATTGGGTGACGCATACAGCCATAGATACCGGTCGTGACCAACTTGTTGGTTTCCATCCGCGCCAACTCGCCCTCGCGCCCCATCCGCGCCAGCAGCCGCCCGGTGTGCCGGCTGACGCGCAAAACAAAGCGCAGCAAGAACGCCCCGGCAACCAACGTCGCCAGATGAAACAGGGGATTGACAAACCAGGCATGAAAATAGCGATAATCCAGCCACAGGCTCAACCCGCCACCGCCGATCAACATCAAAATCCAGATTAAAATGCGCAACATGACGTAATAACCTCCACAGACGGGTGTCCTTTGCGGCCAATCTTGGGTTTTCAGCGGGCCTGGTTGACCGGCGTCAGCCAGCCATGCTCGTCTGCCGACGTGCCGTTGGTGACGCCAAAGAACCGATCCTGGATCGCTT
>CAYZYE010000134.1:0-11617 GCA_964481205.1 uncultured Anaerolineae bacterium | reverse complement strand
CGCCGCAGGCGGCGCAGCGAAGAATCTCGTGGCTTATCTACTCTGCGGCTCGGCGTTGAATTTTCCTCGTTCCTGCGCCCCGCGTCAATCAACGAGCGATGAAACTGCAAGACAGCATACCAGCATTATGCCCCAAAGTACGTGACAAGTCAAGCGAGGTTTTTCCCTGGGGCGGGTGTGTTGGAAAAGGGCAAAAAACGTGGTACAATACAGGCAAATATGATGCTCTTTACCCAGTGTGTTGCCCGCAGTCCGATATGTATTTGGAGGTAGAAAACAGATGCAGAGATCATTTACTCGCTTGATATTGGCGATCGCCCTTTTGGGAGTTGGGTTGTTCCAGGCCGGTTGCGTCAAAAGCACCCCAACCCCCGAGCCGGTCACCATCTCGTATGCTTTTTCAAAAACAGACACCGAATATTATCAAAGAATGTTGCAAAAATTCAACGAGATTTATCCCTACATCACGGTCGAGCTGAAACCCAAACGGAGCGATCTGTTGGGGGGAATTGGCGCCGGCGACGCCGATACTTTTGTCTCTTCCCAGTTTGCACAGATTTGGCTCAAAGAGCAAAACCAAATCCTGGATCTGACGCCGTTTACCGAGCAAGATGAGACGCTAAACAGTGCTGATTTTTATCCCGGCGCGATGGGGTTGTACACCAGCGAAGGGCGAACGTGGGGCATCCCGGCCAGCGTCAACTTGATGGTCATGTTTTACAATCGAGACCTGTTCGATCAATACAACGCCGCCTATCCCCAGGTAGGGTGGAACTGGGATGATTTTTTGGCCGCGGCGATGACGATCCGCGACCCGGAGACCGGCACATTTGGCTATATGGGTCATGAAGGCAACAGCGCGGTGTTCGACGCGCTGACCTTTATTTACCAGCACGGCGGGCGCATTTTCGACGACCTGCAACATCCAACCGCCACCACTTTTGACGACCCCTTGACCATCGAAGCGCTGGACTGGTATGCCGATTTGATGTTCAAGCACAATGTGGCGCCAACGCCCGAACAAGTCAAGGAAGTCTGGGGGTCGCGCGGCGATTTCAAGCGGGGCGTCCAGCTGGGGCGAGTGGGCATGTGGACGGGGATGCTGTCGGAACGCGACCAGGATTGGATCGCGGACCTGCAAGTAGGCATTGCGCCCCTGCCGGTCGATCAAAACTCGGCGACGATGACCCTGATCGAGGGCTATTTTATTTCTTCCAAAGCCAAACACCCGGACGCCTGCTGGACGTGGATATCGTTTCTCAGCCAACAAATGCCCATGCGCGCGATCCCGGTGCGCAAGTCGATGGTGGAATCCAGCGCGTTTGAAGACAAGATCGGCGGCAACATCGCCGCGGTGGCCCGGGCGTCGATGGAAAACGCCTTGATGCTGTCGCCCGAATTGGCGAAATTCGAGGACGCCCTGGACTTGTTCAGCCAGGCCTTTGGCGCGATTCTAGAAGGACGCTCCACGGCCGACGAAGCGATGACCTGGGCGCAACAAGAATCCAAATTCAAGGCAACTCGATAAAAATAATTGTCCCAGATTGGCCTGGTCCGTAGAATAATGTTGGCATAAAATAAGCAAATCTATGGGATTGCTCAAATAGGGCAGAGGACGAGATATGTTTAGAAACGAAACCATTCTGGTCATAGACGACCGTCGCGAGAGCGTCGAATTTCTCACCAGGTATATCCTTCAGCCCGCCGGCTATAACATTGCGACCGCCCGCGACGGCGAGGAAGGGCTGCGCAAGGCGCTGGACGAAGAACCTGATTTGATCATTATGGACCTGAAAATGCCCAAAATGGGCGGCCTCGAGGTCTTGCAGGCGCTCCACAAAACCCAAAGCGAGATTCCGGTGATCCTGATGACCTTTCATGGCTCCGAAGAAGCCGCCGTGCAGGCGTTTCGACTGGGAGCCAAGGACTATATCATCAAACCATATCAGGCGCAAGACATGCAACGGGCCGTCGAGCGCGCGCTGGCCGAAAGCCGCCTGCGGCGCGAGCGCGATTCACTCACCGAAAGCATCACCGCCATCAACCGCCAAATGGAGCGTCAGGTCAAAGAACTGGGGGTCTTGTTCAGCATTGGCAAATCTGTGACCGCGCTGCTCGACCAAAACCGGCTGCTCACGCGCATTGTCGAGGCCGCGGTCTATATCACCGGCGCCGAAGAGGGCTTTTTGCTCCTCGTCGACGAGGGTAGCGGTGAGCTGTATATGCGCGCCGCGCGCGGGCTTGGCGAAAAGTATGCGCGCGGGTTCCGCCTCAAAGTCGACGACAGCCTGGCCGGGCAGGTGGTACGCACGGGCAAACCATTGATGATCACCGGCGCCAACCAGGGCGACCCGCTCAAGGTCAAAACCGGCTATCTGGTCAAATCGCTGCTGCACGTGCCGATCAAAGTGGGGGACAGCGTGATTGGGGTCTTGTCGGTCGATCACATGGTCGAAGACAAAGCGTTCGACGACCACGATCTGTACCTGCTCTCGGCGCTGGCCGACTATGCCGCCATTGCCCTCGAAAATTCGCGCCTGTACACCGAGCTGGTGCAGCGGCTGGAAAACATATCCACCGAACAGCCCGGCGCACCGGCCGCCAGCGAGCGGCAAGAGATCGTCGAACAGGGCCACGCCTTTGTCGACGCTTTGCGCGAGCAGGTCTCACACATCGAGGCCTGGTTGGAGGCCTTTCAATCGCAGCGCCCGTTGCCGCCTCTGGTCGAGCCGGAGGCGCGTTCCGCCCAAGGCATCGAGCACAACCTGGCAGACATCCTGGACAGCATCGCCGATGGCGTGCTGGTCATCGATCAGAACGGGCGGGTGACGTTGGCGAACAAGGTAGCCGAAACGATCCTGGGCCGCCAGGTGACAGGCCGTCCCGTCGATGATGTGTGCGATGACCCCCGGTGGGGCAAGGCGTACCGGGTGGTCGAAACGGCCTCGCAGCTCGACGACAATATGCCGGGGTGCGAGATCAAGGGCGCGGTGACGCCGTTGAACATTATGGGCAAAACATTCCGTGCTTCTTTCCGCACAATGTATTCCTCCGACGGCGGCGCAAGCCAGATCAGCGCGGACGTGATCGCCATTTTGCGCGACATCGACATCGAGCAAGAAGCGCAGCGGGCCAAAGACTCGTTTATCGCCTCCGTCTCTCAAGAACTGCGCACGCCGGTGACATCGATCATTGGCTATACCGACCTGCTGCTCGGCGGGTCGGTGGGGCCGGTTCTCGAAACGCAAGCCCAATTTTTGAGCCGCGTTCGCGCCAACGCCGAACGAATGGGCAGCATGTTGAACGATCTGGTCAGCATGACGATCATTGACAGCGGACAGTTGGCCATTCAAACCGAGGCAATCGACATCGCCGACATTATCAAGCGCGCGGCCGGCATTTTGCGCGAGCGATTTGAAGAAAAAGAACAATCAATCGAGTTGAACCTGGCCTCGAACCTGCCCACCGCCCAGGCCGACCCCGACGCGGTGCATCACGTCGTCACCAGCCTGTTGGAAAACGCGCTGCACTGCTCGCCAGAACAGGCGCGTATCCGGCTGGAAGCCAATCAAGTCCATGAAGGACAGGCGCAATATATCTCGGTATCTGTCACCGACGCGGGCGGCGGCGTGGCCCCCCAGGACTATAAAAAGGTTTTTAACCGCTACTATCGCGCCGACAACCCCACCATTCCCGGCCTGGGGGCGCCCGGCGTGGGCTTTTCAATCGTCAAAGTGCTGGTCGAAGCGCATGGCGGGCGGGTTTGGCTGGAAAGCGAGCCGGGCGTCGGGACGACATTTACCTTTGTCCTGCCCACGTATCGTGAGACAACCACACGTTGACGCGGGCGTGTCGCATTCCTCGTCGTAACCCGGTTGTACCCTCGCTCCTCGATTTCCCATGTGCTTGCAACACGCCCAAAATTCAAGTATAATGAAAGCAAATCATCAATCCATCCAACGATCCCGCTGCTTGCGGATCGACCTTTTGAAATAACGAGATGAGCATGCTCGAAAAGCTTTCACCAATTTCACTCAAATGTTTTAACGCCGCCAAGCAAGAAGCGCGGCGGCTTGGATCATCTGACCTGAACCCACGGCACCTGATCCTGGGCTTGCTTCGGCAGCAGCCGGACTGGTTTGCGGCGCTGCTCAAGCCGTATCAAGTCGAGCCGGCGCAGGCCGTTGAGACGTTCCAGGAAAACCTGGAAAACGGAACTCGCGCCGACGCAGCGCGGCTGATCGTTTCGCCAGAACTCAAATCTGCGCTCAAGCAAAGCGGGACGATCGCCCAAAAGACGCCGATCACGCCCACCCATTTGTTGTTGGCGCTTTTGGACGCCGACGAGACGACGCGCAGCCTGTTCGCCAAGTTGGGGGTCGACGTTGAGCAGCTCAAAGCGACACTCGCCTCCGCGCCGGGCGAGGCCACGTCGCTGACCGTACCCTCGACGGCCGAACCCACAACCGCCCCCGCAGTCGAAAGCGCGCCGGTCGAAGAAACGGCCGCGTCGCAAACGCGCGCCAGGCCGACGCCCACGCTGGACCGCTACAGCCGCGATTTGACCCGTCTGGCACAAGAAAACCAGCTTTACCCGGTGGTGGGGCGAGAGCGCGAAATCGCGGCGACGATTGAAATCCTCTGCCGGCGGATGAAGCGCAACCCCATCCTGGTAGGCGAGCCGGGAGTCGGCAAAACGGCAATGGTCGAAGGACTGGCGCAGCGGATCGTCGCCGGCGACGTGCCTTCGCAGCTGCAAGACAAGCGGCTGGTCGAATTGAGCGTCAGCTCGTTGGTGGCCGGCGCCAGCCAGATCGGCGAGTTTGAGCGGCGGCTGCGCAAGCTGGTCAACGAGGTCAAAGAAGCGGACAATGTGATCCTGTTTATCGACGAAGCCCACGCCTTGATGGGCGCGGGCGGCGTCTACGGGCTTCAAGACGCGGCGACGATCCTCAAACCGGCGCTGGCCCGCGGCGATATTGTGTGTATCGGTTCGACAACCACGCACGAGTATCGCAAATATATCGAAAAAGACGGCGCTCTGGCGCGGCGCTTTCAGCCGGTCCGCATCGAAGAGCCGGAGCGAGAAGACGTGCTCGAAATCCTGGAAACGCTCAAACCGCGTTTTGAGGAACATTTCCAGATCGAGATTCCCGATGACCTGCTGCCAGAGACCTATGATCTGGCTAAAAACTATTTGAAAAACCGCTGTTTTCCAGACAAAGCCATCGACTTGCTGGAACGCGCCACCTCGCGCGCAATGCTCACCGGCGGCGAGCAATCTGTATTGACCGTGGACACGCTGCTCTCGGTCTTGGCCGACGTGACCGGCATCCCGCTGGAAAAGTTGGATCAGGGCGAGATGGAGCGGTACTTGCGCATGGAAAACATTTTGCAAAAGCGCATTATCGGCCAGGATCACGCCGTCAGCGCCGTGTCCAGCCTGATTCGCCTGACCAAACGCCGCCTGGACCTCGACCCCAAGCGCCCGGACGGCGTCTTTATGTTCGTTGGCCCGGCCGGCGTGGGCAAAACCGAGTTGGCCAAGGCGTTGACCGAGTTTTTGTTTGGCGACGAAGAGCGGCTCATCCGGCTCGACATGTCCGAGTTTTCGTCCGAATTTACCGTCTCGCGCCTGATCGGATCGCCGCCGGGCTATGTGGGTTATGATCAGGGCGGGCAACTCACCGAGCGCGTGTACCGGCAGCCGTTTTGTGTGCTGCTGCTCGACGAGATCGAAAAAGCGCACCCTTCGGTGCTCAACTTGTTTCTCCAAGTCTTTGACGACGGCCGGCTCACCGACGCGCAGGGGCGCACGGTGTATTTTTCGGACGCCACGATCATTATGACCAGCAACCTGGCCAGCGAATTGTGGTTCCGCCGGCGGATGGGTTTTGGCGAGAACGAACAAGAGGCCATTCAAGTCACCGAAGAAGCCGTGACCGACGTGCTGCGCCGCAAACTGCCGGATGAATTTCTCTCGCGCGTGGACCAGGTGGTCATTTTCCATCCCCTGACCACCACCACCGTCGCGCAGATTGCACGTTCAAAACTGGAAACCATTGTACAAAAGCGTTTTTTGCGTCAAGAGATCGACGTTTCGTTCAAAGCGCAGGTCGTCGATTATGTGGTCGACAAGGGCTATGACACCCGGCTGGGGTGCCGGCGTCTGGAACGGGTGATTCAAAAAGAGGTCTTGGAACCTTTGGCCGAGCAAATGTACCGCCCTGATTGGCAGACGGTGAGCGCGATCGGCGTCAGCGTGGCCGAAGGCAAAATCTCGTTCGAGGCGGTGACGGATTAAACCGCAGATTCCTCTGAAACGGCGCAGCCCCAGGACCAAGGAGATACAAAAATGTCCATTACGGCAGAGACGATCCGGGATTACTTTGAGCGATACGAATGGTCGTATGAGCAAATCGCCGAGACCGATTTTCGCACCGGTTTCCGTGGCGACGTGTCCGTTTTCCAAATTATTGTGCGCATTGCCGAGAATTGGGTCTATTTTTCGATCTCGCCTTTTATCATTGCCCCACACAGCGCCGAGTGCGAGTACAAACTGCACCAGCGCCTGCTCGAACTGAATCACGAAATCAATATGGCCAAGTTTACGATCGATCAAGACGGCGATGTCATTCTCACCGTTGAACTGCCCAGCGCAAATCTGGATTACAGCGAGTTCAAAGATGCGTTGGGCGCGCTTGCTTATTATGCGGATGACAATTACGCCCAGTTGTTTATTTTGGCGCATGTGCCCCAGGCCTATGGCATTTACGAGGAAAAACAAGAGTTGGATTGGGGTGCAGGTTAGGAGTCGAGATGTCTGTCACCACGGAAACCATTGAAGCATATTTTGAACAATATGGATGGAGCTACGATCGCCCCAGCGAGAACCGCTTTCTCACCGGGTTCAAGTCCGACGTGACCGATTCCTTTGCCATTTATGTGACGCTGACGCCCAACTGGGTCTATTTTGTGATCGCGCCTTTTGTCGACGCGCCGCAAACACCCGCCTGCGCGCGCAAGTTGTACAAGCACTTGCTGCGGCTGTGCCAAGAGATCAATATGGCCAAATTTTCCATCGACTCGGACGGAGATGTGACCTTGACCGTCGAGCTGCCGGAATCAAGTTTAAATTACAGCGAATTTTCCGATGCTTTGAGTGCATTATCTTATTACGCCGATGAACATTATCTGGACGTACACGCTCTGGCCACCGACCCAATGGCGGTTTCTCGTTTTTCTGAAGAAGAAGACCTGGATTGGGGCGACTGAGCACCTTTGATCCTGAGAGGAACTCGATGGCGCGACACAGTGTAACCGGATTGCTGCCGGTTGACTTTTTTACCAGAGGGTATCGTATTTCGGGCCACTTGAACACACGTGCCAAGACCGTCGGCGATACGCTCAATGACAAACTCAATTCTTATTTGCAGCTTATTGATGTTTACATTGCGCGGGTCAACAACCCCGGTGAAATCATCGCTTCTTATGCCTACGCGCAGCTGCTCAAAGACAACCTGCTCTTTGCCATCGTCTCGGCCGAAGAGAGTTTCTCCAAAGCCGGTCGGTCGGTCAGCTATTTTGGCAAACAACGGCACAAGGCCTGGCTGGCCTTGTCTACGTTCGAAGTCGAAGGAGATTTTTTGATGACCGGGCGCTCGGCGGATTTCGAGGCCTATCTGGCCAAAGGCGTCGATGCCTACATTCCCATCCAAGACGGCGTCGCGCGCGTCTCTGCTTTTCCCGAAATCACATTCGGCGGCGAGGCCTTGTTGGTCAACAGAACCAGGATCGATCTGTTCTGTCTGAGTCAGGTTTCCTAGGAGCGTGCTGAAAAACCCGCCAACCGCAGAGCGCGCCGAAATCGCAAAGAAAGAAAATGTCAACGGGCGCCATAGAACACCAAGGCTGTTCAATTATAATTGTGCAAGTCACCGCTGGATTGTAGAATTGAACAACCCTGGGGGGGTAAATAGCTCAAAGACGCTTTGATTCTTGGGACTTGAACACAACGCAAAGCGCATTGAGAGAAAAAGAGGTATGTGCGATGCTGACCGTTTTGATCGTAGATGATGACGCAAGTATTCGCAAATTGTTAGACTTTGCGTTAAAAAAAGAGGGTCTGGAGGTTTTGACGGCGCGCGACGGCAATGAAGCATTTGTGATGGCCACAGCCAACCCGCCCGATGTCGCCATTTTGGATGTGATGATGCCCGGCCTGCACGGGTACGAACTGTGCCGCCGGCTGCGCGCCAATCCGGCCACCGCGAAAATCAAAATCATCTTTCTCACGGCCCGCTCGCAGCCTTATGACGAAAAAGCCGGATTGGATGCGGGCGCCGATCTCTTTTTGGCCAAGCCGGTGATGCCCAACGAACTGGTGGAGCACATTCGCACGCTGGCGGCGCAAGGCGCGTCTGCGCCCGAAGCGCAGCAAGCCCCGACTGAAACAGCACCACCGCCAGCGTCCGCGCCACAGTCGGCGTCCGCGCCACAGTCGGCGTCCGTGCGTCCATCGGGGCGGTTGGTAGCCTGTTTCAATTTGGCCGCTCAGGTTGGCGTGACCACCCTTGCGATCAATTTGGCGTTGGCCTTTGCCCTGGCCCGGCGCGCGGCGACGCCATTGATCGAGCTGCATCAGGCGCCGGCCGGTCTTCTCGCGGCCATGGGGCTGGCACCCACGGCCAACGCGCCGAGCCGGCAAGAGACCAGGCCGTCGTGGGAGGCGGTTGCCCCCCACCTTGTCGAGCACTCGACCGGCGTTCACATCTTGCCGGCGTCTCCCACTGAGGCGCATTCGTCGCCAGAGTGGACCAGACAAGCCATTTTGCACTTGCAAGACCATTTTCCCCTGAGCGTCGTCGATGTCACCAACAAACCCACGCCCCCGATCCAGGCCATGTTGTCGATGGCCGATTTGGCGCTGCTGGTAACGACGCCACAAGTGCCGGCCATCCGGCACACACTCCGCGCGCTGGAAGGGCTGCACGCCCTCAAATTCCCCGACACCCATATTTTGTTGGTGGTGAACAATGTTCACGCCGCCGCGCAAGTGCCGATCGACAAGATTCAGCAGGGAATGAAACGCCAGGTCTTTGCCGTCATCCCACACATGCCCAATATGCCCGACATGATGCGTGCCGGGCGGCCGCTGTTGTTGACCGAACCAGGTTCCAACGCGGCCAAGGCCATTGGCCGTATGGCGATGAAGATCGCACGGGGGTTTCAACTGGCGTAAATGCCTTGCGCGCGACAACCGTTCACCCACAAAGCCTGGTCGGTCATCGACCGGGCTTTTGATTTTGGCGTATTTCAAATGATTGGGGCGCCCGTGGCACAGCCTCTTGTGGACGTGGCGGCGCTTCCGCTCCAAGGGGATTGACAAATCCCCGTCTTGGGTCTGGCAGCGCAAATTGCCTGGCCGTCCGTAGCATCGCCCCTCGTGGGCGGTTTACGGGTCATTCAACGGGCACAAGACCCGATGCTACAACCCAAATGAAACGGGAGCATTTCAATTTGAGGGTCAGGGGGCGGCGGAATGGGAATTCCGCGGCCACGGTTTGCTCGGCCTGGATTGCCAAATCCAGGCCAAAAACGGCGAGGCGAGGCTGGTCGCATTTATCTTGTTCGGCTGCCGGATCGCCAGATCCGGCAGGAGCAGATGGAATGGTCTGACGCTCAAGCCATTTGCAGGGCTGTTCAATTCTAATTTGTGACTAAAGTCACTGCTGGCGGGCTAAAGCCGGGCGTCCTACCTGCGTGGACGCCATCACTGGCGTGGACTCGTCGCCGTAGGGGGACGACCAGCAAACGGCTCGCCAAGCGCGGTTTCAACCGCTGGATTGTAGAATTGAACAGCCCTGAGCCATTTGAAACACCCCCTTTTGATTTATGGCATGACTTGGGTTATAATAACGCCATCTTGATATGAGAGAGGACCAGATGATGAAATATGCTGCACCGCGAGGGACGCTGGACGTCCTGCCTGAGGATCAACCCTATTGGCGTTACGTGACCCAACGCGCGCACGAGATCGCCCAACTGTACGGTTTTGAACAGATCGCAACGCCCATTTTCGAGGCGACCGACTTGTTTGTGCGGGGTGTGGGCGAAGGCACCGACATTGTTGACAAGGAAATCTATAATTTTCAGGACAAAGGCGGCGCCGAGATCGCCCTGCGCCCCGAGTTTACGGCCGGCATTATGCGCGCCTTTATCCAACATGGCATGCACACGCTGCCCAAGCCGGTCAAACTCTATGCCATTGGCCCCATTTTCCGCTACGAACGACCGCAAGCGGGGCGTTACCGGCAGCATACCCAGTTCAACGTCGAGGCGTTGGGCGAACAAGACCCCGCGCTCGACGCCGAGGTCATGGAACTGGCCCGGCACTTGTACGCCGACCTGGGATTTGGCAACCTGGCTTTTCAGATCAACTCGACGGGCTGCCCGCAGTGCCGGCCGGGGTATGTGTTCACGCTGGTCGATTATTACCGCGCCCATGTCGACGAAATTTGCGAGGATTGTCGGCGACGAATGACGCGCAATCCGCTGCGCATGCTCGATTGCAAGGCCGACCGCTGCCAGCCGTTGATCGCCCGCGCGCCGCACTTTGTCGATTATCTATGCCCGGAATGCGCCGCGCACCTGGACATGCTCCAGGGTTATTTGAGGACGCTCGACCGCCCGTTTACGATCAACCACCGGCTGGTGCGCGGCCTGGACTATTACACCAAGACCGTATTCGAGGTCTGGGGCGAGGGGATCGGCGCGCAGGCCGCCGTGTGCGGCGGCGGGCGTTACGACGGGTTGATCGAA
This sequence comes from uncultured Anaerolineae bacterium, assembly GCA_964481205.1. GTDB lineage: Bacteria > Chloroflexota > Anaerolineae > JAFGEY01 > JAFGEY01 > CAYRXM01. Next base: position 796 of record CAYZYE010000134.1, on the reverse strand, counting down.
CTGTTGGGCGGGCCGAGCACGCCGGGCATTGGTTTTGGCTCCGGCATTGAGCGCATTATCTTGACCATGAAGGCACAAGGGGTACCGGCGCCGGCGTTGCCCGCGCCAGACGTAATGATCGCCTCGCTGGGCGGTGAAGCCAAGCGCGCTGCCGTTCGCCTGCTCGCCGACCTGCGTGCCGCCGGCATCGCCGCCACGCTCTCGTTTGGCGACCGCTCTTTCAAGGCGCAGTTTCGCGCCGCCGGAAAACAACGAGTTCGTTACGTGATCGTCCTTGGCGAGGACGAAATGCGGGCGGCGCGAGTCCAGGTGAGGGATATGCGCAGCCGCGATCAAAGCGCCGTGCCTGTGGACAGCCTGCTCCCGTGGCTCAAGGAACAATTTTCGCGGTGAACAAAATCGGCATTCTCTGCAACCCCTACTATCCGCAAACCTGGGAGCTGGCCTCTCTGATCCAGGCGACATTGCAGCAGCGCGGCATCCAGGTTTTGTGCAACAGCGCCGATCTAGAGTCCGGGCCGCCCTCTTTTCCGCCCGACCTGGACATTTTGATCACCCTGGGCGGCGATGGCACCATGCTCCGCGCCGCGCACCTCGTTTCTAATGTGGCGACGCCCATCCTGGGCATCCACATGGGGCGGTTGGGGTTTTTGGCCGAGGTGCGCGTCGAAGAATGGCCGGCCAACCTGGACCGAATCCTGGCCGGCCAATATTGGGTCGAAGAACGCGCCATGCTGCGTGGCGAACTGCGTCGTCGCGGCGAACTGTTGGGGCCGTGGGAGGCGCTCAACGAGAT
>CAYZYE010000133.1:0-11626 GCA_964481205.1 uncultured Anaerolineae bacterium | reverse complement strand
AGGGTCACGTCGCCGGCCAGGACGCGCTTGATCGATCCGTCGGCCAGTTGGATCAAGAGTGCGCCATCGCGATCGATGCCCGTGGCCGTGCCGGTGATCGTCTCGTCGCCGCTCGACGCGCGCACGGTTTGCCCCAGGGTTGCCATTCGCGCCGCCCATTCATCGTCAAAGGAGGCGCCTGCTTTTAACGCTTTGTATCGTCGCTCGATGCCCGAAAGCAGCGTTGCCAGGAGTGCCAGTCGAGAAACCCGGCGTCCTGTTTCCAGCAACAGGCTGGTTGCGGGGGTCAGCAGTGGGGGCGCGCCGCTGAAATCGACGTTGACATTGATCCCGATCCCGATCAGGGCATAGTTTAGTTTATCGCCAATCAAGTCCAACTCGGTCAAAATACCGCATATTTTCTTTGCCGCGTGGCCGTCGTGGTTGATCGCCAGCACGTCGTTGGGCCATTTGACTTGCGCCGTCACGCCGCCGATCTCGGCCAGTGCGTCGCACACGGCCAGCGAGCAGATCATGGTCAGGTGTTGGGCTTTTCTCGGCGGCAGGGGCGGGCGCAAGAGCAAGGTCATCAACAGGCATGTCGCCGGCGGCGCCCACCAGGCGCGCCCCAGCCGGCCGCGCCCGGCGGTTTGTTCGTCGGCGAGGACGACCAGTCCTTCAGCAGCGTCTTGTTCGGCCCAGCGGCGCGCTTGATCCATTGTCGAGCCGATCGTGGCGTGGTAATGTGTCGGCCGGCCGATCAGGCGCGTGTTTAGGATGGACTGGATATATGATTCGGTCAATTCGGTGCGTGTCATCGTTACTCGGATCGAGTGTGGCTGTGGAGTGGTTTTGTAGGCCAAGGTATCACAAAAACTCGATCAAGTCAAATTTACATTCGAGGGCAAAACGGAAAACGATTGTTGACAAACGCGGTGATTTGTGATAGCATGTCGGCGTTGCCAAATGATAACGTTACCACAAGATACTTGGGCAAACATAGGCTCTATGTTGACAGGCGTTGTGCGATGCCGACCATACGTGATGTGGCTAAACAAGCGGGTGTGGCTCCGATCACCGTCTCCAGGGTGATCAATCATTCTGCCAGTGTGAGCGCGGGGACGCGGGCGCGAGTCGAGCAGGCGATTGACGAATTGGGTTATGTGCCGAATCGACTGGCGCGTAGTTTGCGTCTCAAGCAGACGCATACCATCGCTTTGGTGGTGACCGATATTACAAACCCCTTTTGGACCACGGTTGTTCGTGGCGTGGAAGACGCCGCTCAGGACGCCGGGTTCAATGTGATCCTCTGCAATACCGACGAATCCGAGACAAAACAAAACCAGTACCTGGATGTTCTTTTGCAAAAGCAGGTGGATGGCATCGTGCTGGTGCCGGCGCGCGCGAGCGTTGATGTGACCGAGTGGATCAAAAAACAGACGATTCCGATCGTCATTTTGGATCGGCGTGTTGGTTCGGCGCCGGTCGATGTGGTTCGCGGCGATTCTGAAGACGGGGCGTACCAGCTGGTCAAACATCTCATTTCTCTGGGTCATCGACGGATTGCCGTATTGAGCGGCCCGCAAGAGGTTTCCACGGCCGTGGATCGAGTGTCCGGCTATTGCCACGCTTTGACTGAGGCCGGCCTGGATATTCGGGCCGATTGGGTGAAATACGGGCGCTTTGATCCGGCGTCGGGATATGAAATGGCGCAGCAGGTCCTCGATGCCTCGCTGCGCCCGACGGCTTTGTTTGCGATCAATAACTTTATCGCCGTGGGCGCCTTGCGGGCGCTTGCCAACGCCGGTTTGGCGGTGCCTCGAGATATGTCGGTGGTCACGATTGACGACCTGACGGCCAAACTGGTGATCGAGCCTTTTTTGACCGTTGCCGATCAGCCGGCTTATGAAATGGGTTGGCGGGCGGCCAAGCTGCTTCTCTCCCGCCTGGACGGGTCGGCGCCCAGCGGGTACCAAGAGATCGTCCTGCCGGTCAAGATGACCGTGCGCGGATCGAGTGGACGACCGCGAGACTTGGTCAAATAATCTGGTCATCGTTTCGAGCGTCCGGGTTTTCGCGGGCGCGAATACAATGGCCTCATAGCGGGGCTAGAAAGGGGGCTGTCAATCACAAAGAGTTTGCTGGATATTTGTATGTTGAGGTTTATTTCGTCTATATCCAATGAGGAGGAAAACAGATGAGGAAACTCTGTCGCAGGGAATTCATCAAGGTGTCGGCGTTGGCGGCGGCGGGTGTCGCTGCTGCGGCTTGCACCAAGACAGATGCGCCGGCGGCCACGGCCACATCCAAGCCGGCCGAAACCAAGCCAACGGCTACCCCGGTACCCGAGGCCAAGCCGGCCGGGAATGAAGCGCCGGCGCTGGTCGAACAGGTGTCGGCCGGCAAGTTGCCGGAGGTTGGTGAACGTTTGCCGGTGACGCCTTTTGTCGTTGGACCGGGCGTCTTGATCGTCGAAGAAGACCTGGATTGGGAGGTTGGCACCTATGATGGCGGCGTCTTGCGCACGGTGACGACTAACCCGACGTGGTCTTATCCCTGCCAGCACGCGCTGGAAAACATCCTGAACACGCCCAAGCATCACACCGGGCCGATCACGGGCAGCATCGTCGAGTCCTTTACGGTCAACGACGACATCACCGAGTACACGTTCACGCTGCGCAAAGGTCTCAGGTGGTCAGATGGCGAGCCGTTGACGATGGACGACATCAAGTTTGGTTGGGAAGATGTCAACCTGAACGAGCAGATCACGGCGGGTCTCGATTCCAGGCTCAAGGCCGGGGCGGATGCCGCCGGCGAGGTGATGACCGTCGATTATCTCGACGACTATACCTTCAAATGCACTTTCAAGGCCCCCAACGGACGCTTTTTCATGAAGATGGGTGTGGGCAACTTGTGGGAGCCGTACTGCTGGCTGATCAAGCCCAAGCACTATTTGCAGCAGTTCCACGCTTCTTATGCCAAGGCCGAAGATATCAAGGCAATGTTGGACAAAGAAGGGTTGAGCGAGGGCGAGTGGCACCGGCTGTTCAAAGCCAAAGGTGGCACCTGGTGGGGCGGCAGCTGCGGCCATGAGGCCGAAGAGTTGCCGGTTTTGCGTCCGTGGATCATTATGGAATCGCCAGAAGATCAGATCATTATGGAACGCAACCCGTACTATTTCAAGGTCGATACAGACGGCAAGCAGCTTCCTTATGTCGGTCGCATCGAGGCCAAGGTTGTCGCTGCCGCCGAAAACATTCCTTCCACGATCATCACCGGCGAGATCAATTTCTGCCGCGAGATCTTGCGTCACACCGACGTCGGTCTGTACAAGGAGCACGAGGGCGATGCCTACAAGGTCAACCTGGATATGGTTTACCACAACGCGCCCGTGGCCTTGATGTTGAACTATAACAACACCGACCCGACATGGCAAGAGGTTGTGCTCAACAAGAAATTCCGCCACGCCGTCAACGCCGCCATCCAATTCCAAGAGATCATTGATGCCTTGTTCCTCGGCCTGGGTGTGACTTGCCCCTGGTTCCCGCCGGGCGGCGATCGCGACAAGGCCAACAAGTTGCTTGATGAGATCGGCATGGATCAGCGCGATGACGAAGGATACCGTCTTGCGCCGAATGGCGAGCGGTTCGAGATGTTTATGGAAGTGGCCTTGAACCCGCTCTTTTCGCAGCCGGCCGAATTGATCGCCCAACACCTGGAGGCGGTTGGCCTGCGCACCCCCTTGAAGCAGATGGAGGGTGGGTTGTGGAGCGAGCGTCGGAACAACAACGAACTGTATGCAACCATCCAATGGCTCGACGATTGCAACTGGCCGTACATCAAGGACGACTATATGGGCTGGCAGCGCTCTCGTTGGGGGATCAAGTGGGATGACTGGATGCGAACCGAGGGTAAGGAAGGTCAGGAACCGCCAGACTGGATCAAGGAACTGTACGATATCCATGGCGAGATGACCAAAATCAATCCTTATTCGGAAAAGGCCGAAGCGGCGGAAAAGCGCTTTGCCGACTGGTGTATGGAATATGTCCATCTGTTCCCCATCGCCAGAGACGTCGCCGACCCATGTATCGTTCCGCCCAACCTGGGCAACGTGCCGCATAGTGGCCGGTCGTCGGGTATGATGTTTGCCGGAGAACAACTTTTCTTCAAAGTGTAGCAACTCTCGAGATGCGCTTGTGTGGCATCTGAGGTGCGCGATACCCTGGGCGTTGTCTGTAAAAGACGATACCCAGGTATCGCGTCTTTGTGTTTGCCCCGGCAAAATAGTTTTTTGCCGGCGGCGCCGGGGCAGATGTCGACAGAAAGGAAAGTGTGCCTATGCTTACATTCATCATCCGCCGTCTGATTTTGATCGTTCCGATGTTGATTGCGCTCTCGATCATCTCTTTTGTCATCATCCAGCTTCCACCGGGCGACTATTTGTCGACCTATATCACCAATTTGGAAGCGATGGGCCGAAAATTCGACGAGGCCGAGATCCGGAATCTCAAACGCCAGTACGGCCTGGACCAGCCGATGTATGTCCAGTATTTCAAGTGGATGCAGACCGTGTTCAATGGCACTTTTGGCCGTTCATTCATATATGAAAAGACCGTGACCGAGGTGCTCAGTACCCGCTTGCCGATGACGATCGCGCTCTCGTTTTCCAGCCTGGTGATCGTGTGGGCGATGGCGATTCCGATCGCCATTATTTCGGCGACAAAGCACAACACGCTGATCGATTACTTTTTCACCTTTCTCGGCTTTATCGGTCTGGCCAGCCCCAGTTTTTTGTTGGCGCTTGTCCTGGGGTATCTGCTCTATCTGGTCTCCGGGACAATGATCACCGGCCTTTATTCTCAAGAGTATGTCAATGCTTCCTGGTCGATGGCCAAGTTTTTGAATTTGTTGAGCAATGTGTGGTTTCCGATCATTATCATTGGCATTGGCGGCACCGCCGGCTTGATCCGCACGCTGCGCGCCACGCTGCTCGATGAACTGCGCAAGCCGTATGTGACGACGGCGCGGGCCAAAGGGCTTTCTGAGACGCGGCTGTTGCTCAAATATCCGATCCGCATTGCCATGAACCCGGTGTTCAGCACGATCGGCTGGGTGCTGCCCGGATTGATCAACGGCGGCGTGATCGTCGGCATCGTGCTCAACTTGCAGACGATCGGCCCGGTGCTGATGCGAGCCACGCTGTCGCAAGACATGTACCTGGCCGGCAGCATCGTGTTGATCCTCAGCACATTGACCGTGATCGGCACGTTCATCTCGGACATTTTGCTGGCCTGGCTGGATCCGAGGATTCGCTTTGAAGGGAGCCGTGGGTAATGAGCAAGCGTCGGTCTGACACGAACGCGGCGCCGCCTGAACTGGGGCAACCGGGCGAGGGCGAGCGGATTTATTATGCCACGCAGTGGCAGTTGATGTGGTGGCAGTATAAAAAGAACAAGTTGGCGTTCCTGGGCATGTTTGTTCTTGCCGTACTGTACTTTATGGCTATTTTTGCCGGGGTGCTTGCTCCGTATCATCCTACCGATCGATTTGGGGGGCTAGAGATGGCCCCGCCAACCAAGATTCACATCCGAGACGATCGGGGGAATCTGCACCGCCCATTCATCTACAAGTTTGACTTTAAGGTCAATATGGATACCTTGCGCCGCGAGTTCGTCGAGAACACGAGCGAGCGGTATCCGGTTCATTTTTTTGTGAAAAGCAAACCGCACAAACTGTTGGGCGTGATCCCGGTCAAGTGGCGGTTCTTGGGCACCGACGGCGCGCCTCTGCTCATCTTTGGCGCCGATCATCTGGGCCGCGATTTGTTCTCACGGACATTGTACGGCTCTAGCATCTCATTGTTCATTGGTTTTACCGGCGTGATCATGACCTTTTTCATCGGCATCTCGTTGGGCGGCGTCGCCGGCTATTTGGGCGGCGTGATGGACGAGATCATTATGCGGGTCATCGACTTTATGACCTCGATCCCCAATATCCCGTTGTGGATGGCCCTGGCGGCGGCCATTCCGCGCGATTGGACGGTCACGCGCACCTATTTTGCGATCACGATCATTCTCTCGGTGATCAGTTGGGGCGGTTTGGCGCGGGTGGTGCGCGGCAAGCTGCTCTCTCTGCGCGAAGAAGATTTTGTCATGGCCGCTCGCCTTTACGGCTCGTCGGTGTCGCGCCTGATCTTTCGCTACCTGGTGCCCAACTTTACCAGTTATCTGCTGGTCAACATCACCCTGGCCATTCCCAGAAACATTCTCGGCGAGACGGCGCTCAGTTTTCTCGGCCTGGGCATCCAGCCGCCGGCGGTGAGTTGGGGCACCCTGCTCCAGGATTCGCAAAACCTCACTGTCGTCGCGCAACGACCGTGGCAGTTGATCCCCGGTTTATTTGTGATTCTCACCGTGCTAATGTTCAACTTTATCGGCGATGGGCTGCGCGACGCCGCAGACCCGTATACCAAAGGATAGTTGGAAAGGACGAATTGATGACGACAGAACAAGAAAGAACCGTGCGCCTGACCGACGTGTTGGCCGAACGGCTGAACGCGATGGCTAAAAAACAGGGCGTCGATCCGTCGGACCTGGCCTGCTTTTTGTTGAGCCGGGTGCTCGAACGCGGCCGCGCTCGCCCCGCTCTGGCCGACGGGCGCAGTCAACGGGCGGACGCGCGGGCGGACCCGCGCCTCGACTGGTGGCGCGAGGCACGTTTTGGCCTCTTTATCCACTGGGGATTGTACGCCATCCCCGCCGGAGAGTGGAAGGGCAAACGCATCCCCAGCATCGGCGAGTGGATTATGAAACGCGCCCAAATCCCCGTTGCCGAGTACGAACAGCTGGCTAAACAGTTCAACCCGGTCAAGTTCGACGCCGCCGAGTGGGTTTCGCTGGCTAAAAACGCCGGCCAAAAATACATCACGATCACGGCCAAGCACCACGATGGGTTTTGCCTGTTCAAGTCGGAATACACCGATTACAACATGGTCGATGGTACGCCGTTTGGGCGCGACCCGCTCACAGAGTTGGCCCAGGAATGCCAAAAGCAAGGCCTCAAATTTTGCTTTTACTATTCGCAAACCCAGGACTGGCATCACCCCAACGGCGACGGCAATGACTGGGATTATGATCCAAAACATCAAGATTTTGCCGATTATGTCGAAAACTATGTCAAACCCCAGGTGCGCGAGTTGTTGACCAACTATGGGCCGATTGGCCTGATCTGGTTCGACACGCCCAAGCACATGACCGCCGAGCAAAGCGAGTCGCTGCTGGCGCTGGTGCATGAACTGCAACCAGATTGCCTGGTGAGTGGGCGCGTGGGCAACGCGCTGGGCGATTACGCCTCGACAGGCGACAACCGCATCCCCGACCAGTCGCTCAATATGGACTGGGAGACGCCGGCGACGATCAATGACACCTGGGGATTCAAGTATTACGATCACAATTGGAAATCGACGTCAGAGTTGATCCGCAAACTGGTGGACATTGTCAGCAAGGGGGGCAACTATTTGCTCAACGTCGGGCCGACCGCCGAGGGCGTGATCCCGCAGCCCAGCGTCGAACGGCTGCTGGCAATGGGCGAGTGGCTCAAGGTCAACGGCGAGGCGGTGTATGGCGCCAAGGCCGGGCCGATCCAGGGCGTCGAGTGGGGGCGCAGCACGACCAAACCGGGCAAGGTGTACCTGCACGTGTTCGATTGGCCGCAAGATGGACAGATTCGCGTCTCCGGCCTGGAAAATGTCACCGGCGCGTACTTGTTGAGCGACGTGGCGCGCAGTCCATTGGCCGTTGTGGCCGAACAGGACGAGTGGGTCATTGCCGTTCCGGCGCAAGCGCCGGACGAGATCGACACTGTGATCGCGCTGGCCGTGGCGTGAGCGCCGGGGTCGAGACGCCGGAGGGACTGGCGTCGGTTCTCTCGCGGCTGCGGACAAAGGAGCAGGTTGAGGGCGTTCTGGCGGTCGGCTCGCTGGTCAGCAACACGTTGACGCCGGCCAGCGATTACGACCTCGTCATCGTGCTCAAGGGCGTCGAACGCGCGTGGTACGTGGGCGTCACCGCGATCGACGATCGTTTTACCGACCTGCTCTTTGTCTCTGCCAACGCGCTGCGCCAGATTCGCGCGCTCGCGTCGCCGCTGGCGACGGGCCACGAGCTGGCTCCGGTCATCCACTGGTTCGAGCGCGGCGCGATTTTGTTTGACGCCGGCGGCCAATTGGCCGCCGCGCAGCGCCATGTGCGGCAGCGCGCCCTGGTTCAGCCCATAGCTGACGATGCCGCGTATGGAGCCTGGTTTGCCGTCAACTATAACCTGGCCGTCGCCGACCGGCTCTGCCGGTCAACCGATGCGCGTTACCAGGCGATGGCCGACATCCGTATGGCCGTCTATGGTCATTCGGATCTGTGGTTCAACTATTTTACAATCCGCTGTATCCCCTGGCATGGCGACAAGGCCGCCGTGCAGTACCTCGCCAGACACGACCCCGATTATTTGACCCTCTACCGGCGGTTGATCGAAACCACAGATCGCCCGGCCAGGTTGGCGTGTTATCGACGCGCCGCCGCGCGCGTGACCGCGCCCCTGGGCGGCCTGTGGTCTTGGCCCCCCGATGTCACCAACATTCAGTCGCCGCCCCAGACGTGGGCCGACCTGCTGGATGGTTGACGCTCATTTGCTCTGCCATTCTTGCAAGCTCTGGACGCTGATCTCGGTTTCGCGCATGGCGCGAATCGCCTCGACCGCCGCCGACGCCGCCGAGAGGGTGGTGGTATAGGGCACGCCATAGGTCACGGCTGCGCGGCGCAGCGCCGCTTCATCGAAAAACGAGGCTTGACCCAGCGGGGTGTTGATGATCAGGTCGATCTCGCCGTTGACGACATGATCGACGGCGTTGGGCCGTCCTTCGTTGACCTTGTACACCATTTCGACGGGCAGCCCGTGTTGGGTCATATAGGCCGCCGTGCCGGCTGTGCCCAACAGTTTGAAGCCCAGTTCGTGCAGCTGGCGGGCGATCGGCAGCAAGGTTGGCTTGTCGTTGTCGTTTACCGAGAGAAAGACCGCGCCCTTTGGCGGCAGCTCGCCGCCGACGCCGCTTTGCGCCTTGGCAAAAGCCCAGCCAAAGTCGGCGGCCACGCCCATACTTTCGCCCGTGCTCTTCATCTCTGGCCCAAGCAGCGTGTCGACGCCGGAGAATTTGTTGAACGGCAGCGCCACCTCTTTGACGAAATAGCCCGGCGTGGACGGTTCCTCGGTCAACCCCAATTCGGGCAAAGTCATCCCGCCCATTTGGGCGGCGACCATCACCTTGGCCGCGACCTTGGCCAGGGGCACACCCGTCGCTTTGCTGACAAAGGGCACGGTGCGCGAGGCGCGGGGGTTCACTTCGAGCACGTACACAATGTCGTCCTTCATCGCGTATTGGATGTTCATCAACCCGCAGACCTTGAGCGCGCGAGCGAGTTGCACCGTATACTTGCGCATCGTTTCGATGTGTTGCGGCGCGACCATATAGGTGGGCAGCACGCACGCCGAGTCGCCAGAGTGGACGCCGGCCAACTCGATCTGCTCCATAATCCCGCCAATGACGACATTGCCCTCGCGGTCGGCAATGGCGTCGACGTCCATTTCAAAAGCGTCTTCCAAAAAGCGGTCGATCAGCACCGGCGCGTCGGGCGTCACCTGCGCGGTGAAATTGACCGCCACCGCCTCGCGGATATAGCGTTCCAGGTCGTGCTCCGAGTGGACGATCGCCATGGCCCGCCCGCCGAGTACATAAGAGGGGCGCACCAGCACCGGGTAGCCGATCCGTTCGGCCACCTCGCGCGCCTCGGCCAGCGAAAAGGCGGCGCCATTCTCTGGTTGGGGAATGCCCAATTCTTCCAACAGCGCGCCAAAGCGCCCGCGATCTTCGGCCAGGTCGATGCTGTCCGGCGAGGTGCCCCAGATCGGCACGCCGGCGGCCTCGAGCGCGCGGGCCAATTTGAGCGGCGTCTGCCCGCCAAATTGCACGAAAACCCCGTCCGGTTTTTCCACATCGACAATATTGAGCACGTCTTCCAGCGTCAGCGGTTCAAAGTATAGCCGGTCCGAAGTGTCATAGTCGGTGGAAACCGTTTCCGGGTTACAGTTGACCATGATCGTTTCCAGTCCCAACTCGTCGAGGGCAAAAGAGGCGTGGCAGCAACAGTAATCGAACTCGATGCCCTGGCCGATGCGATTCGGCCCGCCGCCCAAGATCATTACTTTTTTCCGCCCGGTTGGATTGGCCTCGCAGCGGCTTTCGTATGTCGAATACATGTATGGCGTCAGGGCGGCAAACTCGGCGGCGCAGGTATCGACCAGGTTATAAACCGCCTTGATCCCCAGCGAGAGGCGTTTTTCGCGCACCAGCAAGGATGCCTGTTGCAAGGGCGCGGCGTGCTGCGCCCCGACGTTCATCAAGTGCGCCAGTTGGACATCGGAAAATCCGGCGCGCTTGGCCCGGCGCATCAAGTCGGGCGGCATGCTCTCCAGGCTGAACGCCCGCAGCCGCCCCTCGAGGTGCAGCAAATCCTGAATCTGGGCCAAAAACCACGGATCGATGTGGGTCAGCGCCGAAATCTGCTCGACCGACATGCCCGTTTGCAGCGCGTAGCGGATATAGAAAATGCGCTCGCGGTTGGGGGTGATCAGTTTCTCGCGCAGTCGCTCCGGCTCGATCTGGTCGTCGCGTCCGTCTGCGCCCAGCCCGTAACGGTCGATTTCCAGCGAACGCAGCCCCTTTTGTAACGCCTCTTGAAAAGTGCGGCCAATCGCCATCGCCTCGCCGACCGATTTCATTTGCGTGTTCAGCGTGGGGTCGGCGTCGGGAAATTTTTCAAAGGCCCAGCGCGGCGTTTTGACAACCACATAGTCGATCGTCGGCTCGAACGAGGCCGGGGTGACGCGGGTGATGTCGTTGGGAATTTCGTCCAGCGTATAGCCGACGGCCAATTTGGCTGCGATCTTGGCGATGGGAAAGCCGGTCGCCTTGCTGGCCAGCGCCGATGAGCGTGAGACGCGCGGGTTCATCTCGATGACCATCACTTGCCCGTCGCGCGGATTGACGGCGAACTGGATGTTCGAGCCGCCCGTTTCCACGCCGATGCGGCGGATGATCCGCGCCGACATGTCGCGCAGGCGTTGGTACTCGCGGTCGGTCAATGTCTGCGCCGGGGCGACGGTGATACTGTCGCCGGTGTGGATGCCCATCGGGTCCAAGTTCTCGATTGAGCATATTACAACAAAGTTATCCGCTAAATCGCGCATTACTTCCAGTTCGAACTCTTTCCAGCCAATCACCGATTCTTCGACCAACACCTGCCGTACCGGGCTGGCGTCGAGGCCACGGCGGACGATCTCGCGGAACTCTTGAATGTTATAAGCGATGCCGCCGCCGGTGCCGCCGAGGGTAAATGAGGGGCGGATGATCGCCGGAAATCCGGTCTGGCGCGCAATTTCTTGGGCTTGTTCAATCGAGTGCGCGACGCCGCTGTGCGGCACTTGCAGGCCGATTTCGAGCATTGCCTCTTTGAACATTTGCCGATCCTCGGCCACGCGGATCGCTTCCCATTTGGCGCCGATCAGTTCGACATCGTAACGGGCCAGTACGCCTTGTTCG
>CAYZYE010000132.1:0-11639 GCA_964481205.1 uncultured Anaerolineae bacterium | reverse complement strand
AGACCGGGAGACAGGTTGTCTGGGCGATTCCTTCGACGATCGAACCGGGCGATACGACTAGTTATACGCTTGTGTTGCGGGCCGGGCAGGTGTTGACAGATTCAATTCTGGAAAACAAGGTGACATTGCTCGATCAGAATGCGTATCCGCTCAATGTCAATACTTTGACGACAACTATTGCGATGACCGTCGCGACGACTTGGCCTTTGACCAACGGTTTGAACATTGCCGTTTCTCAGGATACGGGGTTTTTCTTTGTTGCCAATGGCGAGGCGGTGTCTGAGGGCGATGGGATTGTGCAAGAGATCGTTTCGCCGTGGAACCAGGCGCGTGCGATTCTGGTTGTGACTGGTTTGAGCGATGCGGCGTTGTCCAAAGCCAGCCGGGCCTTGGGTGCGTCGCTGCGGCTTCCTTCGCTGGAGGGTTCTTTTGCCTTGATCCAGGATGTGCTGCCGTCGTTGGACGTTGAATCCAAGGAACTGTCCGTCGAACGGACGTTGGGGGACTTGGGGTACCAGGATCGTGTGCTGAAAGGGCTGTCTCAAGAGATCTCGTACTATTTTGACCTGCCGCCAGGATGGCAATTGACAAAAGATGCCGTGGTTAATCTTTATTTTAACCATTCTGATCTGCTTGATTATGACAGGTCTTCTGTGACGGTTTTGTTGAATGGGACACCGATCGCCACAGTGGGCTTGAGCGCCGAAACGGCCCAAGGGGGGCGGCTGCAAGCAAGACTGGATTATAGTTATATTGCCGGTAATACGAATCGGCTCTCGATTGTGACCAAGATGGTGTCGCCGGATCGTTGCTCTGTTCTGGCGACGTGGTTGGTGGTCAAACAGGATTCGATGCTTGTTCTTGAACATGCTCCGGCCACCAACTTTTCTCTGAATCTCAGATACTATCCCCACCCATTTGATCGACAAGCCGGGTTGAGCGATACGCTCTATATCCTGCCGCGGCATACTCGTACTGTCGAGTGGGAGGCGATGCTGCGCATTGTTGCCGCAATGGGGCAGGCCGTGGGAGGAACACATTTTACGCCCATGGTCAGGCAAGCGACTTTGGCATTGCTCGATCAACCCTGGTTGAGCAATTATCATTTGGTCTTGTTGGGACGCCCGACACGTAACCTTGTGCTGCAACAGATCAATTCGGCGTTGCCCCAGCCCTTTTTGCCCCATTCTGACCTGATCGAACAAAAACTGAGTCAGGTTGTCTTGCGTTTGCCGCCCGATTTGAGCCTGGGTTATGTGCAACTGCTCGCCGGGCCGTGGAATCCAGAGCGCGTTGTGCTGGCAGTGACCGGTACCACCGATGAGGGCGTGTTGTGGGCCGCCGACATGCTGGCGTCACAGTCCTGGTCTTTGGCCGGAAATTTGGTCATTGTCAGGCAAGAGCAGATCCAGACCGTCGATACACGTCTGTTGACTCGCAGCGGCATGGCGCTGGCAATGGAGACTGTTGTGCCAGAGATGGTCGCTGTAACCACAACTGTCCCGGCCGGTCAGGACACGATAACGGCAACCACGTCGATGACCGAGGCGCCCAGTCCGGGGACCATCGAGCCGACGTCCACATTTTCGGCGCACAAGAATACAGACGGTTCGACAACGCCCCAATGGCTGGGGCCGTTTGTCGGTGTGATGGCGGTTCTGATTCTGTCTGTCCTTGGTATTGCCGTTTGGCAAGGATGGCGTGCGCGGTTCACGGGGTCTTGATGACTTGCGAAAACGTGGAATAGCAGAGACGCTAAATACCTTGTATTATCTTTGATATATTTGCAAGAACCCCGACGCCCTTGTGGCTTATCCCTCCTGGCAGTAGAGCCAACACTTATGAACGAACCAACCAATTCACAGCAATCCACATCTACCCATGAAAGCATTCTGGCGGCGGCCAAGGGCGGAGGCATAACCTTTTTTGGCGTCATGATTGAATATGTGGGCCGTTTCTTGTTGGGGTTTGTTCTGGCCCGGTTTATGGGCGACGAGCAATATGGATTGTACAGCTTGGCAGATTCAATGGTGTACTTGATGATTGGCATTGCGCCTTTGGGGTTAGTGACCGGTCTTTTACACTTTGTGCCCATTTTCCAAAGTCAGAACGACGAACCCGCGTTGTGGAAAACGCTTCAAATGGGTCTGGGGGCACCCACCGTTGTCAGCCTGGTCATTGGCGGCATTTTTTTCTTTTTCGCCCAACCGTTGGCAGAAATGGTGTTTCATGAGCCGCGACTGGCCGTGTTGTTGCGTATTGTGGCGATAGCCGTGCCGGCCGGGACGATAGCGGCTGTTTCCGTGGCGATCACTCAAGGGTACAAGCAAATGAAGTACAAAGTGATTGCTCAAGACATCCTTTTGACGTTGAGCAAGCTGGTGTTGTCGTTATTGCTGGCTATCTCGGGGCTGAATGCCGTCAAGTCGCTCACGGCTTATTCGATATCTATGGTGCTTTCATGTCTGGTGTTGCTCTATTTGCTCGGTCGTTTGCTGCCGCGCTCAAGCCCGCCGCGTCCTGATTTTGCACATCTGGGCAAGATGTTCAAGTTTTCTCTGCCGATTTATCTGGCCGAATTGTTGACGATATTTGGGCCCAACATTCGCACCATTCTCTTGGGGTCTTTGAATACCGTTCGCGCCGTGGGTATATTCACCGTGGCTGCACGGGTCAATATGGTCGGGTCGGCCTTTTTGAATTCGATCACAACCATATCCATGCCGATTGTGTCGGAACTGTATGCGCGTCGAGAATATGACAAGCTCGGGCATTTTTACCAGACAATGACCAAGTGGACCCTGGCATTCAATTTGCCTTTTTTTATCATCATTTTATTTTTCGCCGAACCCATTTTGTCTTTATTTGGTCCAAGCTATGTGCGTGGCGCTACCGGATTGATTGTGTTGGCGTTCAGCAATTTGGTCACAGCCGCCACCGGTATTTGCGGGGTCATGGTGATTATGACCGAAAATGTATGGTTGAATACGGTCAATTCTGCGCTCAGGCTGATTTTTACCATTGCTCTGAGCGTCTGGTTGATCCCCACCAGAGGCGTGATCGGCGCGGCGATTGCCACGGCGCTCAGTTTGAGCATTGTGAACTTTATTCTGACGATCCAGGTTTTTGTTTTGTTCCGGGTATCTCCTTATAATAAAAATATTATCAAACCATTGATCGCCGGCATTGTCTCCGGCGCGATCATTGGCGTGTTCAGGGTTGTGTGGGGCGTTCCCACGCTGATCGGCGCCGTGGTTGGTTCGGGCATGCTGGTGATCTTGTATGCGGGTATGATGTGGATGTTGGGGCTGTCGGCGGATGATCGCGTCATTTTGAGTCGTTTCTGGGGCCGTGTGACGCGCCTGTGGGCGGCGATGGGATGGGTAAAATGACCCGTTCCAGGTGGCGCGTATGGCTTTTTACCAACTTTGTCAGGTTGTGGGCCGAAAGGGAAGAAAACGGGGCGTTGGTCAATGTCATCATCGCTTTACTTGGCATCGGGCTGGGCGGGCTGGCCGCCCTGATGATCACTCGCGGCGTTTGGCTGTTGGCCTTGTTTCTGGTCTTTTTTGTTCCGGCGGGCGTGTTTCTGCACCAATATCCATTTGCGGCCTTTTTGGGTTGGTTTTTGTTGATGCCGCTCTTGCCGTTCAAAACGGTGAGTTCTCGCGTGTTCTGGGTGGTTCACCGGGCCTTGATCCCGGGGGCGCTGGGATTGACCATCGTGGCGCGTATGCTCAGAGTCAAACGCACTCAACCGGTGCGTTTTGGCTGGGCCGAACTATCTATGGCGATCTATTTGGTTGCCGGTGGAGTATCGGTCATCCTGACTCGCTCGGAGCCGATGCTCTATATTTACGAACTGTATGACCGGATGCTCGTGCCTTTTGCGGCCTATTTGTTGATGCGCCTTTTGCCTCTCGATCGACGCGCCTGGACGCAGCTGCTGATCGCATGCCTGATTCTCTGCATCATCGAGGTCGGAGTGGGCTTTTGGGGGCGGTACGCGCCACAGACGTTACCCTCGATTTGGGACATTGTCAGGATGGGCACGCGCATGTCGGGCACATTTGACAATCCAACGCCTTATGCCTATACGTTGGCTTTTTGCATGGTACTCATTTTCTATGCCGCGATGAATGGCGCCCAGGGAGGCCTTCGTTTGTTCCTCATTTTCGTCTTTGTGATGGGGCTGCTGTGCATCTTTTTGACCTTTACGCGCGGCTGTTGGGGAGCGATGGCGCTGGTTTTTCTGGGTTTGATGATCATGTACCCCAAGCCGATTCTGTCTTTGTTGCTCGTCTCTGTGCCCGTGATCGCCGTCCTGTCGGTGAGTGTGTTTGCGACCGAGATGGCTTTTGCTACCAAGCGATTGGGCACGCAAGACACTGTAGACAGCCGTATTGTTCTTTCCCATGCCGGAGAGCAAATGTTTTACGCCAGGCCCATTTTTGGCTGGGGGTTTGGCAACTATGACCGTTATGATTGGCAGTTTATGGAGCGCGTGGGCAACGCCGCGCCCACACATTGGGATATCAAATACGGCACTTCGCACAATACCTATCTGACCATTCTGGCCGAGATGGGGGTGATTGGATTTTTCTTTCAATTTTTCCCATTTTTTTGGTGGTTCAAGCAAACCTTGCAAGCATGGCCTCGTTTGCGGCATCAAAAGTTCAAGCATCGTAAATTGCTCATTGGGCTGTGGTTGACCGTTTTGTTTTACTTGGTGGCCAGCCAGGTGGTGGATATGCGGTTTTTCTGGTTCCATATTGGCCTTTTGTGGGCCAGTTTGGGCTTGATCGGCAACCTGGTTCGACAAACCCAACCGTCCGACCTGGGCCGGCCCCAGCGAGCGCTTTGGGTTGCGGGGCGCCGGGGCTGAGATGACCGAGTTGCGGTCAAATGTCAGTCCGGGTAAAGGTGGATATGGGGAGGGGTGCTGCCCTGGTACATTCCGAGTACACGATCATCTCGGCACAGATCGAGAGTGTCCTTGTTTGATCAGGGTGTGTTTCAAATGGTTCTGCTAAAAAGTCAGGATTGTCTTATGTGTTTGAAGATCAACGATATTCTTTATTGTTATCTTGGCGGCCGCGGTGGTTTCTGTGGGTATCGAGTTTTTTTATCAAACTCGACAGATGAATATGAGTGATGAATAAATGACTCGTGAAGAGCAGATCAGACAGCATTATTTGCTAGAAAAAGAACTGGCCCAGCGTATTTTGGCCAGCTCACGCCAAGAACGAACTCGGGTTGCTATCCAGGCATACAATGAACTCTTTGGCAAAATTTCTTGGCATCCGCAGTTGTGTGCAACTGCCAAAACCAGGCGGAAAAGACTTGATGAAAAGTGCCTGGTTTTTGGGCATTGGGTGGGGTCTCGGACAAATATCCTTGATATTGGAAGCGGGTCGGCAGACTGGATTCGTTTTCTGGCAATCCATAGCGCTGGACGATGTGTGGGTATTGATGTATCTGAGCAAATTCTGGTCGGGCAAGTTGATGACCCACCCAACCTGGAATTAAAAATTATGGATGCTGTCGAGTTGAATTTTCAGGCGAATTCATTTGATGTTGTTTTTAGTTCACAGTTGATAGAACATTTGCATCCTGATGATGTTGAACTTCACTTGGCCAAGGTGCATCAAGTTTTGCAACTAAATGGTGTGTATGTCTTTGATACTCCTAGTAGGTTAACAGGGCCGCACGATGTATCCAAATATTTTGACAAGGTCGCTACTGGGTTTCATCTCAAAGAATGGACATATTATGAATTGGCTGATTTGCTCAAGCAAGTTGGGTTCAGCCGAATACGTACCATGATTTTTCCCTGGAGTGTAATTAGGCGACTACCCTTTTTGCAACCTTGGGGAATGGTTCCAACAAGTTGGGTCACTCCCGGTGAGAGGTTGGTAGCCAAGATTGCATCCAAAAAGGCACGGTGCCAACTCGCCAAGATTTTTCGCGTGAGCAGTATCTATATCGTAGCTCAGAAATAGGTTCTAGGCGCGTGCTGAAAAGTTCCCAGCCGCAGAGAATGCCTAGATCGTAAAGAAATAAAATATCAGTGAACACCGTAAATACTCACAAACAAAAGCTATTGCTCTGTTTGCCTCTGGGATGGATAGATGATTGTATGGCGAGATTATACCATTCGGCTCCTTTCGCAACCCGTGTAACTAACTGAAATAGGTTTTGACGTGCATGATGAGCATGGAGAAAATGGAACAGAATCCGAAACTGCATGTAATGCACATTATCCTCAATTTGGATGTGGGGGGGGCACAACGAGTTGTCCATACTCTGGTTCAGCATTTGGCTGCAAATCAATGTGTGCCCCTGGTTTGTACTTTTAGAGATGGCCCGTTGCGCCATGAAATCGAGCGCGCGGGTATTGCGGTGTGTGTGTTGCCGCCGCGCCGTTACAGTGTTTTGGCTTTGCCCTGGTTTATATGGGACCTGGTGCGCATTTGGCGCGCGCTGAAGGTGTTGATCGATCAATACCATATTGATGTGGTACAGACTCATTTGCTGCGCGTTTTAGATTTTGTGGCGCTCTTGCTCCGCTGGACGACGCCCGTCCGCGCTGTTTTTTGGACTTTTCACAGCGCCAATTTTGTCCTCAAAAAAGAACACCTGGGACGTCACAAATGGTTACTGGCGCCCAAACGGTGGCTCTATCGCACCTTGTACGCGCTGGCGGCGCGTTGGGTAGATGGGTTCGTGGCCGTGTCGGCGCAGATACGGCAAAGCCTGGTTCAAGAATTTGGCCCGGCAGTGGCCTCTAAAATCGTCGTTATTTCAAACGGCGTTGATGTGCAGCGTTATGGCGACAGGCGCAATCGGGAGGCTGTTCGGCAAGCCCTGGGCGTTTCGCCAACCAGGCAGGTGTTGATGATGGTCGGTACGCTCAAGCCCGTCAAGGGCCACCGCTATTTGTTAGAAGCATTGCCCAAACTATCTCAATATTCAAATATATACTTGATCATTGTCGGCGATGGCGAGCTGCGCGACGCGCTGCGAGCGCAAACCATCGCCCTGAGTCAGAGTGCGCGCGTTCGTTTTCTGGGCAGTCGGCAAGACATTGCCGATCTGTTGGCAGCCGCCGATCTGTTTGTGCTGCCCTCGCTGTGGGAAGGGCTTTCGATGGCGCTGCTTGAAGCGATGGTGACCGGCCTGCCCATTGTGGCTTCGGCGGTGTCGGGCACGGTTCAAGCTCTGGAGGCGGGCGTATCGGGAGAACTGGTGCCGCCCCGAGATGCCGGCGCTTTGGCGCGCGCGCTTGACAAGGTGCTTGGCGATCCGGCGTATGCGCGCGCGTTGGGCGACGCTGCCCGGCAGCGGGTTGTGACCGGGTTTAGCGCACAGCGACAAGCAGCAGAACATATAACAATGTATCAACGAGTGTTATCTCGATAAGGGTGGTTTATGCCTGGTTTGGTGGGTGCAGTGAGTTTGCATGGTGAACCGGTCGATGGGCGTGTCATTGCCGCGATGCGCGACGCGCTCGTTCACCGGTCCTGGTATCATGTGCAAGACTGGCGCAGCAACAATGATCGCGTGGCGATAGCGCGAGTTCATTTGGGCGTTCCTGGCCCACAGGCGCAACCCGGTTTGGTGGCGCGCGCCGGCGGACAACTGGTTGTGTTTTTGCACGGCGAGATTTATAACGATGACGCGGTCAATGACCCGCTGTCGTTCATTGCCGCTCTGTATGAAAAACATGGCCCTGATTTTGTCGCTCGTCTCAAAGGGGCGTTTGTGATCGTCCTGGTCGATGAAGCGACGGACACTGTGTTGCTGGCGAACGATCGCCTGGGCGCCCGGCCCATGTTTTATGTTCAGGATGCGCATGCGCTCTATTTTGCGCCCGAGATCAAGAGTTTGCTGCAATTGCCCACTGTGTCAAAGCAACTTTTTGGGCCGGCAGTGGCCGATTTTCTGGCCAACGGGCATTTTACCACCGCTCATACCTGGATCAAAGGCATTGTGCGTCAGGACAGCGCGACGGTGTTGGCCGTCCAGGCCGGGCGGGTGACGACGAAACGGTATTGGACGTTTACGTTTCACCGAGACGGGCCTGATCTGGGGGCAGAGCGCTATCGCGCCAGGTTGGGCGATCTGGCGCGACAGGCCGTCCGGCGTTGTGTGCGGGACGAGCATCGGTATGGCATCTTGTTGAGCGGCGGTTATGATTCGCGCGGCATTTTGGGGTGCTATTTGGAAGCGCGGGGCGACGAACCTCTTTATACCGTGTCATGGGGGCGGGACGAAAACATTGCCGGCAGCGATTGCGCTGTAGCCCAAAGACTTGCGCAACAACTTGGCGCAAACCACGGCTATTACCGGCTTGCTGCCGGCGAGATCCTGAACAATTTTCAGGAGGCGGTCTGGCTCGGCGAAGGGCTGACCGATTTCCTCGAGTCTTATGCCGTCTTTGATCGCATTCGTGCGCGGCAGGGCGTCGAGGTGGTGTTGCGCGGCGACGAGTGTTTTGGTTATTCACATTGGACGACGGTGCATGACGAGCTTGGAATGTTTCGCGCGTTGGATTTGCGCACGATGCGCTTTATGCCCGACTATCGCTTGATCCTCAAACCGGTCTGGTTTGACCGCTTTTGCGCCTGGGATATGGAAACCCGCCGGCAGCTCTCGGCGCGGTGCAGCGCCCGGCAGATCCACAATCGCAAAGACTTTTTCTACCTGGATGTGCGGATCCAGTACTATCTCAATCCGCTCAACTATGTCAAGACCTTTGCCATCGAATCGTATCGTCCCTGGTTGGACTATGATATTTTGGACTTGATGATGGTCTTGCCGCTCAAGTATCGTCTGGGCAAACGGTTTTGGCGAGACAGCATCTCGCACATGTTTCCCGAGTTGTATGCCGAAATGGCACAGCACCACAATATGATTCTGTGGCCCACAGCCTTGAAAAGCTCGCCGGAAACGGTGTCTTGGGTTTACCGTGAATTGCTGGAAACAACGTCGGTGCTGGACGAATTTGTCAATCGCGAGGCGCTCAAAACCAAACTGGATGCTTTTTTTGCATCTCAGGCTGCCGGACCATCGACGGGATTGGCCCGGATAAGCGGCCGGTTGAACGAAAAGACCAGGTTTTATCATTGGCTTCACACCGGCGTATATTATGCCAGGAAATGGAGTGGGCGGATCAATCACGCGCTTGCTACCGACCGCTTGATCTTGCGGCTGTTGATCTTGAAAACGTGGGGAGACCTGTTTTTGTGAATGTTCCTATTTTAATGTATCATAGCGTTTCGGATCGCCGTGACTGGCTGTGGGGACATCTTGCTTGCCCGGTCAAGGTCTTTGAGGGACATATTTGTGCGCTGGCCGAAGCGGGTTTTCAGGCTGTTTCTCTGCCAGAAATCTATGCGTATGTCCAACGCGGCGCGGCCTTGCCCCCCAGGCCGATTGTTTTGACGTTCGATGATGGATACCTGGATAACTGGGTCTATGCATATCCCATTCTCAAGCGATATGGGTTCAATGGCACAATTTTTGTCAACCCGGAATTTGTGGATCCAACGCCCACCTGGCGCTTTAACCTGGATGATGTGGAGGCCGGGCGGGTTGATCGGAAGGGGTTACGACAAAGTGGTTTTCTCTCTTGGGCCGAGATGGCAGCTATGGAATCGACCGGCGTGATGGATATCCAGTCGCACGCTTTGACGCATACCTGGTATTTTACTGCTCCTTCGATCATTGATTTTCACCGCCCCGGCGCTAGTTATCCCTGGTTGGCCTGGAATGCCCGGCCGGAATCCAAGTATCTCTGGATGGACCAGGACCAGTCGGCATGGACGCCGTGGGGAACGCCAATTTACGTACACGACAAGGCGCTGGTTGCCCGTCGCTATTTTCCAGACCCGCGTCTGGCAGACACGCTGGTCAAACATGTCGAGCAGCATGGCGGGGCGTCATTTTTTCAAAATGAGCATTGGCGAGACCGGCTCGATGGTTTGGTCGATTCGTACCGTACTCGTGTGGATGAGCAGGGCGGTTGGGAGACCAGGGCAGACTATCAGAAGCGGGTGCGGACCGAACTGGGCGGAGCCAAAGAGATCATCGAGTCACGGTTGCGCAAAACGGTGCGTTTTTTGTGCTGGCCGGGCGGCGGCTATAACGCCACAACAGAGGCCGTCGCTCAAGAGGTGGGCTACAAGATGATGACGCTTGCGTCTCGAGACCCGCGCCGCGCCAACCCGGAGCCGCATCACCTGGTGCGTTGGGGCGCGCCGACATTGCCGCGCCGGGGGCAAACGCTGTATCGCAGTGGGCGCTATTTGGTTGCGATGCTGCGTTGCCGGCAGGGAAACCGGGCCGCTTGTTGGCATTGCAAGGCATTGACCGGTTGGGATATGCTCAAAATGGACGCCTATCATATTTTCAAGTACGAGAAAGGAATGTTGGCCTGATGTCCCCATCCTGGCACCCGGTTCCAATACTCGTTACCTGGGATGTAGACCCTGATGCCTGGGTCGAGACGGCGAAACGAGTATGGACGTTGGAAACCACTGTCGCGTTGTGCAATGAACTTGGCATTCGCGCTACCTTTTTTGTCACGGCCAAGCCGGCCGATATTTATGCCGCGTCATTGCCGGCGCTGCTAGACGCCGGTCACGAGATTGGATGTCATGGCTGGACGCACCAGGACGAAGAAGACTATGATCGCATGCCAGAGTCGACGCAGCGAGAATATATAGGTAACGCGACATCCAAATTACAAGACCTGGTACAGCGGCCCATCCGTGTTTTCCGCAGTCCACGTGTCAAGACTTCGGCTTGTACTATGAGGTTGCTGGCCGAACATGGGTATGTGGCCGACAGCACGGTCTGTTCGCAGCGGATGGATTTGATCAGCTCGAATTTGATCAACCCGCGCTGGTTGGCGGCTCCACGGCGGCCTTATCGTCCGCGTTTCGACAACGCTTACCGGGCGGGTCATCTGCCGCTGTGGGAGATTCCGGTCTCGGCTTTGATGCTGCCCTTTATTTCTTCGACCTACCGTGTTGTGGGTACATTGGCAATGAAAGTCTTTTTTCGCGTTTTGCACATCGAATCCAAATTGACCGGCAAACCGATTGTCTATTTGGCCCACCCCGGCGAGTTTCGCAATCGCAAAAGCGGGGCGCAGAGTCGATTTCAAGAATACGTGCGCGCCGAGTATTTTTCGCCGGCGTTTATTCGCACACACGGCTTTCGCCCGCGCAATCTTTTGTACCGCGTCAACGGCGACCGTTTGTTGAGCAGCACTCGCAACCTGTTCAGGTATATGGCGTCTTTTCCCGATGTCGTTTTTTTGACGGTGAGCGAGTATGTGGAACAATATCTGTCCAAGCCAATTGTTTAGGTGTGTGTCGCGATCAGAGTGAGGAAAAGTGAAATGAACGATCTGGTAATTAGCTATATCATTGGCACATATCCCGGACTGAGCAGCACTTTTATCGATCGTGAGATTCGGATGATGCGGCAGTGGGGTATGACGATGTATTTGTTGTCGATCCGCCCGCCTGATTTGAACAAGTCGCTCTCACGAGAACAGCAGGCCAACCGGCGTGATGTGATTTATCTCATTCCGGTCAAATGGCTGTCGTTTTTGTGGGGGCATCTCT
>CAYZYE010000131.1:0-11690 GCA_964481205.1 uncultured Anaerolineae bacterium | reverse complement strand
CCCCCGACGAGGTGGCCCAGGCGGCGCTCTTTTTCTTTAGCGACGCCGCCCAATACATTCGCAACGCCGCCCTCGATGTGCGCAAGCAACCACGCGGCTGGTCGACCTGAACGGACGTTCATAGCCGGTCGCCAGCAGAAAGGTATACCGAATATGCAAAGCAGAGAGATTGTATCCCGCGCGATTCGCTTTCAGGGCGCAACGCGCCTGCCCTACGACTTGCCCGAACCTTTTGGCAGCGACTTTGCAGAGATCAGCATGTCGCCTTCGCCCGATGCGCGTCCCTCGCGCGGCGTCGACGAGTGGGGCGCCGTGTGGGACAACATCGGGGTCTGTCATTTGGGCGAGGTTCAGGACTTTCCGCTCAAGCGATGGCAAGATTGGGACGACCTGCACATCCCGGATATTCGCAATCCCGACCGCTGGCGCATTCTGGACGGGGTCAGAGAGCGGGCCGGCGACAAATTTCTGCTGGCCAGCGGCATCTCGATCTATGAGCGAGTTCACTTTATTCGCGGCCTGCAAAACACCTGGATGGATATTTACGATGCGCCGGAGCAATTGGCCGCGCTGATCGACATCCTGGTCGAGATGAATCTGTACGCCATCGAACGCTATGCCGGCGCCGGCGCCGACGGTTATATCTTTTGTGACGACTGGGGATTACAAAACGGGCTGATGATTGCACCGGACAAGTGGCGCGAGATATGGAAGCCGCGCTATGCGCGGATTTACCGCGCTGCGCATGACGCCGGCCTGTTGACCTTTTTGCACAGCTGCGGCAACATTGTCAGCATTCTCGATGACCTGATCGAGATCGGCCTGGATGTGATCCACATGGATCAGCAGGAAAATATGGGGCTGGCGCTGCTGGGGGAACGCTTTGGCGGGCGGCTCACGTTTTTTTCTCCGGTAGACATTCAAAACACGATGGTTTACGGCACCCTCGACGACATCCGCGCCTATTGTCGCCGCATGGTCAAACTGTTGAGCCGCCCCGGCGGCGGTTTTATCCCGCGCTGGTATTCAGACCCGGCCGGCGCCGGGCATCGCCAGGAGGCGATTGACGCAATGTGTACCGAGTTTTTACACCTTGCGCATACGCATACCCAGAGTCGCTGAAACTCGGCCCTTTTTCGTCAACGTCATCTGTTTACGACGACACTTTGGCGCAAAATCCCAGCATTTGCGAATATCTACGGTGCTGCTCGATGAATTATTTCTTGGCGATCTCGACGCTCTCTGCGGTTGGCGGGCGCGCGGGTTTTTCAGCACGCGCCTGGCGCCGTCGTAAACAGACGGCGCAAATAGCTTTTTGTATCCTGTTTCGGCCAGTGTTATAATGACCTCATCTGTGAGGAGGAAGCAATTGGCAACCGGTCACCCAGGGCATCGTCGATCCGCAGGCAAAAGGTGGTTAAAAGTGGCCTTGTTCTTGCTCTTGTCAGGAATAAGCCTTGTCCTTGCCCCCATTGTTTTGCGCTGGTGGGTCGATCGGCGCTACAAAAAACTCGTCTATACCGTCGAGACGGCGCCGCCGCGCAAGGTGGCCGTCGTCTTTGGCGCGGGGATCACCGCCGATGGGCGGCCCATGGCCGCGCTGGCCGACCGGGTGGCGACCGCCGCCGCGTTGTACCAGGCAGGCAAAGTGCGAAAACTGCTCATGAGCGGCGACAACCGGTTTATCGAGTACAATGAGCCGGGGGCGATGCGACAGTACGCCCTGACGCAAGGGGTGCCGGATGAGGACATTGTGCTCGACTATGCCGGGCGACGCACCTATGACACCTGCTATCGCGCTGGCTATATCTTTGGGGTCCAAGAGGCAATCCTGGTAACGCAGGGATTTCATCTCGATCGGGCGCTGTACACCTGCGACGAACTGGGGATCGATGTCGTGGGCGTGGCGGCAGACCGGCGAAATTATCGATCGGCGCGGTATTGGTGGCTGCGCGAACTGGCGGCGACGAGCAAGGCCTGGTTGGACCTGAATTTTTTACACCCGTTGCCGGTATTGGGAAACAAAGAACCGATTTTTTAGTATCTTGGAGGAAAGGATATGATGTTCCAGGTGTACTGTGTATTTCGTAAACCGGTGGCGGTGCGAACTGGCTTTTTGCTGCTTCTCGCGCTCGCTTTGGCGGCGATGGGCGGCTGCAAAACAAATCCGCCGGCCGTCGAGCCGTCATCAACGCCGCTCCCGGCAACAGCCACCCAAACTGTTGCGCCAACAGCGACATCGACGCCCGAACCAACGGCGACGGCCACGGCAACCCCCACATCGACAATGACATCGACGCCTGAACCAACGGCGACGGCCACACCACCGCCGACGGCGACGCCGACGCCACAACCGGTGTTGCTCGTTCACATCGTAGACGCGGACAGCGGCGCCCCGGTCGCCGGCGCCGGCGTCCAGCTGGCAGACAAAAGCCAGACCACCGACGAACAAGGCCAGGTCCAGTTTGACGGTCTCGACCAGGGCAGTTACACACTGACCGTCCTGGCCGATGGGTACCAGGAAAGCAGCAGCGAGGTGGATGTGGTTGCCGGCGAGAACCAGGTCAAGGTCAACCTGATCGCGCGTGTTTTCGCCGACATCACGATCGATGCCGGAAACCTGCGCGCCGGGCCGGGAACGATCTATGCAGTGCGGGGCAGCGTCAAGGCCGACGACCGTTTCGAGGTGATCGGCAAGAGCGCCGACGGCGAGTGGCTGGTGGTCGCGATCGACCAAGACACCTCCGCCTGGCTGTGGTCCGGCGCGTGCGTGATCAAAGGCGCGCTGTACCGTGTAGAGGTGATCGACGCGCCGCCAACGCCGACGCCGGCGCCGCCGACCGCGACGCCAACACCGGCGCCAACACCGACGCCGGACGTGGTCGTGTATCCGCAATCCAGCATCGAACCCTGGAACCTGGGCGCATTTCAAAGGCGGCTCAAAGAGTTGCACAAGTCATTCTTTGACGCCAAGTGGTGGCTGTCAGGAGTATTGCAATCGAGACACTTTTATTGCAGCAGTTACGCCAACTGGTATGATAGTTGGGTCACATCTGCCGTGTTCCAGGATGTACCGTCCGACTGGGTGCCGCTCTATCGCGAGTACCGGTCTATGGTCGAAGGCGCGGTCAACCTGACCCACCCTATGTATAACGTCTGCATGACCGGCTCTGGCCGAGTCCTGGTAACAGAAGTAAAAGAGGCGCATACCCACATCGACGCGGCCGAGATCCGGCTTTTGGACATGATGGTCGAGGCCGGAGCGCCATAGCGCGCGGGCACAGGGCTGGGATTGTTGCGCAACGCGCTGGACGCCTTTTGGCAAGGCGATGAACTGCACATGGCGATTCCGGCCGAGTTGTGCTCACTGCTGCCCAAAGCCTTTGCAGCGCAATAGGTGCGAGATTCTGTATCAAACGACGGTCGAGGCGCAGCGTGCTGCGCCTCGATTTGGTTGGGGCGTGTTTCAAATGGCTTGAGCGTCCGGCCATTCCATCTGCTCCTGCCGGATCGCCAGATCCGGCAGCCGAACAAGATAAATGCGACCAGCCTCGCCTCGCCGTTTTGGGCCTGGATTTGGCAATCCAGGCCGAGCAAACCGAGGCCGCGGAATCCCCATTCCGCCGCCTCCTGCCCCCCAGGTTAAAATGCGCCTTTTGAACACGCCCATTGGGTTCAACCAATATTGTACCAGCGTACAGTCCCCATCTCATTCATGAGGCTGATGACAGCCCGCGTCGACTGTGGTACAATGAAATCGAACCATCAATGATCCGCAGGAGACTTGTATGCAAGAGCGTATTTACCCCTCAAAAAGCACGCTATGGGCAAAATGGATGTTGTCGTTCGCGGCGGTCGGCCTGGTCTCCATTTTGATCGTCGAAAGCGCGCTCGCGATCATTTTGCCGTTGCTTGCGCCCGAATTTGCCGGCCTTCATTTTGGGCTGTTCGTTGTGGCAACCATCTGTCTCAACAGCGCATTGATGGTCTGGTTCAGCCGTTCCGTCGCCCGCCGGCTGGAACGCATATTTGAGGCCAGCCGAGTCTGGCTGCGCGGCAACCTGGCGGTACGCATCGCCGATGGCGGCGGCGACGATTTGAGCGCGCTGGCCGAACAACTCGATCTGCTGGCCGAACACCTGGAACAAGACGAGCAAGACCTGGAAAAATTGCGCGAACGCAACACGAGGCTGACCGATCAAGTGCGCGCTCTGGCCGTGGCCCAGGAACGCAGTCGTCTGGCGCGTGAGCTGCACGACAGCGTCAAACAATACCTTTTCAGCCTGACAATGACGGCCGGCGGGCTGCGCAAGCGCTTTGACGCCATGTTGGCCGCGGACGAGCAGGCCGACCCGAACAACCGGCTGACCCAACTCTTGGAGACCGTGCGCGAGATGGAAACGACCGCACAAACCGCGCAGCGCGAAATGACGCGCTTGATCAAAGACTTGAAGCCGGTGTCGCTGGAAAAGCAAGGGCTGGCCGCGGCGCTGAACGATTACGCGCTGCTGTTTGGCGCGCGAGAACACATCCTGGCGTATGTCGACGTGCAAGGCAACGACATGCTGTTGTCGCCATCGGCCGCCGAAGCGCTCTATCGCGTGGCCCAGGAGGCGTTGCACAACATCGCCCGGCACGCGCGCGCCACCCGCGTCGACGTGCGCCTGCGCTGTCTGCCCGAACAAGCCATTTTGACCGTGCGCGACAACGGCGTCGGATTTGATCGCCGGCAAGCGCGCCAGGGGCTGGGGACGGCCAATATGCAGGACAGAATGATGTCGGTGGGCGGCCAGGTGTCGATCGACAGCAAGCCGGGGCGCGGAACAACGGTAACGGCCAAAGTGGCGCTCGCGTATACGGCCGGCATGCGCGCCGGGGCGACGCCCGACGCGCACACGCGCGGCGACAGGCCGGTGCAGGGACAACCCAAACCGCAGATCGAAAACTGGGCCTGGTTGGGGCAAAAACTCGTCATCCCGGTCGGACAGGTGTGGCCCTGGCTGCCCGCCGACCAGGTCCACTTGCGCCAGCCGTTGGTCGAGCCGGCCGAGGAGCCGCTGCTGGTCACGCCAGGTTCGGCGTGGTGGGGGTTGAGCAGACGTTATGTTTTGAGCGTGGCCTCGCAGCGCGCGCCGCTGGCGCTGGTGCGCTGCACGAGGTCAGGATACCATTGGAAGGAACGGGCCGCGTCCTGGGCGCTGCGTTACATCAGCGGCGCGCACGACAAAATGGCGCTGCTGCGCAACGACCAACCACTGGCGGCGTTGCAGTCGCAGGGAAAATTGCTGAACGCCTGGAGCGAGATCGTTTACGACGGGCGCGGGTATCGTTTGTCATGCGCCCAAGAGCGCACCGGCGGCTGCGCGCTGGTCGATCAAGATGGCGACCAGGTGCTCTTGATCCACGGCGCGCTGTCGCTCCAGGTCACATTGTGCCGGGCGCTGCCCCTGCCGCTGGTGGTGATGGCGATTATGCGCAACCTGGATGAAACATCGTCGGCTGTGGCAATAACAAACAGCGTTCTATGATATAAAGGAGAAGATATGAACACAAGGTGTGAAATTTGTATGCAGCCGGCGACAAAAAAATGTACGGGATGTGGCAAGGTCTTTTGCGATTTGCACATCCGGCTTGGCGGCCAGGCGAATAGAATGTATAGCAATTCGGTGGGTTATTATTGTGATGACTGTTGGGAGACACGGAGCAAACGCAAGAAAACGCGGGCCGGCGTATTGATGATCGTTGCCATCCTGCTTTTGGCGTTGAATATGTGGGGTAGAAACCTCTTTCAGACAGAAACAGCGTCGTCGCCGGGCGTCTGGATGATAATCGCCCTGATCGGCGGGGCGATCCTGGGACTTGGGGTGTGGAAAAGCCGTTTTTGACCCGATACGATTTAGACAAGTAGCATAGCCCCTTGTGGGCGTCTTGTGGGCGTCTATTTCAGAGTGCAAGTTTGGGCCAACCGAACCACATTGGTTTTTAACCAGTTTGTAGCGAGGAGGAAAAAAATGAGAATCATTCACAACATGCTTTTTACGTTGAAACCTTATGAGCGCGGCATTCAGGAAACGCTGGGCAAGTACTCGGGGTTTGTGATGCCCGGTTTTGGGATCCAAATCCCCATCGTCCAGGTCACCCGCGTGCGCGACGTGCGCGAGCACACGATGGACATTCCCCCCCAACCGGTGATCACCAAAGACAATGTCGAAATTCGCGTCGACGGCGTCATGTGGGTTCGCCCGGCTTCTGACGAAGAGTCGATCAAACGCACGTTTTACAACATCGACCACTGGAAAAGAGCGGTGATCCAGTTGGCGATGACCAACCTCCGCCAGGAGTTTGGCGATTTGACTCTGGACGAAAGCCTGGTGGCGCGCGAGCGAATCGCCACCAACCTGGAATCGGTGCTCAACAAGTTTGCCGCCGAGTGGGGGCTGCGGGTCAGCAAAGTAGAGATCATGCTCATCGACCCACCCGAAGACATCAAGATCGCGATGCACAAACAAAAAACTGCCGAGCAGGAACGGCGGGCGATGCGCCTGCTGGCCACGGGCGAGTTTGAGGCATCCGAGCAGCAAAAGCTGGCGACGATCCAGCGCGCCGAGGGCGAGCGCGAAGCCGCGATCAAGGTCGCCGAAGGGCGCGCCGAAGCCATTCGGCTGGTCAACGAGGCGGCGGAAAAATATTTCCAGGGCAACGCCCAGGCGCTCAAACAGATCGAAATGATCGAAACGGCGCTGCGCGATAACGCCAAGATCGTCATCACCGAACATGGCATCAACCCCACGCTGCTCTTGGGCAACCTGCCGGTTTCGGTCTCGCCTGAAAAAGACCGTTAGGCCATGTCAGCGCAAATCACTTCCCCTCTCGGCGCGGCCGAGGGGGGAGACCCGATCACCGTCTTTATCGTCGACGATCACGACGTGGTGCGCAAAGGACTTCGGTTTTACCTCAGCGCCTACCCGGAAATCAGCCTGGTTGGCGAGGCGGGCGACGCGCAAAGCGCCGTCGAGGGCGTGACCGAGTGCGTGCCCGATGTGGTGCTGATGGATTTGGTCCTGCCGCTCGAACCGGGAGGCGTGCCGGTCGATGAGGGCGGGGTGCAAGCCACGCGCCGCATCCGCGAGATCAGCCCGCGCAGCCAGGTCGTTGTGCTGACCAGTTTTACCCAAGACGAGCTTGTGTTCTCGGCGATCAAGGCCGGCGCGCTCTCTTATTTGCTCAAAGACGCCGACGCGGAAACCGTGCTGCACGCGATCTATGCCGCCAGCCGGGGCGACGCGATCTTGCATCCGTTCATCGCCCAACGGTTGATGGCCCAAGTCGCCGCGCCGGCCAAGACGCACGACCCCCTGGCCGAACTGACCGCCCGCGAGATGCAAGTGCTGCAACTGATCGCCCAGGGATTGAGCAATGCCAAAATTGCCGCCGAGTTGGTGATCACCGAGCGGACGGTCAAGGCGCACGTCAGCAACCTGCTGGGCAAACTGCACCTCTCAGATCGCACGCAGGCCGCGATCTATGTCTGGCGCGAGGGGTTGGTGGAGCAATAAGAGGGTTCTTGATAAATGGGCAGCGTCATCATAAAGGTGGTGCCACGCCCGATCTCGCTTTCGACCCAAATTTCCCCGCGATGCGCTTCGACGGCCAGTTTGCAAAAGGGCAACCCCAACCCCGTGCCCTGACGGCGTCCCTGCACCGAATCGACCTGCTGAAACTTGGCAAAGATCTGCGACTGCGCCTCGGCCGGCACGCCCGGCCCGGTGTCGCTGACGCCGAGCAGCAGGTTGTCTGCGCCTGCCTGGGCGCGCGCCCACAATTCAACGCGCCCCTCGTCGGGCGTAAATTTGATCGCATTGTCGAGCAGGTTGTTCAACACGCGGCCAATCAGATCGGGATCGATAAACAGGCGCGGCAGATTGTCGCCGGCATTGATCCCGATCGTGATTTTCGCGTCGGCGGCCAGCGGGGCCAGCCGGGCGGCCACCTCGTTCAACAACTCGCGGGCAACCACCGGCTGGGGGTGCATCGGAATCTGGCCGCTTTCCAACTTGCTGATGTCGAGCAGTTGGTTGACCATATCCAGCATCCGCCGGCTGCTGCTCTTGGACATGGATAGCAGCCGGTCGAATTTTTCTTCGTCGCCCTTGACAAAAGTGTATTTGATCAGGTCAAGCGTGCCCATCACGACGGTCAGCGGCGAGCGCAGATCGTGAACCAGCATGTGGGTCATGTCTTCGCGGAGTTGGGCCAACGCCACTTCTTCGCTGATGTCGCGCAAGATGAGCAGCCAGCCCGAAATTTGTCCCTCGCGGTTTTTAACCGGCGTCAGGGTGCGCTCGACGTGCCGCCCCGGATCGCCCAGGTGGACGATGGCCCGCTTTTGGTCGAGATCGCCCTGGCCCAAGATGTGGCAGTCGGCTTGCAGGTCTTGCGCCGTGTAGCCGATTTTGGCGATCAACCCCGCTGCGTGCTCAGAGATGACCTGCCCGGCGATCTCGAGTTGCGCCATGCCCAGCAACTCGGCCAGCGCGCGGTTGGCCGCGAGCACGCGCCAGTCCGGGTCGAACAACAGGATGCCCTCGCCCGTCGTGCGCAAAATCGAATCGAGTTCTTGCACGCGGCGGGTCAGCGCCTCGTCGGTGCGCGCATAGAGACGGGCATTTTGGATGGCGATGGCGGCCTGTGCGGCGATGGTGGTCAGCAGATCGACGTTGGCTTGCGTATACCGCTCGGCCTGCGAATACGACTGCACGGCAATGATCCCCAGCGCCTGATCGGCGCAGAGGAGCGGCACACCCAGCCAGCAGGTCGCCGGCGCGCCGATATGGTCGAGTCCCAGGTCAAGCACCCTTTGTTCGACCTCCTGGTCGAGTAGCAACGGTTGCCGCGTGCGCAGCACATACTCGGTCAGGCCGTTGCCGGCCCGTCTGGATCGCCACTGTGTGCGCCGGCCGTGTTCAAAAGCAAGTGGAAATGACACCTCGTCGAGGTCGGCATTGTACAGGGTCACGTAAAAATTTTGCGCCGGCATCAGCTTGGACACCTGATCATAGATCGCCGAAACGATGGCATCGACCTGGAGGCTGGCGCTGAGCGCCTGCCCAACAGCCTGCAAACTGTCCAATTCCTGGATGCGCCGTTCGAGGCGACGGCTGGTGAAGGCCAGGTTGCGGCTGATCAACGTGGCGACGATCAGGACCAGTGCAAAAAGCAATAGTTGCAGCCACCCCAGCCGGTTATAGATCAGCGCCATCAATGGGGCAAAGACGATTGGCGCGCCTTCGTACCATACCAGGCCGGGCAGAAAACGCACATAAGTGCGCAAGGATGCTTTGTCGCGCAGAGCGATATGAAACCCGGCGATCAGGTAATTGGTCGCCAGATAAGCCAGCGCCAAAAGCACAAAAGGAAGTAATTGCTGCCGGCCCAGGAGGCTGAGCGGCGTGCTCTGCCCCAGCAGCGCAAACACACTGCCTCCGGCCAGGATGCTCAAGGTATGCATGGTGGCGTTGGCCGCGGTCAGCGCCGCAATGTGCGCGCGGCTCAAGTTGGCTTCGCCCAGTTTTTTGCCACAGCAAAGACGGACCAGCCCGTGCAGCACGGCGCCAAGCATCGCCGTCCACCCGGCCGGAACCAGCCCAACCACCAGGTAGGCGGCGATGGCCGTCATCGGCATCAAGGAAACCGAGCCTTCGGCGAGCGGAACGCCAAAGGCGATGGTAAAGACGATCAGGACGCCAAACAAGCTGCCCACAACCAGGTTGGAAAAATCGGGTGGATGGGCTATGGTGAGCCAGAGCAGCAGCGCGCTGGTGATCAGGCCAAGGATAATGGCAATCAGGAAACGTGTTTTCTGATTCATAAACAAGTCTTTACCGGTCGGGCCAAGATTCGGGACGAACCCCGGTCATCACCCGATGCATGTCTTCCAGATCGATGTACTGGTGAATGCCGCGATCATGCACGGCCCAGATGCGAGTCGCAAAACGTTGGATAAAGTAGCGGTCGTGGACAACGGCGAGAACCGCGCCCGAAAATTGGCGCAAGCCTTGTTCAAAGCGCTCGCGTGAAGGGATGTCGAGATGGTTGATCGGTTCGTCGAGGATGAGCAGGTTGCAACCGGCGGCGACGAGTTTGGCCAGTGCCAGCCGCGCGCGCTGTCCATAGCTCAACGAGCCGATGGGCATGAATACCTCGTCGCCGCTAAAGAGAAAATAGTGCAGGAAATTGCGCGTCTCGGTGTCGCCCAGCGCCGCGACGCGGCGGATTTCGGTAAAAGCGTCCGCATCGTCGTCAAGCCCTTCTTGTTCTTGCGAATAATAGCCCACCTGGACGCTTGGCCCCACACGGACATGGCCGGCCCAAGGAGTATATTGGCCCATAATAATACGCAATAACGTTGTTTTGCCGCTGCCGTTGGCGCCGGTGAGGACGACGCGCTCGCCGGCGTGGAGGGTCAACTCGACCCCCTCGAACAAGAGCCGCTCCCCGAACCCCATCGCCAGTTGATCGATGATGAGCGCGTCCTGGCTGCCTGGGGGCGTGTCGACAAAGTCGAGTTTCATTTGCCAGGAACGTTTTGGTTTATCGACCATCTCTTCCGACTCGATGTACCGTTCCAGACGACGTTTTTGCACCACTGCCTTGCGGGCGATGCCTTTGGCAATCTTGCG
Organism: uncultured Anaerolineae bacterium; assembly: GCA_964481205.1. GTDB lineage: Bacteria > Chloroflexota > Anaerolineae > JAFGEY01 > JAFGEY01 > CAYRXM01. The sequence continues at coordinate 1,011 of CAYZYE010000131.1, read as the reverse complement.
GATGGCAAAATTGATCGTGCCGTGTTCAATGTTGCGCGCGTAACGCTCAAAACCGGTGATCGCCTTTGTGTATTGCGCGATCCGGTCTTGCTGGTCTTTGTATTTGGCCCACAGATGCGCATACTCGCGTTCTTTGGCCTCGATATAGGCCGTATAGTTGCCCGGATAGGCCCGCACAGAATGTTCGACCGGGTCGATCTCGAGGATTGTGTTGATGGTGTGGTCGAGAAAAGCGCGGTCGTGCGAGACGATGAGCGCCGCGCCGTCGTATCTGCCGAGAAATTCTTCCAGCCATTCCAGGGCGTCGATGTCGAGGTGGTTGGTTGGTTCGTCGAGGAGCAGCACATTGGGCCGTTCGAGCAGCAGGCGGGCCAACCCCAGGCGGGTCTTTTGTCCGCCGCTGAGGATGCGCACCGGGGTGTCGCGGTCAAAGCAATCGAGTCCCAACCCGGCCAGGATCGCGTCCATTTGCGATTCGACGGCGTATCCTCCGCCGGCCTGGAGGCGATCCAGCGCGCGGGTGTACGCCTCCATCAAGTCCTCCAGCGCTTCGCCGGACGCCTGCGTCATCTGCATCGCCAGCCGCTCGATCTCGTCTTCGGCGCGGTTGACCTGGGTCAGCAGCATCTCGCCGACCGTGGCCTCGGCGGCGCAGGTAAAGGACTGTTCCAGGTAGCCGATGCGCACGCCGGGCGCGGTCGGCGTCACCAGGCCATCGTCGGGGGCGATTTGCCCCATGATGATGCGCAACAGCGTGGTTTTGCCACAGCCGTTTGGCCCGATCAATCCCAGGCGATCACCGTGGTTGATGGTGAAACCGACCTGGTCAAGGACAACGTTGTCGCCATAGACTTTGGTGATCTGGTTGATGTTGAGCATCGAATTCGCCCCTCGTGGGCGCGGCCTGCGCCGTCCGTCCAGCGCCGCCTGTTTACGGCGGCGCGCAAAATCCAGACCGAGACCTGGGTAATCCGTGTCATTCTGAGCCAGCCGCCGCAGGCGGCGCAGCGA
>CAYZYE010000130.1:0-11732 GCA_964481205.1 uncultured Anaerolineae bacterium | reverse complement strand
GTTTGATCGATTCAATTTCATCTTGTACATATGGTAATCGAGTTCACTGAAAAAAAAAAGAGTCAATGAACGCAGATGCCGGCGCACATCTGGCGCGCCCGGTGGTTTTGGCGTTCAATGCGCCGATCAGGTAGGCATTATACTGCAAGCCCAAACCGCGTGCAAATTACACTTGATTGTTTTGACAATGCGCCCATTTGGGGGTCAAGGGGTGGCGGCGGAATCCCCATTCCGCCGCCACGGTTTGTCCAATCCGCAGCCTCGGAATCCCTATTCCGAGGCCCGGTTTCGCCCCAAAAGTGGAATACACCTGCCCATTTTTGCGATTTGACTTTGTCGCCAAGATCGTATAAGATAAAAGGTGAACGTTATGTTAATCTCTGGAGTTCATTTCAACGCGAGCGCAAAATGATTCAGTCCAAGAATTCGGTTTCGTCCTTTATTTCTGGCGCGCAGTTTATCGGCATTGTCGTCATCACCGTGGCTATTTTTCTGGTGGTCGATTTTGGACGGCGCGCGACAACCGGCTATTATATCACCCAGGCTGAAGAACAACTAGAGGCCGATATTGCGGTTGAACTGACCCGCCACGCGCAGCTAGAAGAGCGGCGCGATTATGTCTTGAGCCAGGAATATGTCGAAAAGTGGGCGCGAGAAAAAGCGCACATGATTCGGCCCGGCGATCAGCCATTTATCCTGGTGACGAGCGAAGCGCCGCTGCCGCCGGCGGCGGCGACGGACTCGCCAACGATCGCCGGCGCGCCGGCTCCAGAGCCGGTCTGGCATTCCTGGTGGCGCTTGTTTTTCGACACGCCGCCGGGCATGTGGCGGGTGGACTAGGAACGCGCCACCAGCCGATCCAGTGTTTTGATCGCTTCCCTCGCACATGTCTCTGCGTCTGGCAGCGGCATGGCCTCAATCGAAATATATCCCTGATAGTTTACCTCGTTTAATGCCTCGACAATCGCCGTAAAGTCGATGTGTCCCGCGCCGGGATACCGGCGGTTCGAGTCGGCAAAATGGACGTGAAAGAGCTGCGCCCCCGCTTGTTTCAGACTGCTGACGATCGAGACATCCTCGATGTTCATGTGAAAAGTGTCGGCCAGCACGCCGAAATTGTCTGCGTCGACGGCGTCGATCAGGGCCAGGCAATCTGCGACCGAGTTGATCAATGTCGTCTCGTAGCGGTTGATCGGTTCCAGGGCCAGGCGCACGCCGCGCGTTTGGGCCGCCGCCGAACAGCGTTTGAGCGCATCGACCATCCACGCCTGCGCCTGCGCCGGCTCGACGCCCGGCTTGACGACGCCGCGAATCAACCCCAGGATGATCACCGCTCCGGTGCGCGCGGCCAGGGGCACGTGGTCGATGATCCGCTGGACGGCCGCCCGGCGCACCGTTTCGTCGGGATCGGTGAACGACAAGCCTTCTTCGCCCCAGGCCTGCCCGGTGCCGATCGCCGGCACGCTCAAACCACAGCGTTGGGTCATCGCCAGCAGCGCGTCGGCGTCAACCAGTTTGGGGTCGCGGATCGCCAACTCGACGCCGTCATAGCCCAACCCGGCGATCTTGGACACATTGGCTTCCAGGTCTCCCTTGAATGCCACGGCGTTGAATTTGGCTTGATGGGTAGATAACACGATGCTGGTCTTCATAAATTCTCCAATAATAAAGTGAATCGGCAAATGAGGAAAACCTGAACCGGTCTGGCCGCGATTTCCCTCATTTGCCCGTTTGTAGATTTCTGTTACTGCCCAATTTTGGGCAGGCCGTACACGCTCTTCCAGCCCTCGGTCCACGGCTCGCGCAGATAGGGGGACATCTCGGCTGCCGAACGCATGGTGGTCATTTCGGTCGGTGGGACGGTGCCAGAGGGAAAGGCGGTGATGATCTCGTCGACCAGCAGCGTCAGGTAGCGCAAGATGGCCGCGAGCGGACGTTTTGCTTTTTCGGCATCGCTCATTGTCGCCTTGCCGACTACGCCCTCTGGGGTGCCGAACAGCTCGATCGCGGCATGCCCTTCGCCCTCTGACCATTTGCAGGGGCGGCGGAACGGGTCTACCGACTTGTCGAGGTGGCCGTCGGGCAGATAAGAGACACCCTGGGTATCGACGGCGTATTCCATTTTGACCATTTCGGGGAACAGGTACAGCCCCAGCGAGGTTTCCGACTCGTCGGCGTGGACAAAGTTGGTGTCCCATTTGCCGCCCTGGTCCTTGGTGTTAAAGAACTCGCGCACGGCGCGGTGCCAGTCGATCACGCGGTAAATGCCCGGCAGCTGGTAGCGCCGGCAAAATTCGTGCAGCGCTTCTTCCAACACCCACAGTTGGCCGTGGTTGTTGAGGATGATTTGTTTGCGCCAGCCGTCGTTCCACAGCCCCAACATCACATCGACCAGTTGCTCGACGACGATGTGGTCGCGGATGATGACGTTGCCCGGCATGCCCAGGTGGTGGTAGGGGTGTGCGCCGTACATCAGCGGCGGCAGGGCCAGGGCGGGCGGGTTGCCGCGATGCTGGGCAAAGTAGCGGCGCACGCCCTCGGCGATTTGCGACACGAACAGCGTGTCCATCGCGCTGACGGTGTGATCGCCGTGCAGCTCGGTGCAGCCAACGGGAATGATCACGATGTCGTTTTTGCGCCGTTGCTCGATCAGGTCATGGCGCACGGTGGTTTGAATATAGGTGCCGGGCCTGGCCCACTCGCACGGCGCGGGCAGGCCATACTCGGCCAGCACGGCGTCGATCTCAGAGTCGGTGGCTTCCCACAGCTCTTTTTTCATTCGCCCGACGGCCGTGTTTTCAAAAAAGACGGTGGGGGTACTGGTGGTGAGAAATTTTGGTTCTGTTGACACGGGTCTCTCCTTTTGATGTTTTGTCAATAATAACAATGTTTTAGCGCCCACAAGTGGCTGTACCGCCAAACCGCCGGGTCATTCTTGTTGATCCAGCGCTTCGATGGCCCCGGTGCGTACAAAGACGATCTGTTCGGCAATGTTGGTCACGCGCTCGGCCACGCGGTTGAGATTGTAGGCAATGTTGATCAAGAATACGCCGCGCTCAAACTGCTTGGATTTTTTCACGGTCATTTTTTCGGTCACGGTTTCGGTCACGTCCTGGTACATTTGCCTGATCTCGTTGACCTGGTCGATGATGCGGCGCGCGGCGGCGACATCGTCTTGCAAAAAGGCGTGCAGCACGCGCTCAAGCATATCGGCCACGCGGTCGGCCATGACCGGCGTTTTGACCAGGGGCAGCAAGGGCAGTTCGTGCCCCATCTGTAAGCGGATTTGGGCGACGGCTTTGGCGTGATCGCCCATGCGTTCCAGGTTGGCGGCGACGTTGGTGGCGGCGATCACGGTGCGCAGTTTGACTTTTTGGGGGTGATGTGCGCGCAGGATGTCCAGACATTCCTGGTCGACCTGGGAGCGCAGTTCGTTGATCTGTGTGTCGCCGTCGATGATTTGCTGCGCCAGGTCGTGGTCGTCGTCGACGATGGCCTGGATGGCGTCGAGGATGGCGCGCCGGACCAGCGCGTTCATCTGGGTGAGGTTGTTGCGCACGTGGTGCAGTTCGATGTTTAGCGTGCGCCGCGTCGAGACGATCACCCGCGCTTTGAACAACTGGCGCAGCAGGCCCATGATGATGAAAATGGCGGCTGCGCCAAAAACGGCCAGGAAATAGTTGCCTGTGCCCACGGCCATCCCCACCGCAGCGATCGACCAGATGCCTGCCGCCGAGGTCAGCCCATGCACGGTTCCTTTGCGCTGCATCACCACGCCGGCGCCCAAAAAGCCGATGCCGCTGACGATTTGTGCCGCCACGCGCGCCGAGTCGGCCACACTGTCGCCGCCAAAGCCAATGTACGAGAGCACGGTAAACATGCACGAGCCGACCGAGACGAGGATAAAGGTGCGGATGCCGGCCGGCATATTGTGCCGTTCGCGCTCCCAGCCGACCAGCCCGCCGAGCAGCATCGCCAGCGAGATTTTGGCCGCGATCTGGAGCGCCAGCACGAGGTCGAATGTGCCCAAGATGTCAGCGATCATGCGCGGTGGTCTCTACTTCGTCGAGCCGCACCGGGCGGCGTTCGCGCAGCGATTTTTGCGCCGCCAGCCCAATGACCACCGGCGCGCGCCCGTCGAGTCCCGTCACCGGCGGCGGAGCATCTTCTTGGATACATTGGATAAATGCTTGTAGCTCGGCGATATAGGCGTCGCTGTAGCGTTCGATGAAAAAGTAGAGCGGCAGCGCCGCGTGGACGCCATCCTTGTCGCTCAAGACGGCGCGATGCGGCGCATTGTTGGCCGTGTCGATCATGCCCGCAGAGCCGAACACCTCGACGCGCTGATCATAGCCGTACACCGCCTGGCGGCTGTTGTCGATGACGCCGATGCAGCCGTTTTCAAATTGCAGCGTGATTACGGCGGTGTCAATGTCGCCTGCCGCGCCGATGGCCGGATCGATCAGCGCCCCGCCCACGGCGTAAACCTCGCTCACCGGGCCGATCAGATAACGGGCCATATCAAAGTCGTGGATGGTCATATCCATAAAGATGCCGCCCGAAACCTCGATGTAGCTGATCGGTGGCGGCGCGGGGTCGCGGCTGGTGATGCGCAAGATGTGCGGCCGGCCGATCTGCCCCGCAACAACCGCCTGGTGGATGCGTCGAAAGTTGGGGTCGAAGCGGCGGTTGAAGCCGATTTGCAGTTTGACGCCCGCTTTTTCCACGGCCGCCAGGGCCCGGTCGATGCGCGCCAGATCGTGGTCGATCGGTTTTTCGCAAAAGATGTGCTTGCCGGCGGCGGCTGCTTCCTCGATCAGCCGCGCGTGGGTGTCGGTGCTGGAACAGACGAGTACCGCTTCGATCTCGGCGTTGCGCAAGAGGTCGCCATAGTCGGCGCTGACCAGCGGGATGCCGAAACGCGCGGCGCAGTCTTGGGCGGCGTTTTCAAACGGGTCGGCAACGGCGACCAGGTTTGCGCCGCGCACGCGGTGAGTCAGGTGTTCGGCGTGCAGTTTGCCGATGCGCCCCGCGCCGATTAGACCAAGGTTGATTTTTCGAGTCATCGGTTCGTCCTTATATTTTTACCATAATTTTGGCATCTTTACGTTCGGTCGATTTGGCGATCGCTTCGACCACGTTGTCCAGCGTATAGCGCGCGGTGATCATTTTGCTGGTGTCGATCAAGCCGGCGGCCATCATGCTGATCACGCTGGGGAAAATGCCGTGTCCCGAGTGGCCTTGCGAGCCAAAGATTTGGCCGCGACGCACCTGAAGCGTGTCCAGGTACATGGGCACGCGGGCGGCGGCGCGTCCCACCTGGGCGATTTTGCCATTGATCGCCACGCATTGTTCCATCAGCGGGATCGTCTTGCCCGGCGCGCCGGCGGCTTCGACTTGCAGGTCGGCGCCGCGCCCGCCGGTCAGGTCCATCACCACTTGGACCGGATCGACTTGTAGCGGGTCGTAGACATAGTCGGCGCCCATCGCTTTGGCGATTTTGCGGCGCGGGGCCGATATTTCAAAGGCGATCAGTTTGGCCGCGCCGGCGGCTTTGCACTCGGCGGCGGCGGTGAGGCCGATCGGTCCTTGCCCATAGACGACGACGTTGGCGCCGGGGCGAAACCCGCCCGCGCGTTCAAAGACGCAGTTGTAGGCCACGCTCGACGGTTCGACGGTGGCGCCCATTTCATAGACCTTGTTCTCGTCGCCGCCGCAGACATCGAGCAGGTCGTTGAGTTTCCAACAGTATTTGGCGCCGATGGCAATGTACTCGGCGAACGCGCCGTCGATGGTAAAGCCGATCTCTTCGAGGTTGGTGCAGTGATTGGGATAGCCGTCGCGGCAGGGGCGGCAGTGCCCGCACCAGATCATCTCTTCGGCTGTCACTATGTCGCCAACGACCAGGTCTTGAACCGCGCTGCCCACCTCGACGACCCGGCCGGAAAATTCGTGCCCCAAAATCGACGGGAATTTGGTCAATCCAGGATACAGGATATAGTTTTGGGCATCTGTTTCATAAAAATGCATGTCCGAGCCGCACACGCCGCAGGCTTTGATCTGGATCAAGACCTGGTCGGGGGCGATTTCGGGCTGGGGCACGTGCTTGACCTCTAGCCTGGGGTTGCGCCATACGGCGTTTCCGGTCACAACTTTGCCCGTCTTTTTCTCCCATTCGGACACGACATAGTCGGGTTTGGGATCCCATTCGGCAGATAAAACAAGTCCTTTCATCGCATACTCCTTGTCTGTAAATAGGGTTGAGTTGATTGAAAAAACGCCGACGTTCTCGTCAACCGCAGAGCGCCGGGGTCGCAGAGACAGGCGGGTATTGCAAATGGGGCCAAGGCAGCACAGTCCCCCGTGGGCGGTTTTACGCCGGTGCGCAAGACTGCCGGACGATCAGGTCCGGCTGGAGCAGCACATCTTGGACCGTTTCTCCGGCGAGCAGGGCGCGGGTCATTTCCATGGCTTGTTGTCCCAGCGCGTACTTGGTTTGGGCAATGGTGGTCAGCGGCGGGTCGAGGTAGCGCGCTGCGGCGATGTCGTCATAGCCGATCAAAGAGATCTCTTGCGGCACACGCACTCGTTTGGCTTTGAGTGCGTGCAGCGCGCCCATGGCCGTCTGGTCGTTGTAGCAAAAAATCGCGCCGGGATAGGGGGGCGATTCGAGCAGCCGGTCGACGCTTTGCTCACCGCCGGCCGGTTTGCCGTCGCCGGCGACGATCCATTTGGGCGGGATGGTCACGCCGGCCTCGTTCAATACCTGGCGACATCCTTCCAGCCGCAGTTGGCTCGACGTGGCCGACTGGCGCCCGGAAATGTAGGCGATGTGTTGGTGTCCCAGGCCGAGCAGGTATGTGCCCACCAGCCGTCCGCCGATCAGATCGTCATTGCGGACAGAGAATGAATAGGCGCCCGGCTGCTGGTTGTTGATCAGTACCACCGGCACGCGAATTTCGGTCAGTTCGGCGTAAAAGCTGCCCACGCGCGAGGCGGCGACGATCACGGCATCGACCCATTTTTCGCGCAGCGCGCGCACGGTGGCGATCTCGCGTTCGGGGTCGTCGTTCGAGTTGCACAAGAGGACGCTGTAGCCGCAGTCGAGGGCGGTTTCTTCGATGCCGCGCACCACCTGGGCGACGAACGGGTCGGCGATGGAGGTGACGACGACGCCGATGGTCTGCGTGCGCCGCGTCGACATGGCGCGGGCGACGGCGCTGGGCGCGTAGCCCATTTCTTGCGCCAGTTGTCGAATGTGCGCTTTGGTTTCGGCGTTGACCAGCGAGCTGCCGGTCAATGCGCGGGAGACGGTCGAGTGCGAGACGCCGGCCCGGCGGGCAATGTCTTTGATCGAGATGGTCATAGGATCCCTTTGCACACGTGTGCAAGCAGCCGGAATAAAAAGGGTGTGTTTCAAATCGGTCGAGAGGTCGTTCAACCCCACGGGCCGCCCAAATATCCCACCCTGCTTGGCCTGGATTGCCAAATCCAGACCGAAAATGGCGTTTTGCACACGTGTGCAATTATAATGCAACCAGGACGGGGTGTCAAATGCGTGGGTTGGGTTTTTGTTGCCGGCAGGGCGTTACGGGAGGGATCGCCAGCAGGGGGCCAGGTCATCGACATGATCGTCGGTGATGCGCGTGCGTTCTCGTCCGTCGCGGCGCATTCGGAACAGATCGTGGTCGCCGTCGTCGGTGGTGTATGAGGCAAAGATCAGCGATTCCGAGTACTGGGTCCACACGGGTTGGAAATCGTTGGCATAGGGCGATTTGGTCAGGTTGACCGGGTTTGAGCCGTCGGCGCGCATGACAAACACGTCGGCCTGTCCCTCGATCTGGGTGACAAAGGCGATCCATTGTCCGTCGGGCGACCAGGCCGGGTCGTATTCGTCCATTTCGCTGTGCGTCAGTTGGGTCAGTTTGAGCGTGTTCAGGTCGATCACAAACAGGTCGGCGTCGCCGCGCCGGCGGGAGACAAACAAGATTTTGTTGCCGTCGGGCGACCAGGTGGGTGAAAAGTCGTTGGCCTCGTGCTCGGTGAGGCGGATGAGGTTGCTTCCGTCCACGTCGACGAGGTAGACTTGCCAGTTGTCGTCTCGATATGAGGCAAAGGCCACGCGCTTGCCGTCGGGCGACCAGGCCGGCTGCCAATCGGGCGCTTTGTGTTGGGTCAGGTTGACGAGATCGTTTTCGCCGGCGCCCATCACATATATTTCGCGGTTGCCGTCTCGGTCCGAGGCAAAGAGGATGCGTTTGCCGTCGGGCGACCATTTGGGCGTGCGTTCGTTGGTTTCGGTGTGGGTCAGGCGCAAGCGTTCACCGCTGTCAGAGTTGAGCGCGTACAGCTGCCAGGGTGCGTCGGCGTCTTGGCGGGACATAAAGACGATGTCGTACTCGCCCCATACGGCGGTGGGCTGCGCCGACGGCGTCGCGGTGAGGTCGCCGGTTTGCGTTTGGGTCGAGGCCGTGGTCGGTGTGGCCTGGCGGGGCCCAGATGTTGGCGTCGCGGTGGGTTTGGCGCCTGCTCTTTTGAACGCCGGCTGCAAGATGACGATCAGAAAGACCAGCGCGACGACGCCCAGGCTGGCCCACAGCGACCACAGGCGGGTGAGTTTGGCCGTCAGTTGGCGGCGAGGTTCAGCCGGCCAGAACCGGCGCTTTAGCACTTGATCGGGTGGATGGTGCGTTTGCACCCAGAGCCGGAACAGCTCGAGTACAAAGCGGTAGCTGTTGGTGCCCAGTTTTTCGAGGATGCCCTTGTGTACCAGGCGCTCCAACACGGCGACGATGTCGGGCAGGGAGGTGGGTGTTCCATGGCGTTCATGAGCTTTTTCCAGGTCGTAATGGGTGGCGATGCCGCCTTGCCCGCGCAGCGCGCTGAATATGGCAAGTATGGTCTGTTCGCGCGGCGGCGCGTTTTTCCAGAGGTCTTGAAAGACGGGCAGCGGGCGGTCCAGCAGTCGTTCCAGCGTCTCTTCGACATCGGAGGGCATAATGTGCGCGCGCAGCGCGCAACAGTCGGCAAGCGCGCTGCAGAATACCTGGATATAATAAGGGTGGTTGGAGGTGATTTCGAGGATGCGCCGCGTGGCCCAGGGATCGACTTGGGATTTGGCGAGCAGCGATTGTTTGACCATCTCTTCGGCAGATTCGTTGTCCAGCGCGCCCAGGGTGATCGATGGCGCCGAGGGGATGATCTCTGGCAGGAGCGGCTGCAATTGTTGGCGATCAGAGGCCGTCAAGATGGCGGGGAGGCCGGATGTGGTCAATGGGTGCAGCCATTCGGCCGGGATGCGGGCGGCGTCGTCGATCAATAGCACCAGCTGCCGGTGTCCAAGTTGCGCATCGAGGGTGTTGACATATACCTGCCAGGCCTGGTGTGGATTGCCGGAAAAGCGGGCCGCGTCGGGCGGCTCAATGTGGATTTCGGTATGCGTATGCACGGCCCGTTCAAGCTCGGCGGCGGCGTGCAGCAGCGGCGAGGTGGTGTGTTCGTCGCCGGATGGGGGCAGATCGAGGTACACGGGCAGATATTCGCCGGGCAGCCGGTGACGCAGCGCCCGGAGCAGCGTGCTTTTGCCAATGCGATCCGGCCCGTAAATCACCATGACGGGTTGATCGCCGGCAAGTCGATCGATGATCCAGGCAATTTGGGTCTGTCGGCCAAAAAATGTGCCTGGATTTTGGGTGGATGGTTGGTAGAGATCGCTCATTTTGTTATGCCTGGGCCAGTCACGTTTTTGGGGCCTAGCCGATCGAGTTTAGGATGATGCTAGTATAACCCAACTGGGCTTTGGCGTCAACCCCAGGATCGGGGTGGGGTTCCGCAACAAGTCGGGTTGTCGCTCTCGGTGTGCTACTGAGCAAGTTGACCATAACTCCGTTTCATCGAGTTGAACGACTTGGTGCAAACTTGAGCGCTCGAGTTATGCTTCACCCAAGCGTTTTTTGGGGATCATTCCCAGGACATATTCCACCGACTCTGCCGCCGACTGGCCTCCCAAAAACGCGGTGACGGAAACCGTCGGTGCGAGGAAAATGCCCCATTTGGGTACTAGACGCCGCCCAATTGCTGCCTGTATAATAGCAGGCATAGTCTATTGATCGTCTGAATTTCCAAGGAGGAGATTGGTAATGGCCAAGACAGTGGCAGATGTGCTCGAAATGGGCAAGAACGTCAAGATGGTTGACTTGCGGTTTGTCGATTTGCTGGGGATGTGGCATCATTTTAGTCTTCCGGTTCGTGAACTGACCGGGGAGCTGTTTAGCGAAGGCATCGGCTTTGACGGTTCGTCGATCCGCGCGTTCCAGGAAATCCACGAGTCCGACATGATTTTGATCCCCGACCCGGACACGGCGTTCCTCGACCCGATCTTTGAAATACCGACGATGGTGGTCGCGTGCGACATTTATGACCCGATCACCCGCCAGCCGTACAGCCGCGACGCGCGTTACGTCGCCAAAAAGGCCGAGGCTTATTTGCAACAGACCGGCATCGCCGACGTCTCGTATTGGGGGCCAGAGGCCGAATTTTTCTTGTTCGACAGCGTCCGCTATGGCGACGCGACCAACTCGGCGTTCTACCAGGTCGACAGCAGCGAGGGTTGGTGGAACAGCGGCCTCGAGGGCGGCAAGGGCGGTCAGATTCCGCCCAAGCGTGGTTATTTCCCTGTTCCGCCGACCGATACCAAGCAAGATGTGCGCAGCAAGATCGTTCTTGCGCTGGAAGCAGTGGGTGTTCCCGTCGAGGTGCATCACCACGAAGTTGCCACCGCCGGGCAGACCGAGATCGATTTGCGCTATGGGACGCTGGTGCGCATGGCCGACAGCATCATGATTTACAAATATATTGCCAAGAACGTCGCCCGCGCCAATGGCCTGACCGCCACTTTTATGCCCAAGCCGATGTTTGGCGACAATGGCTCCGGCATGCACGTCCACCAGAGCTTGTGGAACGGCGACAGTAACGTTTTCTTTGATGACGCCGGTTATGCCCAGCTTTCGGACACGGCCAAGTATTACATCGGCGGGTTGCTCAAGCACGCCTCGGCGTTGCTGGCTATTGTCGCTCCAACGACCAATTCGTATCGCCGCCTGGTGCCCGGCTTTGAGGCTCCGGTCAATCTGGCCTATTCGATGCGCAACCGCTCGGCGATCTGCCGCATTCCGGTGTATTCCAAAAGCCCCAAGGCCAAACGCATCGAGTTTCGCGCGCCCGACCCGTCAACCAACCCTTATCTGTGCTTTGCCGCCTTGCTGATGGCCGGTTTGGACGGCGTGCAAAAGCAGATCGATCCCGGTGAGGCGATGGACAAAGACCTGTACGACTTGCCGCCCGAAGAGGCGGCCCGGATCAGGCAGGTGCCCGGATCGCTGCCCGCGGTGCTCGCTGCGCTCCAGGCCGATCACGAGTTTTTGCTCAAGGGCGATGTGTTCACCCCCGACCTGATCGAAGCATATTTGGAATACAAATACTCGGCCGAGGTCGATCCGGTGCGCATGCGTCCGCATCCGTATGAATACACGTTGTATTTTGACATCTAGTTGCATCGAATGGGTTCAATATTGGTCTGGACGCATCGAGCGCCCCCGGTTTGTTGAACGCCATTCGCGGGCGGGATGGCCTACACTCCGCGCAGCGTCAGCGGCAGGTAGAGCCGCCAATCCACCGTCCCCTCATACGCGCCAAGATCATAGCCGCTGCCCTGTGGGCGGTTCTTCCCCTCC
>CAYZYE010000129.1:6386-11784 GCA_964481205.1 uncultured Anaerolineae bacterium | reverse complement strand
CGTGTACACGGGCACAAACAGGGCCGCCGCGGCCATGATCGAAAACGGCCACAAGCCGAGCGCCGTCTGGCGCTGCCACTGTTTGTCTCGCCAGCCGGCCGGCCCTTGCGCTGCGATGCGCTGCCGCAGATACTCGATGCCCAGCGCGGGGGTCAGGAATGCGCCCGACACGCGCAAGATCGACGCCAGAGCCACCCACAAGCCGGCCCACCCCCAGCGCCCGCGACGCGCGGCGTACAAGGCGGCCAGAGTGAACAACAAGAACAGGGATTCGGTGTACGCGGCGAACATAAAGATCGCCGAAGGGAACAGCAGCATATACCACATGCCGCGCCGGGCGACGTCGGCGCCACATTCCATTTCGACCAGGCGGTAAAACAAAACCAGCGCCAAAACCAACGCCGTATTGGAAATGACCAGGCCGGCGAGCAGATCGTTTTGAGCGAACAGAGGCGCCGTGAGCCGCACCAGCCAGGGGTAGAGGGGCCAAAAGGCGCGATATTCGGGGTGATCGACGGGCAGCAAGCCGTCGCGCGCATACCAGATATACCATATCGTATCGCCGCGCAGCCAGACGCCCAGGAGGACGTTTTGGACCGGGCCTTTGATTTGGGGAAAACCAATATGCTCGCGGAACTCGGCCTGGGCGTCGAGCGGGCCGGGATAAACGGCCACCACCAAAATCGCCAGCAGCAGGAGCCAGGTGCGCACGACGGCAAAGGCAATCAGGCTCGACTGCCAGCCGGGATACAGATTTTGCCACCACGTTTTCAATCTTGTCGTCATAACATTCCGGCTCTTTAGGTCTTGGCAGGATTCCGCTCCCAGGAAATTGACAAATCCCTGTCTTTGGCGGCGCGGCCTCCTGATCTGGATCAAACGGGTGGGTCTTGCTGGTTTCGATTCGACTTGATGAACAAGGCCGTGTTTTCCTTGCGGATCAACGACAACTGTTGCGCCACCAGCCCCAGGAACAAAAACAAGACCCCGCTCACGATCGCCAGCATGGACGCCACACTGACCCCTCGCCCCATGAGCACAAAAGGCAGTCCCCACAGCACCCCGATCAAAATACAAAACAGCGCCGCCGGCACAAAAATGCGCATCGGGTTGAACATCATCATGATGTTTAGAATTTCAAAGATCGTTTCAAACGCCGTGCGCGTGCTGATTGTGCTCTTGCCGCCCAGCCGCTCGTTGACCTGAACAGGGCATTCGATCACCAAATAACGTTGGCTGATAAAAACAAGGGTGATCACATCGCTAAAGGCCATCGAGTCCGGGCAAAGGTGCAGGTACTGCTGCACCAATCGCGTGTCATACAATTTTAATCCAGAGTTCAGGTCGTCGATGTGCAGCGGCAGCAACAGGCCCGTGATCCGTCGAATCAACCATTTGCCCAGTTCCCGGTAGCGGTTGCCCGACCGGACGGCATAGACGCGCCTGCCGATCACCAGGTCGGCGTTAGCGGCCTCCATCGCTTGCAGCAGCGCCTCAACATCGTCCAGGCGGTGCTGCCCGTCGGCGTCCATGGTCGCCACATAGTCGGTTTCCGCGCGCCCGATCCCGGTCTTGAGCGCGCCGCCGTAGCCACGGTTGACCTTGTGCCGCAAGACGCGCAGCGACTGGGTTTGAAACTCGGCCAGCGCCCGGCCGGTGCCGTCCGTCGAGCCGTCATCGACGACGATCACCTGCCAGCCGCGCTGCTCGCAGTGGGCCAGCAGTTGAGGCAAAAAAAGCGGCAGCGATTCGGCCTCATTGTATGCGGGTATGACAACAGTCAATGAATTCGTCACCGGATCGAAATCTCGCTATCGTGCTGTCGATTCTTGACCAACTCGACGGGTTTACTCACCCCAGTGCGCCTTGTAGACCTGGAGGTTGTGCTCGAACGAGGCGCGCAAGTACGGGCTGCTGCCTTGATAGACCAGTTCCAGGGCCGGGTCACGGATCATTTCCGGGTACCACAGGGGAAAAGTGACCACGTAATCGACGCCTTGCGCGGCCAGATAGGCGCGCATGCCCTCTTGATCGCCAATGTACGGGATCGCGCCGGGCGTGACCAACCCGGCCATGTCGATGATCCGCCGCTGCGAAAAATAGCCCAACGCACCAATGTCGTGCGCGGCGACGAGCGCATCGGGCGGGGTATGGTCGCGCAGCCAGGTCGAAAGCGGTATCCACTCGTCGTCGATCAAACGCACGTCTTTGGCGTACACCAGCGCGCCATTGAGCCACAGCACGGTAAACGCCAACGCGGTCAAAAGAACATAAACGCGCTTTAATAAACGAAAGCGACGGTATATTTTATCCAGTTCCCACAGACCCCACACGCCCAGCAAAATGAGCAGTGGGAACAGGGGCACATAGTATCGCCCGTGGTGCGACATCAGGGGCAGTTGAAAGGCATAAGCCGACAGCAAGAGCGCCCACCAGCCGAGGAGGAGCAGCCCGAACCGGCGGCGCGCCTCGTGGGTGCGCGCCAAGAGGTCGCGGATGATGCGAGTTACGCCATAGACGATGCCCGGCAGCAAGAGCAGCTGCGGCCCCAAGACGATCGACCAGAACACCAACAGCAGCCAATTGCCGATCACGCCAAACAGCGTTCGCCCGGCCGGGTCGACAAACTCGACGGTTTTGGCGTAAAAGGTGGCCGGAAGCGGTTGTCCGCTCACGCCCAGGTTGTAAAGGATGAGCGGGCCGATCAGCAGCGCAAACGGCAGGGCAAAGGCGAGTGTGTACCTGACGCGCCGCCCCCAGCCTCGCTGGCGAACCACCCCGTCCAGCGCCACCAGCCCCAGCAACGCCAACCCCTCCGGGCGCGTCAAGACCAACAACGCGCCCAACCCGCCCACGGCCAACGCGCCCACGCCGCGCAGGTGGCAGTACAACAGATATAAGGATAAAAATATGAATAATGTCGTTTCCATCGCCGCCAGACCGCACCAGAGCACGTGCCATTCCAGCAGCGCCAGCCCGGCGGCGACCAGCGCCACGCGCCTATCCCGGATCAGGTACGCTGCGCCCAGGCGGTACAACACCACGCCGAACGCCCAGGCGAAAAACAAGCCCAGCCCATAGCTCCACACCCGGAACTCGACGCCAAAGAGATAGCCGAGGCTCAACAACAACGTCCACAGCGGCGCAGTCGAACCGTTGGTCGGCTCGCCGGCATTATAGGCAAATTCGCCATGTTGGGCAATGTTGCGGGCGATGACCAGGTGAATCCACGAATCGTCCAGTGGAAAAGCCAGATGATCGTACATTGCCAGGGTGGCAATCAGATAAATCGCTGCGCCCAGCGCGACGATCGCGGCCAGGATCAGTTCGGCGCGAAACCGCCCAAGGTTTTGGATCAACTCGTCATCCTCCGCTCATTGTTTTCACGTGGTACAGCGTATAATGGTCATTCTGATACACATTGGTCAGATATTGCGCGCGCAGTTCTTGCAACACGGCCAGCTCGCGCTCGAATACAAACTCGGTTTCCGGGTTTTGAGCAAGGTCGATCAGGTATTCCAGTCCCGTCTCAAAAACGAGCACATGGGTGTACGATTCGCGGCGCAGGCGCTGCCAAACGTGTCCGGCGTCGCCCTCCAGCGCCGTCAGGTAACGCAGGCGGTCGATGATCAGGTCGGGTTGGTTGGGGATGTCGCAGTAATAGCCTTTGGTTTCCCACAAAAAGAGGATTTTGTCCTGGGGCGAGAGGAGCGCATTGATGTCTTGCATCGTCGTATAATACACGCCCAGGCGGCGGGTCAAATTATCCGCTCGTGACTCGACGCCGGCCAGGTAGGGCAGCGGGTTTTCTTGCGCCCAGGACAGAGTCAGATCGACGGCGTTCAGGGCCAGGGTCAGCGCGAGGACAATCGACAAAAATCGACGCAGCGAGAGCTGTGGAAAATCCAGCCGGCGCAATCGTTCCAGTGCCGCCGCCACCGGCAGGCAAAACAGGGCCAACGTAGGCAGCAAAAGCCGCGCCTGAAACACCGAGCGCGACTGGATCACGCCATAGCTCCACAAGGCGTACTGGACGCCCGAAACGGCCAACGCCGCCCCGGCCATCCCCGCGTCACTCCGTTCCTGCGGCCGGCGTCGCCACAACAGGGCGATCAAGGTCAGCGGCAGCATGACGACGAAAAACGGCCCGGTGCGCGCTTCGCGGAAACTGACATCCATGAGCGTCAGCGAGGCCGTCCACGGCAGCAGCAACAACTCGCGCCAGTTCCAGCCGATGCCGCTGCCAATGCGTTGATACCAGGTCGTTCGCAGGTCGTCCCAGTACAGGCCGTTGAACAGATAAGGGTAAATGGGGTTGCCCCACAGCGCCCAGTTTCGCGCCAGCCAGGGGGCAGCGACGAGCGCGGCGCTCAAGCCCAAGACCGCCCAACTGGTCAGCCAATTTCCTCTTTTCCACGGCTGCCAGAACGGGATCAATAACGCCAGCGCAAACAGGACGGTGATCGCCGTGTATTTGAACCCCAGCCCCAGGCCGCCCAAGAGTCCGCACAAAACCAGCCACCGCGTCTGGCGTTTTTCTCGCCAGATGCAGAGCGCCAAAAAGGCCGCGAGCTGGTAAAAGGCCAGACCCAGGTCATTGTACGCCCAGGGCAACAGCGTGAAAAACATTGGCATGCTGCCGAGCGCCGCCGCCGGCAGCCAGGCGTGTTTTGAGCCAAGCATCTTTTGTCCACCGAGGTAAAGCGCGCCCAGCAGCATGACGCCATAAGCCCAATGTACAAGCTGCGCCGCCGCGTCGCCGGCGAGCAGCATGGCCCACATAAAGAGCGATTCGAGCAAGCCGCTGTAGGCCAGGCTGAAATTGTCGAGCGCCGTGATGCGCTGCTGCCGGATGTACAGGCGCGGCCCGTCGAGGTGGTATTGAAGCGCGTCCCACGCCGCCGGCGGCGTCAAGGCGAGGGTAAGGGTGAGGGCCAGGGCCAGGAGGTAAAAGAAGGCCAGCGGGCGGGGCAAAACCACCTGGCGCACGGCGGCGCGCAGATCGTCGACCACGGCGCGCACGTCGCGCCGGAGCAAGATCAGCCCGGCGCAGGTGAGCAGGTAAAAGAGCCAGCGGCGCAGCCCGCCAATCACGCCGATGCCCATCACGATCAACGAGCAGAGTCCCAACCCCAGCGCGGCGGCAAAGAGCAGCCGTTCCAACGCCGGCCGGCGATCACACCCGATTTTAGCCAGCAGGCGCCGCCCCAGCGCCGATCCAAGCACAATGATCGTTGCGGCCGCGAGCATCTGCCAAAGCGTTCGCAGCCAGGCCAGGAGGTGCTCTGCGCCAAATGGTTTTTGCACGCGGTAAAACCCGGCGTACAGCAGCAAAATCCAGAGCAGGGCAAAGATGATGAACAATATTTTCGTTCGTTTTTGCCAGGATTTCATACGC
>CAYZYE010000129.1:0-6286 GCA_964481205.1 uncultured Anaerolineae bacterium | reverse complement strand
CCAGCATCAATGCGCTGCCCATCACCAGCAGGGGTTTTTTCCCCAGTTTTTCAAATCGGTTCACAACGACGACGCTTGCAAATGCCGCGGCCAGGAAAACCCGGTCCAGCCACAGCGCCGAGCCGTCTACGGTGAGCGCGAGCAATACCTGGGCCTGGCGAAATATGATGTTGCGCAAGGCGTCGATCACCGATGCCGTCGCCTGGCTGTCCTTTTCGATGCTGGCCGTGCGCGTGCTCCAGGCGATCAGGTCGAATTGGCCATAGACGGCGATGTGTTGAGCAACCATCCCGGCCATCACCACGGCAAACCCCAGGACTGCGGGGAGCAGGCGGGGCCATACGCCTCTTTCCCGTCGAAACACATAGAGATAAGAGAGGACAAATGCCGGGACAAACAGATACATTTCCAGGCGCGTCCACAAGCCCAGCCCCAGGACTGCGCCGGCGATGCTCATCTCCCACCAGCGAAATTTCCGAGTTTGACGCGCCGCCAAATAGACGGCCAATGTGGAATAGAACACAGTTGGCATGTGGTCCCAGGTGGTCAGGCTGTAAAAAAAGACCGGCGTGCATAGCCCAACGATCAAAATGACCGCCCAGGCGTTTGGCGCGTCGAGCAAACGCGCCAACTGGTAGGCCAGCCAGGCAATGGCCAGCCCGGCGAGCAAGGGGAGGAGATAGAGGCCGTCAATGCCAAACAGCGCGTAAAGC
Source organism: uncultured Anaerolineae bacterium (assembly GCA_964481205.1). Taxonomy (GTDB): domain Bacteria; phylum Chloroflexota; class Anaerolineae; order JAFGEY01; family JAFGEY01; genus CAYRXM01. Next base: position 5,573 of record CAYZYE010000129.1, on the reverse strand, counting down.
GGCGCGTTCAAAAACGTCATCGTCGAAAGGTGATAGGGCACCGGCTGTCCATCGACGACGCGCATCCAGGGAGAGAAGAAAAAACGCACTTTGGGGTCAATAAAATGTCCCGGATACTCAAAGGCAACATGCCACACGTCGCCGCGCCGCGCCGCCGAAGCGGCAACGACCACCTTTTCGCCCTCATCGCCGCAAAAAAAGACGTGCCGGGGCAAGAGGACAAAGACCAACACAATATACACAACTGCCAAACCGGCAAGTGAAACAAATGCTTTGTAATTTTGTGACAGATTATGTCTCTGAATCATCCAAACGCCTGCTTGGCTTTTTTCGAATATTGAACCCCATCATGCCCAAGACATTGATCGAGATGATGCCCAGCAGCGCCGTGGTCCCGGTAGTCACCGAGCGTTCGATCACTGCGGCCAGGGTGGCGACTTGGAGTGGTATGCCGAGTCGAGTGAGCAAGAAAGCGAGACTGATGTCGCGCACCCCCAGCCCCATTGGCAACATCGACAAACTGCCCAATGTAAAAGAAGTTAATTGAGCTAAAACAAGATCGGTTATCGAGGCTTGCCAACCAAAAGCTTTCAAGATCAGCGTCAGCCGCCAGGCAGAGACCAGGTACATCAGGAGCAGCAACGCCACCACCTGCAAAATCGTCCCTACCGATAGCCGGCGAATGCCGGTTTGAAATTCCTGGACGTGCCGGCTCAGGTGCGAAATCGGTTTTTTCAGCCTTGGACAGTCGAGCAGGCCAAGAAACCATTGCGGCTTCCAGAGGACAAACGACATAGCCACCAGCAGCACCAACCCGCCGCCGAACAACAACGGTTTTGCGCTTTGCTCTGGGAATATGACCAAACTGCCGGCAATAGAAAAAATCAGCGGCAAGACCAGACTCAAGAAAAACTCGACGGCAACGACGGCCAGTCCAATGGGGACAGGAATGGACAGTACTTGCTTGTAGAGCCATACTTGCACCGGCATTCCTATTTTGACCGGAGCAGCATAGTTGGCCGACATACTGGCCGTGAGCACCAGGTACACTCGGCTCAATCCCGGTCGATGACCGCTCGACTGCAACAAAGTCTGTGCCAGCCGGGTATGAACCACAACGTAAAATGCCGTCAAGGCGATGATACTGAAAAATGTGCCCAGGTCCAGTTCGAGCAGAGCTGTCCAGTCGGCTTTGATTAGCACAAAATAGGCTGCTAATCCTATGCACGCCGCATATAAAAGCAACATCCACAGCGTACGTCGGGACAAAATCGTTTTCCTCCTCGACCGTCTAGCGTAGAACCGACCGATATACGGCGATCATCTGGTTTACAATACTTGAAGAATCTCTGTGATATTGAGCAAGCAATTTATGAGCACCCTGGACAAGTTTTTCCCGCAACGGAGCATCGGCGAGTAGATTCATAATAGCGTCGGCCAGCGCCTGGCTATTCTCCGGTTCAATGAGATAGGCATTGCGCAAATGAGTGAACACGAACTCGGTTTTACCTGCGCGGGTCATAATGCATGGGATGTTCATAAACATCGCTTCGGTGATGGTCATACTCCATACATTCTCTACTGGACTTAGAGCGATAAACAAGGTAGACAATTTGAGGATTTTATGCACATCCTGGCGAGAACCCAAGACATAGGTGTGATCTGCCACTTGCAACGTTTGAATCGCATCTTGTACCCGGTTGCGCAATGGACCATCACCCACGATCAAAAATGATACATCTTGATGTTGTAAGACAAGTGGAATGGCTTTGATCAGGGTCAATGGATCCTTGAATGGGTGTAACCTGGCGATAAAGGTCACGACTGGTTTTGATAAATCCAGGCCAAGTTCTGTTTGGACTGCGCGTACATCAACGTCGGAGCAAAAGCGGGTTTCATCAATCGGCAGCGCGATCAAATGACCGTCGGCCCGGCCTAGCTGGCGAACCCTATTGAGCATTTCCGCCGAAGGCGCAATGACCGCATCTACACAATTAAGAATAAATTTGGAAAACCAATCTGGAAAGAGACGCAGATCGCTTCCATGCACGGTCAGCACCAAAGGTTTGTTCCACAACCGGGCAGCCAGCCAACCAATCAATGCTGTCGGCGACCAATGAGCGTGAATGATATCAGCTTGACGACTGATCCGAATGCTCTGGAGCATGAAAACAAGCAAAAAGATGGGTAATTGTACTTTGGCCAGCCAGGTTGAGCGTAACATATCCAACAAGTCCTCTTCGCCACGGATAACGGTTTGCCACTTGCGCGGCCACCAATATGCAAAGCGACAAATATGAACGCCCTTTATCATCGTGCGTGGTATCGATTGTGCATCTTGAGGCGAAACGACAACCACGCATACCTGATGTGTCACCAACAGCCGCGCCAAATCATAGACAAACTTGCCGCTGGTATCGGATTCGTTCTTGGGAAATGAGGTTGAAAGCATACAAATGCGCAACGTCATTGATTCACCCTTGCCCACTCGGTCAGCCGGCCGCGTACAATTTTGGAATCCTGTTGATTCGGGTCAGCGTGTCTACCATATCAATGCCAATTGTTTCACAATACCATTGGATCGACTCAAAACGGGGCTGATTTTCCTCATACACTCTGGCAAGTGCCGCTTCACGCGAGATCATTCCCCTGCGGATTTGATTGCTGCGAAAAGTATCGTTCTCGCTAAACCCGGCCACACAATAATAGATATAGTTGTAAAACGCCGCTGTGCCATCGCCAATTCGCCATGTGTTTTGCGTATCCGGGGCCACTTCCCAGTCATACGCAGATCTCAACGTCGCAACGATGGTATTCTCTTCCCACATGATATAATCATACAAGTTTACGTTATCATGTGGAATAACGTAATAGCTGGCAAATGCGCCAAGGGTGTCCCAGAGAGAGCGATTGATATAAGCCGGGTTCATCGCATACTGCATTCCATAGTAAAGCGATAACTTGACCTTGTCAAAAAGCGACAACGTATATGTATGTTCTGTATTGAAAGAAGGGCGGATACCGCAAAAGCCAGACTTGAAGCGCGTCGTTTCCATCAAATTTTCTCCAAAGAGAACAAATTGTACTCCCAGCTGTCTCCGCAATTTGTTGGCATAATAAAAATACTGCTTGTCGCCGGCCATGAACAGCGGCACCGTGCCCAGGCGGGGGCGCTTGAGCCAGGCGAGAACGTTTTTGCGAATATACCGCCGCTTGCGGGCAATATCGGCGGAAATGAGAATGTGCTCCACGCCGAGTTTGCCGCACAACCGCGCCTGATTGCGCCGCGCCAGGTCGGTGATCATGCCCCAGTCATACGTATAAGCAATAGGATGTAGCTTGAGCACGTTTTTCGCATAATGCAGCCCATAACTGCTGTCGCGCCCACCGCTAAAAGTCACGATGCAATCCGGGCGACCGTCCTGGCGACGATGCCGCTCTGCCAGAGCGTGCAAAGCATCTTGACCCAGCAAAGTATGCGGTTGGTCATTGCGGCAATAATTACACACCCCTTGCTCGTCGAACTCGATGAACGGCATCGTCTCCGGCAGTACACACCTGACGCATCGTCGCAGCGCCTCGATGGGGGCCGTATCGATCGCCAAGCGCGTATAAACCGACCGGGGAATCACGGTTGGCATGGCAAACAATGTTCCCCGGGCCACTCGCTTTGCTTCGGGCGTTGCATCTACAATAGGCCGCGCGGCGCCGCTCGAAATCGACACAGAGACCAGCCCGGTATTGTCCCGCAAGGAAAACCGTTCGCCAACCAGGTTTTGCACATCGATCACATAGCCGGCCCCCGGTTCGATCTGGCGAATGTCGGGCGTTGCAAATGCGCGTCGCCAACGAGGCCGTTCAAACAAACGCCGCAAAATATACGCCTCCGAGGCAAAGAGATATATACCGTCTTTGGTATTGGCAGATATATACAACGAACCGTTGTTTGTCGCCAACAGCAGCGCGTCCAGATCGTGGAACAAGGCCGCAATCGACGCCGTGCCCTCGATTTGAGCAAACATTTGCCGCGAGGCTTGAACGAGTGAACCCGTCTGTTCGTAAAAGTAGCGCATCAATCCCCAGGCCACCTCGGTATCGACCTGGTATTCGCGCTGGAGTGACGGAAAGCGGGACCACAGCTCCTGGTCATTGACAATGATCCCGTTGTGAATACCGACCACACCTTTTTTGACCACCGGCTGGTTGTTGTCGTGGTTTTCTTGCGAGCCGTTGGTCACCAGACGCGAGTGCCCGATGACAACCAACGGCTGGTTGGGGTGTGCGTTGGCGGCCAGCATTTTGTTGGCAAAAGCGCGATAATCCCGGCTGCGGATCATGGTCGAGGCGGCAACCGATTGCTTGTATATCGAAATTGCGTCTGGCATCAGAACGGCCAATCCCGCCGACTCTTTGCCGCGCGACTCGGAAAGACAGAACAGGTCATTGACGAGTTTGCGCGCGTTCGCGCCAGAAAGCGTATTTCCCTTGATGACCAGGCCAAATATACCACACATACTTTTTCTCTCGCAGGTTGGTTAACGCAATTCTTTGTTATAAGTCATATCAAACCACATGGCGAACAAGAGGAACTGCCAGCCGGAAATGAACAAAAACACGGCAAACAATGGACTGTTGTCATGCAACGAGCCGACAAACAGCCGGTACCAGATCACATACAGGCCAAACAACGTGCCCCCAAACGACAACGCGACCCCCGACAGGTAGAAAAAGATCAACGGATGAAAGTCCCGGATGATATATTTTTGCACCATCCTGTGGAAAAAGAGCTTGAGCAACAGCCACGACAACTTGGGCATCATCCGCAGCGGCCTGATGCCGCTCTTTTCACCGACGCCGTACACCGGTCTGATCGGCACATCGCGCACGCGAAAATTGTAGACATTGAGCCGTACCAGCAGATCGTTCGGCTGTCCATACCGCTTGTACATCCGATCCCAATCGATCGTTTCCAGCACCTTGAGATTGGCCGCGGTATAGCCGGACTGCGAGTCGGCGATATGCCAATACCCCGATGCGATCTTGGTCAGCAGCGACATTGCCGAGTTGCCCAGGTAGCGCACTTTGGGAATGATCTGCCAGGCGTCGCCGCTAAAAAGCCGGTTGCCTTTGGCGTAATCCACCTCGCCGGCGGCCACCGGGTCGAGCAAGTTGGGCAGATCGGCGGGATCCATTTGCGCGTCTGCCCCCATGACCACGGTCACATCCATCTTGTGATCGCGCGCCCACTTGTAGCCGCTGGCGATCGCCCCCCCCACGCCCTGGTTTTCCGCGTGCCGGAGCACGAGCACCCGTTCGGGCTGCCGGGCGCAGCGCGCCTGCACCTGTTCTACGGTGTGATCGCGGCTGCAATCGTCCACCACAACGATTCGATCCACGAAACCGGGGATCGTGTCGATGGTGCGCCCGACCAACTGCTCCTCGTTAAAAGCCGGTACAACAACGCAAACCGTCTTGTCTTTGTACATTTTACCTTCGCCTCACGGGTTGGGGACGATCTCGTACATCATACCACCGACAGAGCGGATGGCAAAATCGGGAGTGACGATCTGTGG
>CAYZYE010000128.1:0-11826 GCA_964481205.1 uncultured Anaerolineae bacterium | reverse complement strand
TTTGGCGGAACCAGTACTGGAGGTGGATAGGAAGCTAGAGAAGTGGATGCGGAACGAGTTAGGAGAATTGCCAGCCGTTCCTAGCGAGTCTGAACCGGTGTCTGTTCAAGATGACAGCGGGCAATCAACGCTTGTTCCCCCTTTTTGCCTGGAACACAAGGGCAGCGGGATCAAGTACTGAGGGAAATTGAAGCACAGATTCGCGTTGCTATCGGTGATGCAATGAACCGCAAGAGCCGCAAGCCCTTCTATTGGGGTGGACTGAAGGGCTATGAACAACTCGATGCGATCACGAAAGCGTTAGGGCAAGTACCGAGTGACGAGCCAGGGGTAGGTTACTTGCGACGGCTCAAGATGCAAGTGGATCGGGTGGTGGAAGCGTATCGGGTAAACGCGGAGGATCTCGGTGAAGCTCATACTTGGCTGAGAAAAGTCGCTGATTGTCTCAGATATCCACCCTCCAACTCGAAACCTGAACCATCTCTGACCGGTGAGCAAGTAAAGCAGGATATGGAAGCATTGCTGGAGTCGTTTCAGCCTGACCTCAAACGGAGACCGGCACAGGCAGCTCTTTACCGAGTCTGGCGCCGCACGTGGAAGGAATACGGTTCTGACCTGTTACACTGCTATGACATTCCGGGCTTGCCGCCAGATAACTTGATGCTCGAGGCTTTGTTCGGGCGGCTTCGTCGTCATCAACGACGTGTTAGTGGACAGAAATCCACCCGCAAACTGCGAGACTTTGGACAGTTTCTGGTCCTGTTTTTGGTTGAGAGCGAGACAGAGTTGTTGGAACAAATCCGTCAGGTCTCTTTGGAGGAGTATCGCGAGAACCGACGGCGACTGGAAAAAGCTAAAGCACCACGCCGCTTGCTCCGTCGTTTGCATCGCGACCCACTCGCTACGATGTGCGACTTGGTCAAGCAGCATGCTGCACGTCGAACTGCCCTCGGCTCAGCTACAGACTCATCTCAGTCAGGTGATGCTTAGTCAATCAGGGAACCCGCTTGACGGAAAATGACCCAAAATCGCTCAAAAACCCAAGTTAGCGGAAAGTAAAGAAAAACATAAATCTGAAAATCGAAAGAGAGTTACAGATCTTATCCAACCCTGTCTATGTTTCTCTCGAGTCTGACCTCGAGTCCGCTCAACAGACTTGAGATTTCATTCACAAGTATTGAGCCTAGCCACAGCGCGTTTTTCCGCCCGCTAACTGCAAACTGTCTATTGACAAATAACAGATAGAGTGGTATACTGTACTTGATCCGAAAAGGATGTTCAGGAGTGAATCATGCATCAAGGCCGAAGGCGAAGAAGACGAGGGCGTTTCCTGCGGGCAGCGCGGTTTCTGGAACCCACGCTGGCGCTGCTCCTGCATCACGGCCCGGCACACGGCTATACACTGTTGGAACGGCTGCACGAGTTTGGCCTGGATGACCTGGACAGCGGCGTGGTCTATCGCGCCCTGCGGGATATGGAAGAGACGGGAAGCGTCATCTCGACGTGGAACGAAAAGCAGACGCAAGGCCCCCCACGCCGGGTTTATCGCCTGACCACCCAGGGGAACGAGGTACTGCGTGGGTGGGTGCAAGACCTGGAACAAACTCGCGCCCAAATCGATCACCTCATCGACACATATAGCCGTCACATGAAAGAAGGCCGGGGCGAACACCACTGAACGACAATGATCAATGCAAGAAAGGAGGTGATGACAATGCCATGGCTGGATGGAAGCGGACCAGCAGGTATGGGGCCGATGACCGGCGGCGCGCGCGGACGATGCGCTCCCTCGGGGCTATACGGAGCGCGTTACCCGCCCCTGCGCAGATTTCTATGGCCCTTGCGGATGGGTCGCGCCTTGTGGGGCGTAGGCCGGAGATTTTGGGGACGCGGCAGAGGCTGGGCCGGCCGCGGACGTAGACGATGGTAAAAGACCAATAATATGAAAGGAGTACTAGAATGCCAAGAGGAGACAGAACTGGGCCGATGGGTATGGGACCGATGACCGGACGCGGCGCCGGCTATTGCGCCGGCTATGACGCCCCCGGTAACATGAACCCCGTTGCCGGACGCGCCTTCGGCAGAGGTTGGGGCGGCGGACGAGGCTGGCGGTGGCGCAATCGCTACTATGCGACCGGGTTGCCGGGCTGGGGAGCGCCCCCGACCAAGGCGCAAACATCCCAGGCGCTCAAGCAGCAAGCCGAGTGGCTCAAAGAGCAGTTGGATGACATCAATCAACGGCTCCAAGAACTAGAGTAAACAAGAGGGAAATGCCAGGGCGGGTGACATCCCTGTAGACCTGCCGCCCGCCCTGGACACCGAACCAGGTAGGGAGTGAACGCTCCCTACCTGATTCACAGATTATACTCTTTTCAGCGAGAATGACAAACGATATGAATCCACTGCAAAAACCTGGTAACGATCTCGGCAACCACAGAGGCCGCCGAGATCGCCAAGCAAGAAACAAATCAGACCGCGCCGCCGGGGTGCGACGCAGTTTTTTCGGCGGGCTGTGGCACGGCGCTTTCCTGGCATTGGGAATGGCGCTGACCCAGCCAACGACAGTCATCGCGGCGTTCATCGCCGACCTGACCGGGTCGACGGTATGGGTAGGCGGCCTCGCCACCGTGCTCACGGTGGCCGGTACACTGCCCCAATTGTTTGTCGCCCGCTGGATCGAGCCGCGCCCGCGTAAAATGCCCTATCTATTGCTGGCAATTTACCTGCGCGTGATCAGTTGGGGCGGGCTGGCCTGGCTGATCATGGCCATCGGCGCCGACCACCCGCGATTGCTGGCCTGGGCGTTGGTGGGACTGCTGGCCGTGTTCTCGATCGGCGGGGGGCTGGGCGGCGTGCCTTACACGGCGATCATTGGCAAAGTGATCCCCACCGACAGGCGAGGCGCTTTTTTCGGAGGACGGCAACTTATCGCCGGGCCGCTGGCCGTCAGCGCGGCAATGTTGGCGCGCACGATTTTGGCCCGGATCGCGTACCCGCAAAACTATGCCCTGCTTTTCGGTTTGGCTGCGGCGGCGCTGCTCATCGCCTCTGTGGGCTTTTGGCTGATCCACGAGCCGGCCGAGGCCAAGTCCGACGCCCAGGTCCAACCATGGCGCGCTTATGGCAAGCAGCTCGTCGCGGCAGCACGCCGCATGAAAATATATGTAGCTGTGCAAATTCTTACCGGCTTTAGCCTGATGGCGCTGCCCTTTTACGTCGTATACGCGCGCCAGGTATTGGGCGCGCCGCCCGAAGCCGTGGGCTGGTTCATACTGGCCCAAGTATTGGGAGGCGTTTCCGCCGCCCTGTTCTGGGCGCGGCTGGTAGACCGGTATGGCAGCTGGCGCATGCTGTCCGTTTGCGCCGCGCTGTCGGCCCTGACGCCGCTGCTGGCGATTGGGCTGGGACAATTGGGCTGGACCGGCGTGCTACCGGTGCTGTTCCTGGCCGGGGCAACGTTGAACGGACGAGATGTGGGTTTTTCCAGCGCGCTGCTCGAGTTGGCGCCCGGCGCTCAACGGCCAACGTATTCGGCGTTGAACACCTGGCTGATGCTGCCGGCGGCTTTTCTGCCCCTGGCGGCGGGCGCGCTGTTGCAACAATGGTCGTATCCGGCCATATTTTTGTTGACGATGGCCTTTGTCAGCGCGGGCGCCGCGCTGGCATGGACAGTGTCTTTACAAGGTAAAAAACAAATGTTGGAAGGAGGTGAGTGAAATGGGTCGAGGTCGAGGAAGCGGACGCGGCGGCGGCGGCGGTGGTGGTCGCGGCGGTGGGCCGTACGCGGCAGGTCCGGGTGGTGAGTGCGTGTGCCCCAGTTGTGGACACCGCAGCACGCATACCGTAGGTGTGCCCTGTTATCAGGAGAAATGTCCAAAATGCGGCGCACAAATGATTCGCCAACAATAAATCAAGTGCAGGCTCCCCCCATCAGCGTGACCTGTCTGGTCGATAACAAGACCCGGCGAGGATCGCGCCTCTGGGGGGAGCACGGCGTGGCCTTTCTCGTCGAGACCGGTGGCAAGCGGCTGCTGTTCGACACCGGACAGAGCGGCGAGGTGTTGCTGCACAACATGGATGTGCTGGGCATCGATCCGCGCCTCATCGACATGTTGGCGATCAGCCACGCGCACTATGATCATACCGGCGGCCTGGGCGCGCTGCTGGCGCATACACGACCGGGACGCCCACTGTACGCCCATCCCGACCTGTTCCGCGAGCGCTTTTCGCGGCGCCAAGGCATATCCCCCAAGTCGATCGGCCTGGCGTGGACGCGGGAAACGCTGGCGACCATGGTCGCACTGCATTTGAGCGCCCAAGCCCAAGAGATGCTCCCCGGCGTCTGGACAAGCGGCGAGATCGCCCCACGCCCGGAGGCAGAGGGACGTAGCGCGCACCACCTGGTGCGCGCCGCCGCCGGCTGGCAGCCCGACCCGTACAATGACGACATGAGCGTCGTCCTGGAAACGCCGGGCGGGTTGATGCTACTCTGTGGCTGTTGCCACGCCGGACTGCTGAACACCTTGATGCATGTCGAGCACACATTTGCCCGTCCGGTGGTCTTGATCGCCGGAGGCACGCATCTGGTCAGCGCCGACGCCGGGTACCTGGAGCACGTGGCCGGGGCGCTGGTCCAACGGAAAAACTTGAGGCAGCTCTATCTCAACCACTGTTCAGGTCAGGCGGCGTATCAAGTATTGAGTCAAAAGCTGGGCGCAGATCGAGTTCGTCCGTGCCCGGCGGGAACGCAATTCTCTGCGGAGGTATATTCATGATCGTGACTGTTGCCAGCGGCAAAGGCGGAACCGGCAAGACGACCGTCGCCATCAATCTGGCGTTGAGCCTGGCCCGGCGCGCCAAGAACGACGCTGCCCGGCCGCTCTATCTGGACTGTGATGTCGAAGAACCCAACGCGGCGCTGTTTCTCAACCCGGCCTTTGCGGCCCGGCGAGAGGTGGGTCAAATGATCCCCGAGATCGACCTGGAGCGCTGCACTTTTTGCGGGCGCTGCGCCGAGGTGTGCCAGTACCACGCCATCGCCGTGGTGGGACGCAAGGTGCTGGTCTTTCCAGAACTGTGCCACGGCTGTGGAAGCTGCACACTCAACTGCCCCACGAACGCGATCCACGAGGTGCTGGACGTGATGGGCACAATGGAACGAGGACAAGCGGGGGCCATCGACTTTGCGCAAGGGACGTTGAACGTAGGTGAGGCAATGTCCGTGCCGGTGATCCACCAACTCAAACAGTGGATGATCCCCGACGCGCCCGGAACGCGCCCAATCATTCTGGATGCGCCGCCGGGAACCGCCTGCCCGGTAGTCGAGAGTCTGCGCGGCGCCGACGTGGCGCTGATGGTGACGGAACCAACGCCTTTTGGTCTACACGACCTGCGTTTGGCCGTCGAGGTGGCCCGCGATGAATTGGGACTGCCCGTCGCTGTGGTGATCAACCGCGACGGCGTCGGAGACGAGGGCGTCGAAGCGTACTGCCGGGACAACGACATCCCCATCTTGATGCGCATTCCACTCGACCGGCGCATAGCCGAGGCTTATTCCAGAGGCGTTCCGTTGGTCGATGCGCTGCCAGAATACGACGAGCGTTTTGTCGCCCTGTGGGAACAGTTGACCCAAGTGAGCAAGTGAGATGCGTCAATCGTTACAGTGGAAAGCAAAAAAAAGCGTTCAGACATTGCTTTGGGCCATCCTGCTCCTGGGGCTGCTTGGGCCGGCGGCTTGTCGCCGGAGCGCGCCGGTGGCGCAGCCGGACAAGTTACAGGTCACGGTGAGCATTTTGCCCCAACAGTACTTTGTCGATCGCGTCGGCGGCGAACACGTGTACGTGAATGTCATGGTCCGCCCCGGCGAGTCTCCGGCGACCTATGAACCCAAGCCGGAGCAACTTCAGGCCTTGAGCGCCTCGGCGGCCTATTTCACGATCGGCGTGGCTTTTGAGCAAGCCTGGATGTCCAGGATCGCCGCCGCCAATCCCGAGATGCACATCGTCGATACCACCCAGGGGATCGAGCGGCTGCCGTTGGGCGAAAGCGCCGCCCATCTCGACCCCCACATTTGGCTCTCGCCCAGGCTGGTCAAAATTCAGGCGCAGACCATATATCAGGCGCTGATCGAACTGGACCCGTCCCACCAGGCGGCGTACCGGGCCAATTTGGACGCCTTTCAGGCCGACATTGACGCGCTGGACGCCGACATCCGCGCCACTTTGGAGGATACACAAGCTCGCCGGTTTATGGTCTTTCATCCCTCGTGGGGCTATTTTGCGCGCGACTATGACCTGGAACAAATTCCCATCCAGGTCGGAGGACAAGAACCCAGCGCCGCCGAGTTGGCCGAGCTGATCACACGCGCGCAACAAGCCAAAATTCGCGTGGTCTTGGCCCAGCCCGAGTTCAGCACGCGAGCAGCCGAGACAATCGCCCAAGAGATCGGCGGCAAGGTGCTGTTGATCAGCCCATTGGCCCCCGACTGGTTGGACAATATGCACCGCGTCGCAACGACGTTTGTAGACGCAATGACGCCATAGAGAACAGGTAAAGGATCGATGCCAGAGAACCAGAACAAAGAAGTGATTTCGGTGCGGCATTTGTGGGCCGGATACGAGCAAGACATGATCCTGGAGGATATCAACCTCTCTATCCACGAATTGGATTTTGTCGGCATGATTGGCCCGAACGGCGGCGGCAAGACGACATTGATCAAGGTGCTGCTGGGACTGCTCCCCCCAACGCGGGGCGAGGTCAAGATTATGGGCCAGGATGTCAGGCAGGGGCGGCGGTACGTGGGCTATGTTCCCCAGGCGGTCGAATTCGATCGCCAGTTTCCGATCAACGTTTGGCAAGTAGCGCGCATAGGGCGATTGGGCAAACGTCGCTTGTTGCAACGCTATACATCGCAGGACAACGATATTGTGGCCGAATCGCTGCGCCAGGTGGGTATGTTGGAGCTGCGCGAGCGTCCAATCGGCGCACTATCGGGCGGCCAGCGCCAGCGCGTGTACATTGCCCGCGCGCTGGCCTCGGAGCCACAGATATTACTCTTGGACGAACCCCTGGCCGGCGTGGACCCTCAGACCAGTATCAATTTCTACGAGCTGTTGAGCCGTCTGAACGATCGGATCACCATCTTGATGGTCTCGCACGATGTCGGGACCGTGACCTCGTATGTCAAGACAATCGGCTGTCTCAATCGCCGGTTGTTCTATCACCGCGAAAAACAGATCACGCCAGACATGCTCGATGCGGCGTACCAGTGCCCGGTCGATCTGATCGCGCACGGGGTGCCCCATCGTGTACTGCCCAGGCATCACTGAAAAACTCGATTGATCAGATTAGGGGAAACAGGTATGTTTGACACAATCGCTCAGGCGCTCCAGTTTACGTTTATGCGAAACGCATTATTGGCCGGCATCCTGGTCAGCATCGCTTGCGGGATCATTGGCACATTTGTTGTTATCAACCGCATCGTCTTTATTAGCGGCGGCATTGCCCACGCCGCCTATGGCGGGATCGGTCTGGCGTATTACCTCGGATTCAACCCGGTGCTGGGTGCAGTGATCTTTGGTCTGACCTCGGCATTGGCAATGAGCGCGGTGCAACGGAAAACGCGCCAGCGAGCCGATACGATCATTGGCGTCATGTGGGCCATCGGCATGGCGGTGGGGATCATTTTTGTGGACTTGACCGAGGGGTACAAGGCCGATTTGATGAGCTATCTGTTCGGCAGCATCCTGGCGGTTCCAACCGGCGATCTGCTGTTGATGCTGGCCCTCGATTTGATCATCGTCGGGGTCGTGTCCGCGTTGTACAAGGAACTGGTAGCGCTTTCCTTTGACGACACCTTTGCCACCGTCGAAAACGTGCCGGTGGACGCGGTCTATATGATCTTGGTGAGCCTGATTGCGCTTACGGTGGTGATGATGATGCGCGTGGTGGGATTGATCATGGTCATCGCCTTGCTGACGATACCGGCGGCGATCAGCGGGCAGTGGGTGCAAGACTTGAAAAAGATGATCGCGCTGGCAATTGCGTTGGGGATGATCTTTACCACAATCGGACTGTGGCTCTCCTTTTGGTTCAACCTCACCTCCGGAGCGACGATCATTCTCGTGTCCGGCGCGGCGTACCTGGCGACAATGATCGCGAAATCGCTGCTCGGTCGCGCCCAAGTCGCCGAGCCACATCAATAAAGGAGTAAATATATTGAAACAAATCGTCATTCTAAGTGGCAAAGGAGGCACGGGCAAGACGACGGTCGCCGCGTCGTTGGCGCATCTGGCCTCCTTGGAGATGCCTGTCGTTCTGGCCGACGCCGATGTGGACGCCGCAAACCTGGAATTGGTGTTGGACCCAACCAGGCGCGAGACACACAAGTTTATGGGTGGTCAGGTCGCGATCATTGATTCGGAAACCTGTACCACCTGCGGGCGCTGCGCCGAGGTCTGCCGTTTTGACGCCGTACTTCCCGGAACACCTTATCGCATCGATCCGCTGGCCTGCGAAGGGTGCGCGTCGTGCTTTTACCAGTGTCCGGTCGAGGCCATTCGGATGGAGGAGCAGCAAGCCGGGTTGTGGTTTCGCTCCGACACACGCTTTGGAACGCTGTTTCACGCCCACCTGTTCGCCGGGCAAGAAAACTCGGGCAAGTTGGTGACGATGGTCAAGCAGCAGGGACGCCTGCTGGCGTTGGACACCGGCGCCGAGCTGCTACTGGTCGACGGGCCGCCGGGCATCGGCTGCCCGGTGATCTCGGCCAGCGCCGGCGCCGATATGGCGCTGCTGGTGGTCGAACCGACGGTTTCAGGCGTACATGACCTGGAACGGGTGCTGGCGACGACCGAGCACTTTGGCGTGCCCGCACTCGTGGCGGTCAACAAGGCCGATCTGAACCTCGCCAACACGGCGAAAATCGCGTCCTTTTGCGCCGGGCGGGACATCCCCCTGGTTGGACAATTGCCCTACGACCCGATCGTCACCGAGGCCATGGTCGCCGGGCAGCCGGTGACGGCAGTCGATCATGCCCCAATCGCCCAGGCATTGCGCGAAATGTGGGCGCAGATCAAGGAGGCGTTATGACCGATCAAGCATTAGAAACCCAAGTAATTGCGCGTTTGCGCACGGTGATCGACCCGGAAACCGGGGTCGATGTCGTGCGCATGCGCCTGATCGATGACCTGACCGTGGACGGCGACGGTGTGGCGCGATACACCTTTCGCCCCTCGTCGCCATTGTGCCCCATTGCGGTCACATTGGCTTTGCAGATCAAACGAACCGTCGCTGCCGTACCCGGCATCGCCCGGCAAGAGATCGATGTCCAGGGGTACATTGACGCCAAAGGACTGAGCGAGTTGTTGAGCACCATCTAGATCATGGCTCGACAAATCCCGTTCGCTCGTTTTTGGTGAGCGAAACCAAAGGAGAATTCTGATGTCCATCCGGCGACGTATTCAACTGTCCCCAAGCCAGCAAGATGAATTGAAAAAGCGTCAAGCGGCAGCCAAGCCCCAGACGCAACGCAACCGATCCCCGTCGGCTGCGTTGCCGCCGGTAGACGCCGCGCCAACGTCATTGTCAACGGCAAACGTGCTGCAATTGCAACGCGCCGTGGGCAACCGGGCGACGACGCAACTTTTGACCACAGAGGCCTTGGAGCAAGCGCCGGCCGTCCAGCGAAGCGCCAAAGACGAAACGGACGATCAAGAGCTGCCATGTCCGGGAAGCAAAATCAACAGCGCCGGGTTGGGGCTGGGTACAGGACGCGGACAAGGACAAGGGCCGATCGGCGTTCCTCTGGGCGAGAAAGATGAGGCAAGTTAGCGTTCGATCCGCAAGAGCGCCAAGGAGCTGTTATGACTGTTATCGCTGTTATCACCTTGATATTGTGGCTGGAAAATATCCTCACCACCTGGAATGCCGTTTGCCTGATCGCCGTGGCCGCACTGGTATCGACCGGGCTGCGCGGATTGGGATGGTCTCGGAGAGGATGGCCCGGCGGCCGGGGAAACCGGGGTCAATGGGGCCGGCGAGGATGGGGTGGACGCCGGCGTTGGTGGTAACCCGGCCTGACGCCCAAATACCACCGTGTCTCTGTGCCTTTTCCCAGGAGGCCACTGAAAAACCCAAGATTAACCAAGGACGCCGAGAGCATCTTATGTTTGCGAATATCCACGGTGCTACTCGATGCTTTATTTTCTTGCGATCTCGGCACTCTCTGCGGTTGGCGAGTGTGCTGGGGGGTTTTCAGCACACTCCCAGAGTCTCCGTGTAATTGCTTTTGGGAAAAGTGTCCGGCAGTGAAACGCAGAGGCGCCAGGAGGCAGAGGTGCGACCATGATACACACAGAACACTGCTAACTTGTCTATCTATCGGCTCTGCGACGCGGCGTCTCTGCGTTGAATTTCAAATTCCACCAACCAAAACCGTATCCTGATAACTTGACGGGCTTTGACTTTCCAAGTCATCAAAACACCGACCGCAAAGCCCGAGGGCGATCAGTGAAAATTTGTTCATTCTTTTACGCCCTTCACGCGCGCCAACACATCCGATTCTTCCATCAACAAATGAGCCACGCCATCGATCTTGATCTCGTTGCCGGTGTATTTGGCATAAAGAACGCGATCTCCAACCTGCAAGTCGGTCATCATTTCTTCCTCATCACCCACGGCCTCGACGATGCCCTGCTGCGGTTTTTCTTGAGCCGTTTCGGGCAACAACAGGCCGCTGGCCGTTTGCAGTTTTTGTTCAACGGGCCTGATCAACACCCGCGCACCCAATGGTTCAATCTTCATATCGCTACTCCTTTACAAATTGATCTTGGTTATACATTTAGCTACAAATTTAACAGCCGATCGATCCGGGGACGATCGAAACCGACAATGATTTTGCCACCAATATCGATCACCGGCACACCTTGCTGCCCGCTGCGGCGCACCATATCGCGCGCCGCGGCAGCATCTCGGCTGACATCTATGTCCCTAAAACGAATGCCTTTCTGGCGGAAATACTGCTTGGCCGTCCGACAAAAGCTACAGGTTGGTGTGCTAAAGACGAGCACACGAGGCTGCTTGGTTTTTCTTTTCATACCCATTCCTCCATTTTCGCAAGTTGGTTACATAGACTTTGATGCACAAATGCGCCAAAGGTTGCACAAAATCGTACCCAACTTGGCTCTGGTGCATTTTTGTCGTGCTGGCAATCACATCCTTTTCGGTCGCAACCCCTCTACATAGTCCCCCAGCTGTTCGCGCAGCGCCTTTCTGGCGCGATGCGTCCTCGATTTGACAGCGGTCTCACTCAACCCGAGCGCCTGGGCCGTCTCGGCAACCGACAGTTGCTCGATGTCGCGCAAGATAAAAGCGATCCGCAGATTCGGACTCAGCGTAGACAGCGCATCATTGATCATCTCGCCCAACTCGTGCTCGACCAACCGGCGTTCGGGGTTGTCTTTGCACGTCGTTTCCGCCGAGTCGATCAGTGTCGCCACCTGCTCGGCGTCAACCTGGCTCAACGGATCGACCGGCGGGCGGCGCGTATGCTTGCGCAGTTCCATCAACGTCGTATTGGCCGCGATACGATAGATCCAGGTACACAAAGAGGAACGCCCTTTGAACATTGGCAAAGCCTGAAAAGCCCGCATAAAGACTTCTTGAGCAATATCGGCCGCCCGATCGTGATCATGGGTCATCCGAAAAGCCACATCGTGTACATAGGGCATACAATGGATCACAAAACGTTCAAACACCGGACGGTCCTGGCGGCGCAAAGCGGCGACAAGATGTTCTGGAAAGGGCGCAAGTCTGGCCATTGCCTCT
>CAYZYE010000127.1:0-11826 GCA_964481205.1 uncultured Anaerolineae bacterium | reverse complement strand
GACGCCCAACCCATTTGAAACATGCCCAAATAATTTAGATGCAATTGCCCTGCAATTGCTCGCTTTACAAATTGAGCAACTTGATGTATAAACGTGCTATTCTTGTTGGATTCTTGGGAGGAGATCAATGATTGAAAATGCACCGTCGCCGGTTGCGACGCAGCGAACGTTCAGGGACTATGTAGGGCTTTTTGCGCGGGGGTTTGTTATTGGCTGCACCGATATTGTGCCGGCCGTTTCCGGCGGCACGATGGCTTTGATTTTGGGCATTTACGAAGAGCTGATCGCTTCGATCAAGGCGGTGTTTAACCGGGAGGCGATCAAGTTGGCGCTGCGGTTCAAGATCGGGCAGGCTATGCGCCTGGTGCCGTGGCAGTTTTTGGCCGCGGTGGCCGGGGGGATGCTGGTTGCGGTGTTTACCATGTCTTTTGCGCTGGAATGGACGCTGCATCATTATCCGTCGCTGCTGTGGGGGTTGTTTTTTGGGTTGGTGAGCGGAGCGGTGTGGATTGTGCGTCAAAAGGTCGCCCGCTGGGGGGCCGGGCAGCTGATCGGGGTGGCCGGCGGCGCATTATTTGCCTTTGTCCTGGTGGGTCTTGTGCCGGCCGAAACCCCAGACACGTGGTGGTTTTGGTTTCTCAGCGGGGTCATTGCCATTTGCGCAATGATTATGCCCGGCCCGGCGGGGTCGTTTGTTTTGGTGCTGTTGGGGAAATACGAGCCGCTGCTGGCCGCCGTGACCAATATGCAGGTGGACATTTTACTGCTGGTCATGGCCGGGGCCGGAATTGGCATTTTGTGTTTTGCCCAGGCGCTGCATTGGCTGTTGAAAAAGGCCCACGACGCCACGGTTGCGGTGTTGATCGGCTTGATGATCGGCGCGCTGCGCAAGTTGTGGCCGTGGGGGCGTTTGGCGCAAGCGACTTATGTGCATTATGATGCGCCCACGCTGGCGTCGCCGTGGCTGGTTGTCTGGCCTGCGCTATTGATGGTGCTGGGACTGACTTTGGTCGTCGCGATCGATTATTTTGCCTCGCGCAACCCCTCCTCCAAGCCGGAACATTGAGTGGAGACGGGATGGTCAGAGCGCCGTTTGCCTTTGATGCCTGGCCCACAACCACCAGCCGATGATGATCGCGGCAACGAGCAGCACGAGGGCCAGCAGCGCCGGCAGCAAAATCGCCAAAAAGGCGGTTAGCGCCGAAATCACATCTTCGATGGTGCTGATGACCGGGTTGCCGACGCCGGCCGTGGTCGCGGTGACGACGGGGCGCGCTGTGGATTTGACCACGTGAACCGTACCGGCCAACAGCAGCCCGCAGACCATCGCCAAAACGGGGTGGATGTCGGCGATGGTGTTGGCGTTGGCGGCAAAGAGAACGGCCCCGGCTACAGGGCGGATAAAGGTTTGAATGAGGTCATTGATCGAATCCACGGCCGGAACCTTGTCGGCGAAAATCTCGATCAACAGCAGGATCGAGATCGCGGCAATGACCCACCAGTTGGTCAGCACATCAAACGGCTCGTTGAGGCGAACCAGGGTGGTAAATTTGGCGACCAGGGCCACGATCAACATCGGCAGGTAGGCATTGAGTCCGGCCGAGGTTGAAAGCCCAAAACTGGTAAAAATGCCGATCAGGTTGTTCATAGGCGCATCCAATTCAAAAAGAAATCAAGCCAGGAACGCCGGGAGGGTGATGGAGCATTGAATGCCCTGGGCGTTCTTGGCATTTTATTTCCGTGCGGTTCAGGTTAGTCTGAGCAGCACCAGCCGGCTGGTGAAGACCTGGGCGCCAAGACCTTGTTACAATACGGCCGACTGGGCCTGTTTGTAAAGCGAACCGTACAAAAAGGCTGTGACCAACTGTGCATAAAACATTGTAAAGAAAAGGCCGATGCCGCAAAGCAATGTACCGGCGAGCGAAGCCAGCATGCCGGCCAACCCACCGACGACGATCACGATGAACGCGGGACCGATGTTGCTTTTGAGCATACTGAAAATTTTGCCCAACCGAAACGCGCTGCCGATTTGCTCCGTCATTGCGTATTCGCCCCACACAAACGGCAAGAGCAGGCTCATGGCGATGCCGTACAAGAGCGCCAGACAGCCAAAGCAGCTGCCCCATATTGCGGGCAAGATCGCTTGTGCCTCTGAACCGTCGATCTGTTCAGCCAGGATCGGCGCGCCGCCGCCGGCGCATGCCGCAATGATGATCAGTGGCAGCATATAGACAAAGGTAATGAGAAACAGAATCAGTCCTTTGACAATCTTGCCGCTCAGGTCTTCGAGTACTTCGGGCAGCGGGGTTTCCTGCCCCTTGATGATGTTCTGAAGCGTTTGCAGGACATAGCCCATCATGTAGAATGTCCCTACGACGGGAATCAGAGACAGCAAGCCGCCGATCAAGGCCTTTTTCCACCACTGTTCGTCGTCCAGAATGTAAGAAAATGACCTAGCGATATCCATTTTTTCTCCTCTCTTGATCGTGAATCACTCGTTTCCAAGTCGATAAAACCCAAGACTCCACCAGCCTGGGATAGTGCTTTGGATAGTGCCTCAAAAGCCACACCCTTGATACGTACAGCGCGTCGATCCGGTTACATGCCAGATCACAAGGGCCATTCCATCGTCCCCGTCAACAGGTAACGGAACAACCCCATCATGGTCAGCTCGAACAAGGTGGCGATCAACCCGCCGAGCAAGGGTAGGATGGCGTCGCGCCAGCATTTGGCCTGACTGTCTTTTTGAAAGAGGATCAGCAAAATCATCGCGTTGACGATGCTGAGCATCCACAAGATGCCGGCGGTGGTGATCATTGCGACGGGATAGAGCAGCCAGCCCGGTTCCGACTGGACGACCAGGATGACCAATCCGGCGGCGATGACGATGACCAGCAGTTCCCACCCATTTTTCAAAGGGCGAACCGGGGCCGGGTTGGCCCACAGCGTAAAGTTGAAAACCGGCCAGACGATCATGCTGAGCGCGATGCCGTTCAGGCTGCCGGTTGCCGCGCGCAGCCAGTTTTGCGGTGTGTACAAGGTGGGCAGATTGCCCCACAAGGTCAGATAAGAGTTGAGGCCGTCGATCCCCATTGCGCCGATGAACAACACCAGCGCCACGATCAACGGTGTGGAGAGCATCTCGCCGGCGCGCCATCGACGCAAAAGCGCAATGCTCAAGAACCCCAGGGTGACGCCCAGATATGTGCCCGTGCAGCGCGCGCAGAGCGGCAGTTTGTGCCCGGCGAGATGAAAAGAACGCTCTGGGATTTGATGGCAGATTGCATATCCAATCAGGTCTGCTTTTTTCAATGGCGCCCAAGGAGGCGCAAAAACATAGCTCAACATAATCAATAGGAATAAAGCAAGCAGCGTGCGTCGATTTAGCACCCGTTGGATCAGGTTGCGCCGGTCAGAACTCAAATTCGGCATGGCATGGTTGGTATTCATATCGGACTCTGGTGCAAAAGGGGTGAGTGGCCGCCAGGGACATCAAACTCGTACTTGTGGAGAGTGGGCAAAATGGACTATAATACCTGCCATTATATCACACCCCTGGTAATCTGCCAATCGGACGGTGATGCCGGGTGTATTTTACTTTTGTGGCGAAACTGGGTCTCGGAATCCCTATTCCGAGGTTGCGGATTGGACAAACTGTGGCGGCGGAATCACCATTTTGCCGTCACCCCCTGTCCCACAAAGCAAAGAGCGCCGAGATTGCAGGGAAATAATGGTTGTGCTCGCGGTATTTCCAGCCGACGCCGGATATGGATTGTAAAAATGCGTAAAACTGTATTGTTGTTGATTATGTTGTGTTGCCTCGCCGGCTGCGCGGTCACCTCTACGTCTTTGCCGGGACGGACGCCGTCTGCAACGGCGACGTTGTCTCCCACGGCCACGTCGTCGCCCATTCCCAGCCCAACGCCGGCCGCGACGCCGACTTCTCTTCCCCAACCGACCTCGACGCCAACGTTGACGCCAACGGCGACCTCGACACCAACGCCGACCTCGACGCCGTTGCCGTCGGTTGTGTTGGGGCAGGACGTGGCGATGGCGCCATGGGCGCGCCCGCTGGCAGCGCAATTGATCGATTTGCCGGGTTATGCCATTACGGCGACGATTGACCTGGAGGCGTTGACCGTGTCCGGGCAACAGCGTGTGGTTTACACCAATCGACATGATTGGGCGTTGGCGGAACTGTATTTCCACCTCTATCCAAACGCGCCGCGATTCGGCCAAGAAATGACGATCGGCCATGTGGCCGTCAATGGGCAGCCGGTCGAGATCATTTACGAGAACCGGCGGCGTGTGCTGCGCGTGCCACTCGATCCGCCTCTGACCCCCGGCGCGCGCGTGTCGATCGAGATGGATTTCACCTTGAGCGTGCTGTCGCTCGACAAGAACGATCTGCGCACTTTGGTCTACAGCAAGGGCGTCCTGTCGCTGGGCGGCTGGTATCCGGCGCTTGCCGTTTTGGACCGGACGGGCTGGCATCTGGATTATCATTCCGAGATCATTGGCGAGGCCATGTTTGCCGAAAGCGCGTTTTACACCGTCGATCTGGTCGCGCCGCAGTCGTTGACGCTGGCGGTGACCGGCGTGCAGGTCAAGGAGATGCTGCTTGATCACGGCTTGCGCGCCGTGTCATACGTCAGCGGGCCGGTGCGCACTTTGTACATCGTCGGCGCAGAGGATTACGAAGTGTTGAGCGAGCAGTGGGGTGACGTGGCGATCCGGTCGTATTATCGACCCGATCACGCGAAATGTGGTCAATGGGTGCTCGATTCGGCCAGGGCGGCGCTGGAACTGTATAGCGAGTTGTACGGCCCGTACCCGTTTGTCGAGTTCAAGGTGGTCGAAGCGGACTATGATTACCAGGGTTTTGAGTGGCCGGGTTTGGTCTTGATCGGCGACATGTTGTATGAGGGGAGCGGGCCGGCTTGCGGCGAGTGGTTTGTTGCGCACGAAACGGCGCATCAATGGTGGTACAGCGCCGTCGGAAACGATCCGGTCAACCATCCCTGGCTCGACGAGGCGTTGGCGCAATACTCGACAATGTTGTACTATCGCCGTCTGTGGGACGCCGCTGCCGCCGAGGTGTATATCCAGGCCATTGTTTACGATCGCTTTGCGCCTTATGCCGAACAGCCCACGATCCACATCGACCAGCCAACGTTGGCGTTTTCGGATACAAAAGACTATTTTGCGATTGTCTACGCGCGCGGGGCAATGTTTGTAGAACAAGTGCATAAACTGCTCGGCGACGAGGCGTTTTTTGCCGCGATGCAGCAGTATTACCAGGACAATTTGTTTGGCATTGCCGGGCCGGAGGATTTGTACCGGGTGTTTGTCGCGGCCAACCCGGAGGGAGTCAAAGCGTTGTGGGCCGAGTGGGTGTCGGGTAAGTGGGAGAGCGAGTGAATAAATCGCCTAACCGGCCGCTCGCTCGACGATCTCGCCAATCATCGACCACGGGCCGCTCCAGGTAATGCGTACCTGGGCGAGTTTTCCCGTCCAGTTTTGTGTGTGTTCCTCGAAATAAACCAGTTTGTTGGTCACGGTGCGTCCCTGCCAGCGCCCCTTGCGTTTTTCCTCGACCAGCGCTTCGACCGTTTGCCCGATCAATTGGGCATTGATCTCGCCGACGATGCGGCCTTGCAAGTCGTCGATGGCCCGGCGGCGGCGTTCTTTGACTCGTTGCGGTACGTCGTCGGCGAGTTTGGCCGCCGGGGTGCCGGGGCGCTCCGAATAGGCGGCGACGTGGACGGCGTCAAAGCGCAGTTCCTCCAACAGGCGGTAGGTGGCCCGGTATTGGGCCTCGGTTTCGCCGGGAAAGCCGACGATCACGTCGGTGGCGATGCTGCAACCGGGGCGGCCGTCGCCGGGAAATGCGTCGCGGATTTGGGCGATCAGCTCTTTGTACTGCGCCGCCGTATAGCCCCGCGCCATCCGTTTCAAAACCAGATCGTCGCCGGCCTGGACGGGCAGTTCAAAGTGCGGGCAAACGCGCGGCAGATCGGCGACGGCGCGAATGACTGCCGGTTTGAAATCGGCCGGGTGTGAGGTCAAAAACCGGATGCGCGCCAGCCCATCGATCTCGTGTACGGCATAGAGCAAATCGGCCAGCGTGGGCGCGCCGTCCAGGTCATGTCCATACGAGTCGACATTTTGTCCCAGCAGTGTGACCTCGCGCACCCCGCGCTGCGCCAACTGTTCGATCTCGGCCACAATCTCGTCGACGGGACGGCTGCGCTCGCGTCCGCGCCGGATGCGCACGATGCAATAGGTGCAGCGGTGATCGCAGCCATAGCTGATCGGCACGTGCATCGACACGGGCGCGGGGTCGGCGGCAGCCAGATTGTGATGCGCGGGAATCAGGTTGTGGTCATAGAGGTGGTGGATCAAATCCATATATGCCGAGGGTCGAATAAATAAATCAATATAAGGGTATGCAACTCCAAGTTCTGCCGGATCGCCGACAAAGCAGCCCATCACCACCAGCAAGCGGCGGGGATTGCGGCGTTTCCACCCTTTGAGTGAGGTGATGCGTCCCACGCATTTGGTCTCGGCGTGTTGGCGCACCACACACGTATTGAGCACCACGAGGTCGGCTTTTTCCGCCCGTGGCGCCTGGTGATACCCCAATCGCTGCAATTCTTGTTCCAGTCGCCAGGAATCTGCTAAATTCATCTGGCAACCGATGGTCCATATATAAAATGTTTTTATCATTGGAATAGATGTCTTGTTTATCGGGGATTTTGCTCGCTGTGAATGGCGGGAACGGTTTCCGGCGGCATTTCGGTTGGTGGTTCTGCTTGCGGCGTCGATCCGTTCGCTTTGACTTCGAGTACGGTGAACTCGCCCTCCTGGAACGCCATGGCGGACACATCGGCCGACGAGGTTTCTTCCAAAAGCGAGTCGTCAGAAGTGAACATTGTTTCGCCAAAAGGCACAATTGGTTCTTGGGTCTCGCGTTGCTCGCGGATGCGCGGCAAGACAAAGGACAGGACGATGACGCCGATGGCAAAGATCAACAGAACGGCCAGTGGGCAGAGGTAGCCCCGAACCGTTGGTGATGTCGATGCGGGCGCCGTGGTTGGCGACGTGATCGCCGGGGAGACGGGCGATGGCGTGATCTGGGCGGCGGGTGGTGGGGGAACCTTGGTGGCGACGACCGTTTGCGTGTTGGTCGGGAGCGGCGAGATAACGGTGGGGGTGGCCGTGGCCGGTGCGACCGTTGCCGTTTCGGTGGGGAGGGGTATGGGTGATGGCGTGTTCGTCGCGGCAATGACCGCCGTGTTGGTCGAGGTGATCGCCTGGGTTGCGGTGATCAGGGTGGTGGGCGTCACCGTCGGGGTAGCCAGCGGGCTGGATTGTCCGTTGGCGGTGGTGGCCGTGGGGGTTACATACGGCGTAATCGTATTCGACTGCGGCGGGTTGGTCGGTGTGGGTGTGAGCAGGCGTCGCGTGGGCGTGCTGGCTGGTCTGCGGGTTGGCGTGGGTGTGCGCGTTGGCGTGGGTGTGCGGGTTGGCGTCGGCGTGCGCGTCGGCGTGGCATAGGTGACTTTGATCGTCAACGATTTTGTCACATCGCCACAGGCATTGTGCGCGACCAGGACATAGGTGGTGGTCTGTTTCAGAGTTACTTTGCGCTCAGAGACGCCGGCAACGCCGGCCCCGTTTAGATAGGCTTCGGTCGCGCCGGACAGGTCCCAGTAAATGGTGATCGTTTCACCGCGCACAATGCTGGTCTTGGTCGCGCCAAATTGATGGATCACGGCCAGCGGGCACGGGGTTGGCGTCGATGTGGGGGTGGCCGTCGGTTCGATGACGGTGATGCTGACCGTTTTCACGACGGTGCCGCCGGGGTTTTCGGCGCGCAGGGTGTAGACGTGGTTTTCCTGGGGATATACCTGGAGGACTTGCTCCATCGACACCAGCTGGTTGTCCAGGTACACGCTCACCGCCTCGCCGTATACCTGCCAGTGCAACTCGGTCGGTTCACCCAGGGTGACGGTGGTTGGGTCGGCGGTGAAAAAATAGACTTGCGGCGGCGGGAATGGCGTTGCGGTGGGAGTGGGCGTCTCGGTTGGAACGGGCGAGTTGGTCGGTGTGGGGGTGAACACTTGCTCGATGAGAACCGAGATCGCACCCGTGTTATTGTCCTCGCCGGAAGGGCAACTTTCCCCGACAAGGTTGGTCGCGTCGATGCGGATGGCAATGGAATGATAACCGACGGTGGCAAACGAGTCGGGCACGGTAAAATTGGCGACGACGAACGCGCCTGGCGCCAGGTTGTTGGTTGGGGCAAACGCCTGTACGTCCGGCGTCGCGCCCACATCGGGGGCGCGATCCACATAGAGATAAGCCCAGGTATCGACCGTGTTGGTGATGGCGCCGTTATTGCCAATCTCGACCGCGATGTTGAAAGCCTGACCAACGCCGGGGGTGGCGGGGTCGACGGTGATGGAATGGATGTACAAGTCGGGGGCCGGCGTAGAAGTGGGCACACATGTGGCCTGCTGCAACGGCTTGTGGTTGTCGAAAACCGTAAATTCCATATTTTGGTATTTGGCCTGGGTTTCGAGAGAGCTGGCCCACGTGGCCAGGGCCAAGATGGAAAATACGACAATAATGATCACCCCAAACGGGACTTTATTTATGCGCACAGTCGTAGACATAGTCGCCCTTTAAGATGGGTACATGAACCAGCTGAAAAAACGGCGCATGCTTCCATCAGCGGTTCATCCTGGTTTTTCCAGCCGAGCTGTGGTTGATGTTCAAACGATCATGGCTTTGATCGATCACGACCTCAATTCACGGCGTGTTTTGCGAATGCCCGTTCTGGCCTGGGCGTTTCTGGGCGAGATTTCCAACACGCGCACATAACAGTGCATCCGTTCGCGCGCGTCCGGGATCAACTCGGCCAGCCGCAGCCACGCTTCGATGTTGTCGTCGTCCAATTCGACGATGCCTTCGAGCCAGCTGCGCGCCTCTTCGTTTTGCCCCGCACCGGCCGAGTGGTTGGCCTGTTGCCAAAACGTGTCGAGCACTGTTTGTTGATCCTCAAGCATTTGCCGTCCATCATTCATCGAATTTGCTCCCGCATCAAGTCTGATCGTACTTTTCAGTATACACGTCTCTTGGCGCTTTGTCAATGTCTGGACGCCGTGGTATAATCCGGCACTGGTGAACGATGGGCGATTTCGTATTATATTAAATATTGTGGTAAATTTATGATCAGAATGAAAATTTCCTGGGCCATTGCCTTGATCCTCTTTGCGCTGTGTCTGGCGCTGTATGTGACCAAGATGGCGCCGGCGGTGGTGCCCGGCGATCCCG
Source organism: uncultured Anaerolineae bacterium (assembly GCA_964481205.1). Classification (GTDB taxonomy): domain Bacteria; phylum Chloroflexota; class Anaerolineae; order JAFGEY01; family JAFGEY01; genus CAYRXM01. The sequence continues at coordinate 2,484 of CAYZYE010000127.1, read as the reverse complement.
GCGAGTACCAGATCGTCGCCGCGCGTTGGGGCATTGGACACCCGCCCGGTTACGGGTTTTATGCGCTGTTGGGCAATTTATTCACGCATTTGCTGCCGATCGGCACGTTTGCCTGGCGGGCCAATCTCCTTTCGGCGCTGTGCGGCGCAGCGATTGTGACGCTGGCCTACGGCATCGGGCGTATGTTGGGCCAGCCGGACGAGTTGTCGCTGCGCGGACAGGCTCCGGCGCTCTTGGGCGCGCTGCTGCTTGCGTCCGGCCTCGATGTGTGGCAGCACGCCATTCACGCCAACGCCCATATTGTGACCGCGTTGCTGGCGACGGTGAGCCTGTTTCTGCTGGTGCGGTGGCGATACACCGCCCAGGATCGCTGGTTGTGGGCGTTTTGCGTCGTTGCCGGATCAAGTCCGGCGCATCACCCGCTGTTGGTCTTTGCTTTTCCGGCCTATGCGGCGCTGATCGTCGCCGTTCGTCCGCGCATTCTGCTCGATTGGCGCGCTTTGCTCAAGATGATCGGTTGGGCGCTGCTGGGCCTGGCGGTGTTTTTGTACTATCCGCTTCGCTGCGCGGTTGGATCGCTGCCGCTGCCCGGCCCAAATGATATGAACACCTGGGGCGGGTTTGTGCGGGTGATCACGGCGCAAGGATTGCGCGTCAACCTGTTTCAATTTACGCCCATTGATCTGTTGTACCGGTTGTGGGATGTGCGTGTGCCGCTCGGTTTGCAGTACGCGCCGCCGGCTCTGGCGCTCGCCGTTGCCGGTCTGGGCGCGCTGTGGCGGCGGCGCTGGCGTCTGGCGCTACTGTTCACCGGCTATTTGGCGGGCATCGTCTTGGCGACGATCAACATTTTGCAGGACGCGATGGCCTATCTGCTGGGGCCGATGGTTGTGGTGGGCGTGCTGGCCGGTTTGGGCATCGACGCGCTGCTTGGTTGGGCCGGCGGTTGGCCGGGGGAAAACCGACGCCGTTGGCACGTGGCGTTCTCTTGCGCCGTCGTTGCCGTCGCGGCGATCATGCCCGTCTGGTCGACGGCGGTTCATTGGCGCAATATGGATCTGAGCCGGTTCGACGATGCCGATGCCTGGCTAGAGATGGTCGAACGGCGCTTTGCCGGCCGGGGGCAGCACGTTGCGTTGTTGACCGAGTGGGAGCGGATGACAACGGTGTGGTATCACACCCAGGTCGAGGGCCGCGCCTGGAACCCGAAAGACCTGCGATTCGTGTATATCCCGGCCGGCAAGACCTTTACCGAGGGTGTGGACGAGAATTTGGCGCAAGGGCCGGTTTATCTGACGACGTATCGCCCTTTTGTCGCCGCCAAGTACCGCTTGCTGCCCAGCGGCGACCTGTGGCAAGTTCTGCCGGTCTGGCCGCACGAGTTGCCCGCCGGCGTGAATCCGGTTGAGGTGATTGCCCAAGACAATTTCGAGATCGTCGGCTGGCGGCTCAACCAGAGCGCGGCGCGGCGCGGCGATGTGCTGTTGCTGGACCTGTATATGCGTTTGCCCAAACCGGAAGGGGTCGAAGCGCAGCAGTATTATCTGCCTTGGGCCAAGTTGGGCGATACGGTCTATCATTTTACCACCGACAGCCGCTTTAACACGCCGTGGTGGCAGCCGGGCGAGATCGTCGGCGAACGCTTTGAACTGCCCGTGCCGTGGCGGATCGAGGCGGGGGCGCAATCGCTGCGGGTGGGAGTGCGGCTGCTCAATGAGGGCCGCGACTTGACGCTGCAAAATGGCGAGGCGCTGGACACGTTAACGGTGGTCAATATACAACCTGCATCGTGGACGCCGTCTGCGCGCACGCTGGATAAGGCGTTGGGCAATTTGCGTGGCGAGATTGTGCTGCGCGGCGCGCGCGTCAACGGGCGGCGCGCGCCGATGCGCCATCCGCTGGCGATCGAGCCGGGGCGGGCGTTGCGTGTGGCTTTGCAGTGGGCGTCGCTGCGCCCGATCGACGAAAATTATACCGTTTTCGTCCAGTTGCTCGATTCGGGCTTGCAGGTCAGGGCGCAGCACGATATGACGCCGTTGGGCGGCAGTTCGCCGACCTGGCTCTGGTTTCCACGGTGGCGGCGCGGCACGCGGATCGTCGACACGCATGTTTTGAATGTCCCCGCCGATCTGCCGCCGGGTCAGTACCCGCTCGTGGTGGGGATGTATGGTTTTGCAACGCGCAAGCGGGTGCAGAGCGTGCTGCCCAACGGCGACGTGGAAGGTGATTGGATCACGCTGGCGCATTTACAGGTCAAATGAGACAACGATTTGAGCGTCCATAACATAGCCCCTTGTGGGCAGGAGAAACAGCTGCTCTTGCCGGATCGTCAGATCCGGTAAACCACCGTTTTGGCGCCCAGCCAGTCAAGATGCGATTGCCCTGGAGCCAGGTTTGACAGAACCCCCAGCCTATGATATAACGCGATCCGATCAAGAACCAAATATAAACACAGGAGGAGTTTTACTATGCCCAAACCACACG
>CAYZYE010000126.1:0-11872 GCA_964481205.1 uncultured Anaerolineae bacterium | reverse complement strand
GACATCTACAGCTCGCGGCGTCTGTATAACGCCGTCTGTTCACGACGGCGCAAAATCTCATTCCAGGAGCATGCTGAAAAACCAGGGACGCAGAGATCATCTTGTATCTGCAAATATTTACGGTGCCGTTCGATGCCTTATTTCTTTGCACTCTCGGTGATCTCTGCGATTGGCGGATGCGCTGGGACTTGCAGCACGCCACTAGAGCACCGGCGTGATCGCCAGCCAACCGTCCTTTTCCTCGTTTGCCTCCGCGATCGCCTCTTGCGAACCGAGCACGGCCACCAGGCCGGCGTCATTCACTTTGGACAACACCCCGGCCAGAGCCGTGAAATCGTCGGCGGTGGTCGCAAGCACCTGCTCGCGATAGCGCTGGCGTTCCTCGTCGCTTTCGCGGGTCAAATAACGCACCATCGAGGTATAGCCCTTGGCGTCGGGCAGCTGGTAAGCGTCGATGCGGCCGATCGCGCCAATGATGCTCTTGACCAGCTCGTCCTCGCTCAAATCGAGATCGCGCAAAAACTGGGCGGTCTGGTCATAACTGTCGATCGTGGCAAGCAGATTGGGGTCGCGGTAAGAAATATAGCTGAACACGCCCGAAGCGCGATCAAAAAGGCAGAACCCGCCATACGCCCCACCCTGGACGCGAATTCGATCCCAAAGCCAGGATGTTCGGAGATAATTGGCAATTACCGACATCGATCCATCCAGCTCGTATCCCAGATCGTACAAATTTGCGCCTTTGGCCACATAGTTGACCCGCGCCGGGATGGTCAGCCCTTCGAATGGCGGCGGCGACGAAGGCGTCCAGACCGTCCGCTGCGCCGGCGCCGTGGGCAGCCGGGCCAACAACGCGCTCAGCCTGGGGCGGAAATCGGCCCAATGACCGGCGTCGAGGGTGATATTGCAGATCACGGTCTGGCGATTGACCAGCAGCGACTTGACCCGCTCCAACCTATCCAGCACCGACGGCCAGTCGCGCTCCACCTCCTCGACCAGACGGCGCAGGAAAAAGAGTTGCTCGATGCCGCCCATCTGTTCGCCAAGCCAGCCGGCCTCGTCAAAATGAGCGCTGAGGCGCGAGCCTACCAACATGTGACCGCCAGGCACCAACCCCGCCTCCTGGCGCGCCTTGTTTTCCAGAACCAGCTGCTTGAACCGCGCCGGGTTATCAAGCTGGACCGTGGTCAAGATGTCGTGCAGCAGATCCAACAGATCTTGGGCCTGGGCAACGGTTGATTTGCCCCGCACCACCAGCCGGGCCACGCTCTCGTCCGCGCCCCTGATCGCCGAGACCAGGGCAGTCGCCGAAATGCCGCCCGTCTTTTGGCCGATGCGCTGTCCGAGTCGGACAAAATCCTGCGTCTCGGTGCCCATCTTGGTCAACGCCTGACCAAACAAGGACACAAAAGGAACCAGTTCTTGCGGCAGCGAGTGCAGGTCAAAGCCGAGATCGAGATAGACGATGCCGTTGGTAAACAAATCATGATACAACAACTCGTTCTCGCTCTCCCGGATGACCTCAAGGGGGATGTGTTTGTTTTCCCGCTCCAGGTCGTCAAGAGTGAGCATCGGCAGCGTCGCCAAAACCTCTGGCGAGTCGGGCGTCGCTTGTAGCCGCTTTAACGCCTGGGTTTCCTCGATCACCTTGCGCAGATCGGCCTCGCTCATCTGAGCGCGCGCCTGCTCCAGACGCGCTCGCTCGGCGGCCTCTTGCTCCTGGCGAACCTTGGCATCGGGCTTGAGCAGTACCGTGGATCGATGCCTGTTGTCAACCAGGTGATCTCGAATCAACCCTTCAAAATAGCGCTCGCCGGCCGCCAGCCGCGCCTTGATCGCGTTGAGCGGCTTTTCGAACATCAGGGGCGCCAGCGGGTCGCCATCGAAAATCCAGGTCGACGTGGCGCGAAACAACAACGACAGACCGCGCGGATAGGCGCCGGTGTTGTTTTCGCGCAGCGCAAACTCGACCGTGTTCATCGAGGCCGCGACCGTGTCCGGATCGATGCCGTCGGTGGCAAGAGCGCGCAGCGTGTCGATCACGAGCGCCTGCACCTGGTCGACATCTCGTTCGTCGATCCCCTTGAGACCGGTGGAAAAATACGCCTGGCGGACGCTGTCATCCAGCCCCTCGCCGGCCAGGTCTTCACCCAACCCGGAATCGATCAACGCCTTGCGCAATGGCGAGGCCGGCGTGCCGATAAGAATGTGCGCCAGGATGTTCAAGCCAAGCGTCCATTCTGCTCCCCGCCCCTCACCCAGCAGCCAGTTGACGGTCAACATGGCCTTGTTGTCGCTTTTGCCATCCTGCTCTGCGCCGACATCGAACGGTACAGTCAGATGACGTGGTTCGTCAAAAGGCGCTTGCAGCGGGATCGCGGATTCGACCTCGATACGTTCAAATTCTTGCAGGTATCGATCGAGCAAGCGCAGCCGTTCTCGTGGGTCATCGTCGCCATAAAAGAAAATATAGGCGTTGGAAGGATGGTAATAGGTTTCGTGGAAACGCCTGAACTGCTCAAAAGTCAGGTTGGGGATCGCCGCCGGGTCGCCGCCGGAATCGAGGCCATACGGCGTGTCGGGCAACAGCGAGCGCATCGCGTGACGGTACATTAGCGTATCTGGCGACGAATACGCGCCCTTCATCTCGTTAAAAACGATGCCGTTAAAAGTCAGCGGCTCGTCGAGGCTTTCCAACTCGTAATGCCACCCTTCTTGCATCAGCGTATAGCGGGCAAGCAGCGGGTGAAACACGGCGTCCAGATAAACATCGACCAAATTGTAAAAATCCTGGACATTCTGGCTCGCCACCGGATAACCGGTCTTGTCCGGCCAGGTCATCGCGTTCAGAAAGGTTTTCAGCGACCCCTTGCTCAACTGGATAAATGGATCTTTGAGCGGATACTTGGCCGAACCGCTCAACACCGAATGTTCCATAATGTGCGGCAGCCCGGTCAAATCGGGCGGCGGGGTGCGAAAAACAATGCCAAAAACCTTGTTTTCATCGTCGTTTTGCAGCGACAACAGCTCGGCGCCGGTTTTGACGTGCCGGTAAATCTGCGCCCTGGTGTTCAACTCGGGAATCGTCTGCTCTCGAACCAACTCGAATCCGTGAACCATTTCAGTCAACATGTTTACTCCTCAAGATGTATCGGGTGTGTTTCAAATGCGTTGCAGGGAATGTTCTTTTTCTGTGCGCTCTCGGGGGTTAGATTGAAAACGACCGTCTCTTTGCCATGCAGTTTGTCGAGGACGCGAGCCGAAATCTGGGCCAGGTGCCGGCCATTGCTGACAAAGTCGAGATCGTCGGTGGGAACGGTCAACACGGGACACAGCTTGAACGAGTCCATCCACTCTTGATAGTAGCCATTGAGCCGTTCCAGGTACCCGGTCGAGATATTTTGCTCGTAATCACGCCCGCGCTTGCGGATGCGCTCAAGCAAAGTCGGCACAGAAGCCTGCAAATAGATGACCAGGTCGGGCGGCGGGATAATGCCGATCACCGTTTCGTACAATTCACGGTAACTGCCGTAATCGCGCGCGCTCATTGCCCCCTGTTCGTACAGATTACGGGCAAAGACCTCGGCGTCCTCGTACACGGTGCGATCCTGCACCACCGTACCCGGCCGCTCGATGATCTGGCGATGGTGGCTCAGGCGACGGGAGAGAAAAAAGACCTGCGAGTGAAAAGCCCAGGTTTTCATATCGCGGTAAAAATCGGCGAGATATGGGTTGTCGTCGACGGCCTCGTAGAACGGCTCCCACAGATAAAATTCGCACAACAGCCGCGACAATGTCGATTTGCCCACGCCAATGTTGCCGGCCACAGCGATAAACTTTTTCATCGTCGATCCCGGCTCAGTCGTCTCCCTCTGGCGCGGTGGGATGCAAATATTTGAGCGCGCCCTTGCTGATCAAAATCTCGGGGCCTTTGGCCGGCTTGATGAAAATTTCATACGTGTCGACGCCGGTCAACACCCCCCTGAACGTTTTACCATCCATAAAGGCCACCTTGACCCACCTGGCCTCCAGTGCAGACAGATATGCAGCTTGACTCTGACCCCAATTTCGTTTCGCTTTTTCGTTTGCCATCACGATCCTTTCTTTGCGTTCCAGACGTTTGAGGCGCGCAAATCACCGCGCCCACCCAATGATAACACAGACCCCCCATCTTGGCAAAATGTGGTATAATACGACCAGGTTTATTGGACATTGAATCTGGGTCGAGGAAATATAATGATTTGGCTCCTTGCTTTGTGCGGTTTCATCATCGGCATCCTGATCAACCTCTGCGCGGACGGCCTGCCGATCAAGCGACGCTTGCAGAGGCCGGTGTGCCCGCAGTGCGACCAGCCCCGTCCGTTCCTGGCCTGGAGCGGCATCCTGGCCTGGGCAAGCCGCCAACGGCGCTGCCCAAACTGCGCAACGCCGCTTCCCTGGCGTCACCCGTTGGTCGAACTCGGCGCGATAGGGCTGTTTGCGCTTTGCGGGCTGCGCGGCGAACCGCCGTTCGTATTGATCACCCAACTCGTTTACGGGTCGATCTTTATCCTGGTACTGGTCACCGACCTGGAACACAAACTCATCCCACATCTGATCATGCTGCCGGCCATCGCCCTTGCCATCCTCGCCACACTGCTCAACCCCGGCTCAGATTACCCGGCGCGGGGACTGCTTGGCGGCGGCATTGGGCTGATCAGCGCCCTGGGGCTGTACTGGTTTGGCAAATTGTTTGTCAAACTGGTGGGGCGGGTGCGCGGACGCGCGGTATCGCAGATCGCCTTTGGTTTTGGCGACGTGACGCTGATCACCTTTATCGGCTTTGCCGTGGGCGCGCCCGACATTATTTTCGCGCTCGTGATCGGCATCTTGAGCGGCGGGATCATATCGGCTCTATATGTATCGATCTTTGGCCTGCTTTTGCGCAAATATTCGGCTTTTACGGCCATTCCCTATGGGCCATTCCTCATTTTGGGTGGGTCGGTGATGCTGTACTTTGGCCGGGCATTTATGGCCTGGTATTCGATGCGCTAAAACGTTTCAAAAAAAGGATGGTGCAATGTCGGCCAAACGCCAAGTGGAATACACCTGGAACAAATCAAGTATCAAGGCGCTGCGCGATCACCTGGCAATGACACAGCAGCAAATGTCCCAAGAGTTGGGCGTGCGCCAGCAAACGATCAGCGATTGGGAATGCGGCTACCACCAACCGCGCGGTGGGATGGCCCGGTTGTTGGCCCTCGTCGCCGAACGGGCCGGGTTCGAGTATCGAACTGACCCACCGCCGGAAACCGGGCAAGAATGAGATGCCAAAACGCTTGACATTGTACACGGAATCGTGTATAATGAGTCTGTAGCTTTTTCTTTTTTTATCATTTCTTACACCAGTTCGTGTTGGCAAGGGAGAAAAAATGGGCACGTATTCACTTGAACACATCATTCAGGAATGGAGCAAAGGCAAATTGACGTCCGAGCAGGTCATCGGGCAAATGTTGCAGCTGATCCACAGAATCAAAAACCAAATCACCGATCTGGAAGCCCGGCTGCTTCGGCTGGAAAGGAGGCCCGGCTAGTACCGGCAAAGCGTTCGATCTGGGCCAGTTGCTCCGCCGTCGGTTTGATAAACGGGCGCACCGCACGGATGGTTTGCCAGGCCTGTGCGGGCGCCATTCCGGCGCTGACAAAAAAAGCCGCCGCCATCGTCGCCGCGCGCCCCACGCCGGCGCCGCAGTGAACATAGACGCTGCCACCGGCGTCGATCTGGCGATGGATAAAAGCCACGCCTTGTTGCAACTGTTCGAGCGAAGGGGCAGTATCGTCGATGGTCGGCAAATAGAGGTATTGTTCCGGGGCCAGGCCCGCCTGCCGGTCGTCAAACTCGACGCGCATATTGACCACGGCCGTCACCCCGCGAGCGACCAGTTTGGGCCAGCCGCGCGCCCGGTACTGCCCGCCGACGTGTAAATAAGGACGGATTTGGCTCAGAGCGCGGATCGGCGCGCCGCTGATGCGCCGCACCAAATGATCGAGCGCCCACCAGAGCGTATCCCGCAAGCGGTAATGGGTCAATCGATAAGCGAGAATTTGAAAACCAAGGGCTATTTTGTTCACTCTGTACTCCTAAACCAGCCGTCCCCACCCACCCAGGCGATCATTGCACGGCGGCGCTACCGCCAAACGCCGCTGATCGCCGCCTCGAGGCACTGCGCCAGCGAGCCAAAGCGCACGCGCAGCCCCGAATGGGAGGGCGTGTAAAAGGCCATTTTGGCCGAGTTGGTGGCCATGACCTTGAAACCGAGTTGTTCGACCGGCGCGACGACCAGGCAGGTATCGGCGACCACGCGGCCGCCGGCGGCCTGGATCAGGCCGAGCGCATCGCGCATTTCCTCGCGAATTTTCCGCGCCGTGGTGATCCACAACGCGCATTTGACCCGCTTGCCTTGCAGCAAGGCGGCGATTTGGGCGATCTCGGCTTTCGAGGCGTGCGGGCAGCCAATGCTCACCAGATCGACGGCGCCGGCGCTGTCGTTCAGTGCCGCGTACCCCGGCGCCAAGTCGCGGATGGCGATCGTTTGGGCGCCGGCGGCAAGCATGTCGGCGCGCTGCGCTTCGGGCGTGACGCCGGCGATATGATAGAGTGCCTGAGCGCCGCTGGCGGCCATCGCGGCGCCAAGGCTTTTGAGGTCATCGAGCGTTGGGGAGGAGGCCTGGGCGTGCAAAACCAGGTACGGCACGGCGCAGCGCGTCCGGCCAATGAGGTAGCCCAGGGCGCTCCAATCGGCGGCGCCCGCCAGCGGGCAGTACACGTCGATGCGGCAGTGGGACACGCGGTTTTCGTCCAGGTGCAGGCCATAGGCGGCGGTGCGACCACAGATCGCCGCGGCCAGCGCGCTGGGTCCGCCTTCGCGGTTGGTGCGCGCGCCCAGCGCCGAGTTGGCAAAACTCACCGCCGACGATTCGGCCCAGGCAATGTGCTCGCCGTATCGCGGCCGGTTGCCGATCAGATAAGGGGTGCAGGTGCAGCTCAGTTCGATGCCCATCGCCGCATAGGCCTCGAGCACGGCCTGTTGCTGCCGGGCAAAATCACGGGAAAAGCCCAGCGCCGACCACTGCGTCAGGTCCATTCCGGCCGGGTTGAGCGTGGTCGACGCGCGAACCCGCGCCCCCTGCCCGGCCCACTCGCGCAAAAAATCAAGCCCGGCCGGCCCCAGGTTCTTGTAGCTGACACCGGCGACTTGAACGCTGTTTATCTCGACCAGTTTTTGCGCATCGTAAATCTTGGCCAAAGCGACGATGATTTCCATCGCGCGCTGCACGGCCAAACCATGTTCGCCGCCGAGCATGGCTTGTTCTGTTTTGGTCAAAAATAGGCCCATTGGAAAAACTCGCTCACGTTCTTGCCGTTTTATCAATCATTGCCGGGGCGCGTTCCAGTTTCCCCAGTGTATGTATTTGCGCGCAAATGTCAAATGGGTGTGTTTCAAATAATTTGGGTGTTCCCGGTTTGCCAGCGTCTCCAAATTAAAGTATAATGGCATTATGTTGGGTAACTACGGTAAAGGAGGATGTTTTGAAAGCATTGATCACCGGTATTTCTGGATTTGTGGGCAGCCATCTGGCCGAGTATTTGCTCTTGCACACCGACTGGCAAGTGATGGGCACCGTGTACGGGCCGGACCGCAACATCAGGGACATTCGCTCCCGGCTGACGCTTTTTCCCGCCGAACTGTCGCGTTTGCCTGTGGTCGAGTTTATTCTCGAGCAGGCGCAGCCCGATGTCGTTTTCCACCTGGCGGCGATGGCGGTGACGGGCCGGTCCTGGCGCGACCCGGCCGGCACGTTGAGCATCAATGTTGGGATGCAGGCCAACATTTTGCAAGCCGTGGTCAACCTGGGGCTGGACTGCCGCGTGCTGTGCGTATGTTCGAGCGAAGAGTACGGGCTTGTTTCACCGGCCGACATGCCCATCGACGAGCATGTGGCCTTTAACCCGGTCAACCCTTATGCGGTGAGCAAAATCGCGCAGGATATGTTGGGCTTGCAGTATCACCTCAGCCACCGGCTCGACACGATCCGCGTGCGACCATTTAACCACATCGGGCCGAGGCAAGGATTGGGGTTCGTCGTGCCCGATTTTGCCTCTCAGGTGGCGCGCATCGAGGCCGGGCAGCAAGACCCCGTGCTGCGCGTGGGTAGCCTGGAGGCGCAGCGCGATTTTACCGATGTGCGCGACGTGGTGCGCGCTTATCACCTGCTGGCGCTCAAGGGGCAATCCGGTCAGGTGTACAATATCGGCTCCGGGCGGGCGCATTCGATCCGCCAGGTGCTGGACTATTTTGTCCAGTCCAGCCGCACACCGATCCGTGTCGAACCGGACCCGGCGCGGATGCGCCCCAGCGAGGTGCCGCTGGTCGTCTGCGATTACGGCAAGCTCCACGCCTGCACAGGGTGGAAGCCGACGATCGCTTTCGAGCAAAGTCTGGCCGACGTGTTGGATGATTGGCGAACGCGCGTGAACGAAATCAAAGGAAAAGGATGATATGAAAACGGCGCTTATTACGGGCATTACCGGTCAAGACGGGTCTTATCTGGCCGAATTTTTACTCGACCAGGGCTATCATGTAGTCGGGATGGTGCGGCGCAGTAGCACGGTCAATTTTCAACGCATCGAGCACATTCAGGATCGGCTCACGCTGGTACCCGGCGATCTGCTCGATCAGATGTCGCTGGTCGATGCACTGCAAGAATACAAACCGCAAGAGGTCTATAATCTGGCGGCGCAGTCCTTTGTGCCTACGTCGTGGAAACAGCCGGTATTCACCGGCGAAGCGACCGCGCTCGGCGTCACGCGCATGCTCGAAGCGGTGCGCATCGCCGACTTGAGCATTCGCTTTTACCAGGCCTCGTCGTCAGAGATGTTTGGCAAGGTGCGCGAGTCGCCCCAAAAAGAGAGCACGCCTTTTTACCCGCGCTCGCCTTATGGCGTGGCCAAGGTCTATGGGCATTGGATCACGGTCAATTACCGGGAAAGCTATGATCTGTTCGCCTGTTCGGGCATTTTGTTCAACCATGAAAGCCCGCGCCGGGGGCTGGAATTTGTGACCCGCAAAGTCACCTATGGCGCGGTCAAGATCAAGCTCGGTTTGGCCGAGGATTTGCACCTGGGCAACCTGGATTCGCGCCGTGACTGGGGGTTCGCCGGCGACTATGTGCGCGCCATGTGGTTGATGCTTCAGCAAGATGCGCCGGACGATTACGTGATCGGCACGGGGCAGACGTACCGGGTTCGGACGTTGTGCCGGGTGGCGTTTGAACGCCTGGGGCTGGACTGGGAAAAATATGTCATTGTTGACCCCAGGTTCTATCGCCCGGCCGAGGTCGATCTGCTGGTCAGCGATCCGAGCAAAGCCAAGGCGGCGTTGGGCTGGGAGCCGGAAACCAGTTTCGAGCAGTTGATTCAAATGATGGTCGACGCCGACCTGGAACTGGTTCGCGCCGAGTACGGGCTGTGATCGACACACACGCGCATTTGGACAGCGCCAGGTTCGACGCCGACCGTGAGGCGGTGATTCGGCGCGCGTTCGAGGCCGGGGTCAAACCAATCCTCACCGTCGGCGCGGATATGGCCTCGAGCCGCGCCGCGATGGCGCTGGCCGAGCGATACGCCGGGATTTACGCCACGGTGGGCCTCCACCCGCACGACGCCAGCCAGGTCGCCCCGGCCGACCTCGACGCGCTGCGCCGCTGGGCGGTTGGCCCGCAGGTGGTGGCGATCGGCGAGATAGGACTGGATTACTATTGGGACAACTCGCCGCGAGATGTGCAGCGCCGGGTGTTCGAGTCGCAACTCGAGATTGCGCTAGAATGCGACAAGCCGGTTGTCGTTCACATTCGGGACAAACGCAGTCAGGATGAGGCTTATCGGGAGGCGTTGACCGTTTTGGGGAATTGGGCCTTGCGCCGCTCCGGCGACCGTTTGGGCGTCGTGCATTGCTTTTCCGGCAGCGTCGAGGCGGCGCAAATGGCGCTCGCTATGGGTTTTTACCTGGGGGTCGATGGCCCGGTGACATATCCCAAGGCGCAGAGTTTGCGCGCCGTGGTCAGGCAGGTTCCGCTGGCGCGGCTGCTGTTGGAAACGGACTGCCCGTACCTTGCACCGCAGTCGCGGCGCGGCCGGCGCAACGAGCCGGCCTATCTGCCCCAGATCGCGCGCCAGGTCGCCGAGGTCAAAGGCGTTTCATTGGCCGAGGTCGTGCGGGCGACGACGATCAATGCGCAGCGATTATTTGGAATGACTTTAATGAACCATCATTTGACAAACTTGACGTACCCGAATCCTTGCCATTCTTGACGAATGGCAAGGGAACGGTCTATCTGATCTGGAGAAAGCAAAAACACCTGGCGAAGCACATCTGGCATAGACATAGGCTCATAATAGATAGCTTTCGTGACCTTGGCTCCTTCTGATAACCATACTGTATCGTTAACCTCAAACTTGGCTGCGTCATCTGGCCCGATTCTCATATATCCTTCCACAGTCAAACCCCTGGAAAAATAGTCAACAGTAATCCAGTACCAAGACATATCTGGCTGACCGCGATCAATATGAATGGTCTCAGGGAAACCATACCTGTCCACAATGTCGCCAAGCGTCAGGTCGTAATCCAATGCTATCTCGATTCGCAACACTCGGTCGTCTCGGAGATATACACTGTTATACAGCTTGCCTCGCGCTTTCCAGGTGAATATATCTAGCTGAACCCCATTTTGCTCAACCAGGTCATAGTTCAGAGTTGTCACTTGGACAAAAGGGCTGCTTTCTAATCGAGTGCGTACATCACTCCCGGTAGATGTTCCAGGGACCAGGTTGTGCCAGCACGGAACAGCACAAGGTTGGTTGGTAACCAGACTGGTATCCAGCTCAACGTCTGAGGAACATCCGACAACCGACATCAGCCCAACCCAAAGGCACAGAGATAACCAAGACGCCCCCCTTGTAACTGCTCTTTGCGACAAAAAACAGATTCTCCACATCTCTTATGACTTCCTACCCGGTCAAACCAGGAAGAAGCACTGGGCAAACCATCGGCTTTGACGTATGTCGTGAACGGAAAGAGGTAGTGAAAACGCCGCAACGAGGCATTTTGAGCCAAATCGGCCACGGCATCCGCATCAACCGGTTGCGAGGTCCAATCGACGCTGATCCACGCGCCGTTTTCAGCAAAATGACAATCAGAGGCAACACCGGCCGGCACCCACGACCAAAGCAACAGCCCCAATACGCTCACGATGGCAATAACGATCGCTTTACCCCGTTGCGACGAAAGGAAACAGCGGAAAAAGCAACCCGGCGGCCTCATAGATGCTGCCGAACCTGCCCGGCGAGGTCATCCAGCTGCGAGCGGGGCGGCCTTTGACCATACGCCGGCCCAAAGCGAAAGCCAAACCCGTCGCCGCGATAGCGTGGGATGACGTGCAGATGAACGTGAAAAACATCCTGACCGGCGGCCTCGCCGTCGGCCAAAAACAGATCGACGCCCTGGCAGCGCACGCCGCTCTCGCGCAACGCCTGGACGACGCGCTGCGCCACCTGAAACATGTGCGCCCCGGTCTCCGGCGGCAGATCGGCCAAATAGGTCGCGTGCAGGTTGGGAATGATCAAAATGTGGCCGGGGTTCACCGGCTGGATGTCCATCAAGGCGCTGCACAGCTGATCCCGGTAGACCATGCTCGACGGCGCACGACCGGCTAGAATATCACAAAAGATACAATCGCTCACCAAAACCTCCCCAAAAACTGGTCCAATCCACGCCGCCGTAAACAGACGACGCCGGACGGGCACGCCGACGGGGATTGGTCAATCCCCTTAAAG
>CAYZYE010000125.1:0-11952 GCA_964481205.1 uncultured Anaerolineae bacterium | reverse complement strand
TGACCGAGTTTTCGTGTTCGGGCGATAAATTCGTGGCTAGAATACGAAAACTCGGCTTCTCCGTGTCTACTTTGTGTAAAAAGCCCAAGTGTCCGGTAGTGAATTGGAAACTAGAGTTCCAAGAAGCGGCAAGTTTAGCCGCGCAAGAGTAGGGTGAACACAAAAACCCGAAAGTGCGTAAATCGCATTCCGGGCTTTTGCCTCATGACCTGGACAGAGTTGGAGACAAAACAACCCCGCCGATTTTTGTCCGAGATACAAATATGTGGTTGGTCAGTCGATAGCTGGGGCGGTAGGATTCGAACCTACGGATAATGGCTCCAAAGGCCACTGCCTTTCCACTTGGCGACGCCCCAACGGAAAGGCATTATAGCACATGATGTATAGATTGGCAAAACCAGGGGAGGCATTTCATTTGGGTGTGTTTCATTTGCTTTGGAGATATGGCTTCTTTCTGGTGAACTTGGGTTCGAGATAACAAAAACTATGGCGTACCAATAGGAGGCACCATGATTCCTGATGCGAAGCAAACAAAAGTCCAGATTCGAGCCGATTTTGACAGGGTTTTGGATTTTGTCACGGGAGGACAAGTCCGCACAGCGACGGCGGACCAAATTGAGCGGGGTTTGTTCACCCTGTTGTTGAGGCTGGGCGCCAAACTCTTGCCCCTTTTCTTCCAGATGCGTTCTCGAGCTTGCTCCCGTGATGAAACCACGTTGGCAGATGGGCAAGTCTTGCCCTATCACAGTGAGCAGAAACACATCTATTTTTCCATCTTTGGACATGTTCCTTTGTGGCGACCGTACTTTTACGGAACAGACCGCTATTCCGACCTGTTGCGAGGTACCGTCGAATACTTGGCCGTGTACGTGCCATATCGCCAACACCAGCGCCATAACCGTTTGTATGCATCGCCCTTTCCCAACCAGAATGGACTCGAATTTCAATCACTCGAATTGGCCGCCTGACGCCAGTTCTAAAGCAGTTGAAACACACCCATTTCATTTTTGGGACGAGACCAGTCCTATGTGCCAAAGCGGCCTCTTAATGCGCCACACTTGCACCGGCTTGGGCCTGGCAGACATACAAACTCGGCTCCAGGCCGGTTGCCTGTTCATAGGCGGGGGCGACGCGGGCGACAAATGCTTTGACCTGTTCTTTTTGGACCAGGGCCACGGCGCAGCCGCCAAATCCCCCGCCGGTCATCCGCGCGCCGACGACGCCCGGCGCATTCCAGGCTGCGCGGACCATCGCATCGAGTTCGGCGCAGCTGACCTCATAGTCGTCGCGCAAGCTGACGTGTGAGGCGTTCATTAACGCGCCCATCGTCGCCGTATCGCCGCGCTCTGATGCGGCGACAAAATCCAGCACACGTTGGTTTTCGCCGACGACGTGACGGCAGCGTTTGCGCACGTTTTCCGGCAGTTTGGCGGCGTACCGCTCAAACTCGGCCACCGGCACGTCGCGCAAAGCGTCAATGCCGGGCAAATGACGTTTGAGCAGTTCAACTCCGCGCTCACATTCGGCGCGGCGCGTGTTGTAGGCCGAATCGGCCAGCCCGCGTCGTTTGGCCGTGTCCATCACCACCACGGTCAGGCCGGGGGGAATGGACACCGCGCGGTGGTCGAGCGTGCGGCAGTCGATGAACAGCGCGGCGTTTTTCTGGCCCAGCGCCGAGATGAATTGATCCATAATCCCACAGTTGACGCCGACAAAGTTATTTTCGGCGCGCTGGCAGAGCAAGGCCAGATCGGTGCGCGGCAGGTCCAAGCCGGTGAGCGTTTGCCACACCACCGCGATGCCGACCTCGATCGCGGCCGAGGAAGACAGCCCGGAGGCGATGGGTATGTTGCTGCTAAAAGCCACGTCGATGCCGGGCAGGGTCAGGCCGTGTTCTTGCAGCGCCACGGCCACGCCGCGATGATAGTTGCTCCATTTTTGCCGTTCGACATGGGCAATGTTGTCCAGCGAAAACGAGGTTTGGGCGTCGAAATCGACGGCGCGCAGGCGCACAGTGCGATCGGCGCGCATGGATACGGCGTAAAGGACGTTGCGGTCGATGGCGATGGGTAGTACATAGCCATCGTTATAGTCGGTGTGCTCGCCAATGAGGTTGACACGCCCCGGGGCGCGGACGACCAGTTCTGGCTCTTGAGCAAAAGTATGGGTGAAATCGGCGCGGAGGGCGGCAGTGCGTGTTTTTTTCGACATAATGTCCTTCTGTGTTATGTTAGTGTTCGACGATTTCCGGCAAATAGCCGGCCCGTTCCAATTCCCGAATCACAATCTCCCAATCGCGCTCCCTGATCAAGGCCTGTGTTGGCGAAAGCAGTTGTCGCAAATAGCCCCGGATGCGGTCATGCGCTTGCAAATCGAGCATTGTTTTTTGTGTGCGTGTTTCCAAAATGATCACCCGGCGCAGGCGTACCTGACCGTAACGATTGGCCCAATTGCGAATACGGGCGATGGCCGCCGCCGGCGTTTGTCCCTGGCAGAGGCGCGTCACAAAGTTTTCGACCATTTCGGCCTGGATGTTGGTGCCAAACGCCCGGCGCAAGGCCTCGGCGGTGATCTCAAAAACGTAATCCGCCCCAGAAGCGCGCCATTCGGCGATGCGCGCCAGCTGGAAACGATCGAACAATGACGCCGTTCTGGGCAAAGTGATCTGGCCCTGCGGCGTGATCGACGCCGGGCGCTGTGGCCGCTCTGGCGCCCTCTCGCCGCGCCCCAGAAATGATCGTCCCCACGGCGTCAGTCGAAAGGCCGATGGTTTGCTCCAGCCTTCTTTGAACCCCAGCGACACGACGCCCAACCAGTGCAACGGCCCGCCAATCAAGTAGGCGATCAGCGCGCCCTCGATTTTATCCCAATGTTCAAACCCGGTCAAATATTGGTTGGTGCGCGCGTCGCGGATGTACCAGCTCGCAAAGTCGCCGTCTGGGCGGAGGTAATCCGGCGCTTGTTGGTAAATGATGTCGATCAGTCCGTCGATCGACAGCCAGGCATCGCCGGCGCAGCGGCTCAAAAAGTTCGATATCGTCTGGCGGGCCAGGAAAGGATCGTTGCTCCAGCCGCTGTCCTCGCAAACGATGCCCGGCATCTGCCACAGGTCATTCCAGGCGACGTCGTCGCGCCAGGTGTGTTGGAGCCGCTCGAGTTGTTCTGACCGCGACTGTTTGAGCCAGGCGCGCACGGGGTCGCGGCGCAGGCGCAGGCGCCGGCCTTCGAGATGGATCAGCCCGGCCGCCTGGCCCAGGTGGTACAAGAACGCGGTGCGTTCTGGGTGGGCGACCAAAAATTGCCGGTGGAGGTGGGCTATTGTCTCTGCTCCCAGTTGGCCGTCGCGCGTCTGGACGTCCTGGTTTTGCACCAGCGCGAGCAGCATGCACAGATCGTCGATCAGCGCCGGGTCGCCGTCTTGAACCCGGTGCGGTGTGTCGGCGACCGGCGCGTCAAAGGGGGTGTCGGCGATTTGTGGGGGCGGCAGCAAGAGCAGCAGGTCGGATGGAATGAACGCAAACTCGGCCAGAACGCCGGCGCGGTTGGTAAAGCGCCGCGCGATCAGCCCCTGGTACCACAGGCTTTCGGCCGGGCTGACCGGCGCGCGCCACGGGGCCTCTCGCGCCAGGCTGCCGGGGCCAAAGCGACGAATTTCGCCAAATTGCTGCCTGAAACGCAGCAGCGGCAGCTGCCCGCCGTTCAAGATGAGGGTGTCGAGGGCGCGGCGTTCTTGCGCGGTGAGCCAGGCCAGCGTTTCGGCGATCGCCGCCGGGTCGAGCAAGGCGGCGGTCATTTCGTCGATCATTTCATCGTGCAGCGACGTGCGCAACTCTATGCCTCTGCGTTCGGCAATCGCGCCGAGTTGTGCAGTATCGTATTCGCTCAAACACTCGCGCAGCGTTTTCATCTGACCTTCTATGGAAACAGTCGCCGGGCCTTGATCTCGCTCACGGCGTCCGGGCGAAAGCGATAGAGTTTGGCCGGGCGGTGATCGCCGCCGCGCAGGTGGGCGGTTTCTTGCAGGATTTGGGCGGCCAAGACTTTGCGCCGAAAATTGCGCTTGTCGAGCTGCTCGTTGAGGATGTGTTCGTAGGCTTCTTGCAGCTCAGTGAGGGTAAAACTGTCGGGCAGCAGTTGAAAAGCCAGCGCCGTGTATTCGAGTTTGTAGCGCAGCCGTTGGATGGCGTACTGTAAAATGTCGGCGTGATCAAAGGCCAGCTCGGGCGGGCAGTCGGCCGGAAACCAATCTGCGGCGGCGGCGTCCGAGGCGGCGTCCAGGCGCAGGTTGCCGCAAGAGATCAGCGCAAAATACGCGACGGTGATCACGCGGGTCCGGGGGTCGCGTCCGGGATCGCCAAAGGTGTACAATTGTTCGAGATAGATGTCCGGATCGTCGATGCCGGTCTCTTCGGCCAACTCGCGGCGAGCCGCTTGTTCCAGTGACTCGTCCATGTCGATAAACCCGCCCGGAATCGCCCACATCCCTGCATAGGGCCAGTGCTTGCGCTGCACGAGCAGCACCTGGAGTTTGTTGTTGCGCAGTGTAAAGATCACAATATCGACGGTGACTGAGGGGCGTTCGTATTGTGATGGATCGTAATGAGCGGCAAGGTCTGCCGCACTGGGGCCATTTTGTCCGGGCATACGGCTTGTCCTTTTGTTCAGCAGCTTTCTGGTCTACTTGGTGTGTTTACTACACTTTTTTATACCGCAAACCGGGTCTCTTGTCAAGTCGCACTTGCTTGTGGTATAATCCCTTTTTTCCTCGAATTTAGACAATTCCAGAGAAAATTGTCCCAGATTCGCAAGTAACTTGTCTTTAGCGCTTGCAAGTTTGGGGCCATTTTAGAAACTGGAAAAGCCTTACTCTTTTGACGGATGGAATTGGAGACCGGTATGAATCGTCGTTTTATGATCGTTGTCGCTGTCGTCCTGGGGCTGGTGGCCCTGTCGGCGTTGTTTTGGGCGCCGCCCTTGTTTGCGCCTCGCGTCGTCGAGGCGACGTCGCTGCCGCCCACGCCAACGCTCACCCCAACGCCCACGCCGCCGGTCGAGGTCGAGGTGCAGGTGACGGTCCGGGACGGAGAGACGTCCAGGCCGCTGCCCGGCGCAAACGTTTCGGCGGGCGCGCTGCGGGCGACGACCGATCGGGCGGGGAGGTGTACGCTGTCCTGGCCGAACGGCGAGACGCATGCCATTGTTGTCGAGGCCGAACGATACCTCCCGGGAGAACAGACTTTGGCGGTGGCCGTCCAGGTGGTTGAGACGCTCACCACGACGATCACATTGTCGCCGACCGAGGCGTCGGGGCTGGTGTTGGGGTACCAAAACAGGCCGTTGGCCGGCGCGACGTTGGTTTTTGGCGGGCAGCAAGTGACGGTGGACGCCGACGGCGCGTTTGTGGCGCGGCGCGTCGCCGTTGGCGACCTCGTCTCGGTGACGCATCCGGGGTACCTGGCTTATGAAACGAGCTATGCGGGCACGCCGTTGGCGATCAGCCTGACGCCGATCACGATGACATTTGATGTCTATGACACGCTGACCGGGCGGCCTCTCGCCGGCGCATCGGTGTGCGTGGCCGAGGGGGTGTGCGAACGGGTCGATGACGCGGGGCGCGTGGTCGCACACGAGGCGGTCGCGGGCGGCGCGGTGGTGGTGCAGCGCGCGGGGTACGTCTCGGCGACGGTGGCTTGTTCGGAGCGCGAACCGGCGCGCGTTGCGCTTGCGCCGCAGCAGTTGACGGGCGTCATTCGCGACGCGGAGAGCGGTCATCCTTTGACCGATACCATCTTGGTGGTCAATGACGGGGTCATTGCGCCGGTAGACGCGGAGGGGCGTTATCATCTGCCAGATGTGACCCAGGTCTACACTTTGTTTGTCAAGACGCCCGGATACAGGCGGGCGGCGATTCCTTTTGACGCCGGGACGACTATTGCCCAACAGGATGCGCTGGCGGTTTGCTCCGAGCCGGGCGACTTGCCTTGCGCGGATATTGTCCTGGAGAAATTTGCGGTCAAGGGCATCTATGTCACCTTTAATTTGTTGATGTGGAATCGAGATCGGGTGTTGGAATTGATCGATTTTGTCGATCACAGTCCGATTTTGAACGCGATCGTCGTCGATATCAAGAGCGATCGGGGGCACATTGCTTTCGAGTCGGACGATCCGATCGTCTCTTCCGGCAACGCGATGTCGACGCCGCGGCTGCCGCTGCCCGAATTTATTCAATTGTGCCACGAGCGCGGCATTTACACCATTGCCCGCATGGTGATTTTCAAAGACAACGAGTTGATCAAGGCGCGGCCCGAGCTGGCCGTGCGGCATCCCGACGGCAGTATTTTTTATGACCGTGAAGGGATGGCCTGGGGCGATCCGACGCGGCCGGAGGTGTGGGAATACAATATCGCGATCAGCAAAGAGGCGATCAAATTGGGGTTTGATGAGATACAGTACGATTATCTACGTTATCCATCGGACAGCACCAGTTTGGAGGTTGTGCGGGCGTTGATTTATTCGATTCCCTATTCGCTCGAATCGCGGGTGGCGGCGGTTTCGGGGTTTGTCGCTGCGGCCAAGGCGGCCATCGACCCAACGCCGGCTTTTTTGTCGGCCGACATCTTTGGCTTTGCGCTGGTGGTCGATCCCGACCACGATATGCGCATCGGTCAGCGGCTCAAGGACATTGCGCCGTTGGTGGATTATGTCTGTCCAATGATCTATCCTTCGACGTTTATCCCCGGCAATTTGGGCCTCAAATCGCCGTCCGATGAGCCGTACAAAGTGATCGAGATTAGCATGCAGTATGGTCTGGCGCGCACAGATACGATCATTCGCCCGTGGCTGCAACATTATTGGTATGACCGCCACGAGATCGCCGAGCAGCGCCGCGCGGCCGAGGCGGCCAGCGATGCCGGTTGGTGTTACTGGAATGCGGGCGCCAAGTATGACGAACTGTTTTTTAACCCGCCGCAAGAGGGTGGGGATTGACAGGCCGGTTTTCCATTGGGCGTCAAATTACTTGTCAGCACGTTCAAGAAAGCCAAGTTTCCTCAAGTTTCGTGAAATTGCATCTTGCATTTGCGGTCATGATCGTGTACAATGTTTATGATAGTGGTAGAAATCTCGCTCCCAAAAAACCCCATTTACATCCAGTACACAGAGAGTATGGTACTGCGTTCGCCGCATTCCTATTTTCAAGCTCTGCAAAGAAGCAAAGGAGGCAACAACTATGGAAATCATCAAGGTATCGGCCAAGTCCAGGTCTACGTCAGTTGCAGGCGCAATTGCCGGGGTGGTACGAGAGAGCGGGCGGGCTGAAGTACAGGCGATTGGCGCCGGGGCGGTCAATCAGGCAGTCAAAGCCGTAGCCATTGCTCGTGGATATTTAGAGCTGGATGGGATCGATGTCGTTTGTATTCCGGCTTTTGTCGAGGTCGAGATCGACGGCCAGGAACGCACGGCGGTCAAGTTGTCTGTGGTACCGAAATGAGCGACAGACGGGGCAAACGGCCCCGCATTGATCTACATTTACACAGCACGGCTTCGGATGGTCAATATACGCCAACAGAGTTGGTGCAGCGAGCGGCAGCCCGGCAAGTTCAGGTCATCGCGTTGACCGATCATGATACGATGGGCGGAGTGCAGGAGGCGTTGCGGGCCGCCGAGAGCAACCGGGTGATGGTCATCCCTGGTGTAGAGATCAGCACGGATGTGCCCGGCAAGTACGAGCTTCATCTACTGGGCTATTATTGCAATCTCGATGATGCGCCCTTGCAAGAATGTTTGGCCGTGATGCGGGGGTCGAGGGTGCATCGGGCGCGCGAAATATTGACGCGGCTCAAGCAGGTTGGATGTGTGGTTTCGTGGGAGCGGGTGTTGGCCCTGGCCGATGGGGGGACTGTTGGGCGGCCGCACATTGCGCAGGCGTTGGTAGAGGGAGGATACGCCGGGTCGGTTCACGATGCGTTTCAGCGTTATATCGGGCGCAATGCGCAGGCGTATGTCCCGCGCCCCAAGCTGCTTCCACGTGAGGCGATTCAACTCATTTTGGGCGCCGGCGGTGTGCCGGTACTGGCGCATCCCCAATATCTGATCGAGCGGATACCGGCGCTGGTTCGGGACGGGCTGGCCGGGTTGGAGGTTTACTATGGCAGCTATTCTGAGCCGGAGAAGCAGTTTTTGGCCCGGTTGGCGAAAAAGCATCGCCTGATCGCAACCGGCGGCAGCGATTTTCATGGGCCTGGTGTGACAGACTCGGTCGACATTGGGGGTGTGTATGTGCCCTGGTCGGCGGTCGAGGGATTAAAGGCCGCAGCGGCACGCTGTTAGCCTGGCCGGTCGGTCAAAAGTGACTCGTCGAGAGTCACTTTTTTTTTCTCGTGTCTCGGCGGCGCTTGGAGGGGCGGTCGGTTTTGGACGGCGGTTGGGGGGGGAGTTCTTGCAGGGTGATGGTCGTGGTCACTTTGTTGGGCAGCTCGACGGTGACGCTTTCCTGGAGCACGTTGAGATCGACCACCCGTCCCGCGCCCCAGGGGGTGTCGATCGTCCGCCCTATGCGGGGCATTTTGGCTTTTGTCCGTTCGTAAAAGTCGTTTTCGTATGACAGGCAGCACAGCAGGCGGCCGCAAGTGCCCGAAATTTCCATTGGACTGAGCGGCAGGTCTTGTTGTTTCGCCATGCGGATCGAAATGGGGCAAAACTCGGTCAGCCAGGTTGCGCAGCAGTGTGGCCGCCCGCAGCGTCCATATCCGCCGAGCAGTTTGACGTCGTCGCGCACGCCGACCTGGCGCAACTCGATGCGCGCATGAAAGATGCGGGCCAGGTCTTTGACCAGCGCGCGAAAATCGACGCGGCGTTCGGCGGTAAAGTAAAAGGTGAGGTGCGTGCCGTCAAAATTGTATTCGGCTCGAATCACTTTCATGGGCAGATTGTGTTCGCTCACCTGACCCCGGCATTGCTCCAGCGCCTGGGGTTCCTGTTGCTGATATTTTTCCATTTGCGTCAGGTCGATGGCGGTTGCCCGGCGGAGGATGTTTTTGAGTTTGCCGTAAAGTTCTTTTTTCGGTATATCGCGTGTTCCAAAGGCGATGCGGCCGACTTCTTGGCCGCGCGTCGTTTCGACGACAACCAGGTCTTTTCTTTCCAGATCGTCGATGCCGTTCGGCGCAAAATAGTATACTTTGGATGAATTTCTAAATGTCACACCTACAACTTGCATAGTTTACCTTTGTCTCGATGGCATGTCCAGCAAAAGGACTTCTAGCGCCAGACGCGAGTTGGCGTTGTGTTCCAACCGCCAGGCGGTTTGATCGATGCTGCGCAGCATCGCCAGCGCCGTATCGACGCCGGTTTGCGCCGCGATTTGTTCGAGTTCTGCTTGGCGGTCAATGTTGGCGACCGGCGCCTTGCTTTGTGCCGCCAGGAGCAAGATGTCGCGCCACCAGCTGCGCATGGTGTACAGCAATTCGGGAATTTGCTCCGGCTTTTTACTTTGCCGTTCGGCGAAAGCAAAGCGCTCTGTATACGTCATTGTGTCCAATTCGAGCAATTGTTCGACGAGGTGATTGCGCTGCTCCAACAGGCGCGGTTCCGATGCGGCCGAGTATGCCCAGCCGATGCGTCCCTGGGCCAGGTGTCCCAACAAGTTGGCCTGCTCTTGATCGACGAGGGGCTGTAAGGCCGAGATGACTTGGCTGGCGGGCAGCGGGCGCAAGTTCAACACCTGGCAGCGCGAGACGATGGTCGGCAGCAAGGCGGCGATTCGGTTGGCGGTCAAGATGAGCACAACGCGCTCCGGCGGCTCTTCCAGCGTTTTGAGCAGGCAGTTGGCCGCAGAGAGCGTGGCCGTATCGATCTGGCTGATGACATATATGCGATAACGTCCTTCGATCGGCGACAGTGCGGCTGCGCTTTGCAAGGTTCGGATCGCGCCAATCTTGATCCGGCCGCGTTCCGGCTCGATGATGCTGATGTCCGGGTGTCTTGCTCCCAGTTGGCAGCTGCGGCATGTTTGGCAAGGCGGCGCCGCGCCCGTGCAGTTGAGCGCCTGGGCAAACGTTTGCGCCAGGGTGGTCTTGCCGATATGGGGCAGTCCCGCGATCAGATAAGCGTGGCTGACGGTGTGCGTTTGGATGCTGCGGAGCATTAGTTTGACTGCGAACTCGTGCCCAAATATCGGCCACATACTTGTACCTCCCAGGCAGGGCGCATTGTACCATAGAATGCATGGTTGTTCAAATCCTTTGGGTGCGTTTCAAGTGATGTGGGCGTCTGTAGCATAGCCCCTTGAGGTAGAGCAACGGGGGGTGTCCCATAAATGGGGCTTGGCCGCCAAAGATTTGGCGTGTCAGGAATCAAGCCGGATGAATCCGGCGCCGCATTGTCGCTCGAACATCAAGGTTCGGGCGGTCATAGAACGCAACCGGCATATCGGGAAAAATCAAGGTGGGATTTCCAGCTATCGAGTCCTGGCGTCCCTGGTTGATCTTGCAATGGGACACCGACTTTATAATCCTGCGCCCCACTTGGCCGCCGCAGCCTGGATGAACGTCATCGCGCCCGCCTGGGCCATTTTGCCCAATCCCTGCACCGCTTTGACCAGTTTGTCTCGCTCCCCGCGCTTGAGGTAGCCCAGCCACTCTTCCCGCATCAGACATTGCCCCAGGTCGTCCTCCCGGCGCAGGGCAGCGAGCAGTTCCTCGGCCAGCCACCAGAGCATCACCTGCGCCGTGGTTTTATACCCGCTCATCAGCCGCCCCGCCGGGATTTCTTCCGCCTCGATGAATCCCTTACTGATCAGTTGGCGTACCTCACGGGGCCGGGACTTGAGTTCCTTGAGCAATGCCTTGAGGTTGAACCCGCGCTTGTTGAGCAACCGGGGCATCTCGTCCAGGGCGACGATGGCGAAAACCTTGTGCATTTCCGGCGTCCAGTTGCGCCAGATGTCCCGCAATCCGCCGTCGGCCACGCGCAGCAACTCTTTGCCCACGTAGTGAAGCCGCTTGTCGTGTTTCAGGCCGTCCTCGTGCCCGTTCCACAGTGCGTCCCCGGCGATTTGCAGCAGGTAGGGGTGTCCCCCGGCCAGGTACAAGATGCTCCTCCGCTCGGCGTGCGTGAAACGCCCTCCTGCTTGCTTGAGGATTGCCTCGCCGTCCTTTTTTGTGAACGGCGGCAACGGTATCTCTCGGACAAAGTTGAAGGACGGCGAACCGGTGCGGGCGTATTCCTGGGTGCGTTCGTTGAGGTCGCTCAGCGAGCGGCGCGAACCGATGACCAGCGTGAGCGCCTCCCCGTAGCGCGAGGCCAGCGAACGCAATCCGCCGTAAAACTCGGTGCAATTGAGCTTGGGGTGTTCGAGCAGGACGTCGAACTCGTCCAGCAGCAGGACCAGATGCCACCTGGCCTCTCGTAACCGGGCTATGAACTGCTCCAACACAAAAGTACCATAGTTTTCCTGCTGGCAGACGCGGTAGGATTCCAACAGCGCGGGATCAGACTCGATCTCCTGCCTCAGTGAGGACAGAACCCGCTCCCAGAACCGCGCCGGGGCCAAGTCGTCCGGCCAGGTCTGGGAATCGGCATAGTAAAAGGCCAGCCGCTTACCGGCGTCGCCGTATAGGTTGCGCTTGGCGGGGTTTTGCAGGTACAGGAGCAGCGAGGTCTTGCCGCTGCGCGGCTCACCGGTGAAAGCCAGCGATTGCCCGCTGCGCAACAGGCTGACCGCGCGGCGGATTTCACCCTTGCGGTTGATGAATTTGTCCGCCGGCGCCGGATTGCCGACGATAAAGGGATTGTTCATTGACTGTTGCCTCCATTACTAGAGCAGACAGGGGTTACGCGGTTCGAGTCATGGAGGGAGTTTTGCGCCTGAAATATATCAAAAAGCAACTCGTTCTATCCAAGAACTCGATGTTTGGGTCTTTCTAGTGCTAGAGCAGGACTTGCCTGGAACCG
>CAYZYE010000124.1:0-12008 GCA_964481205.1 uncultured Anaerolineae bacterium | reverse complement strand
AGGAGTATTTCAAATGCCAATTTACGAATACCACTGTACAGATTGCAATAACAAATTTGAAAAACGCCGTTCGATGAGCCAGGCCGATGCCGAAATATTGTGCCCGCAGTGCGGCGGCGATCACACCATCCGTGGCTTGTCTCGCTTTGCCGCGTTCAGCAAAGGCAGCGGCGGCGCCACGCAAGCCGTGTCCGGCGGCGGCGAGTGCGGCGGCTGCGGTTCACGCACTTGCGGCTCGTGCGCGCGCCACTGAGTCGAACCGGCCATTTTTCGGCCAAACAGGGTGCAACAGTCAAGCCAGAAAAGGAGAGATACGGCAATGACACCATATACATTCAACGGCCTGGGTATGAACATGGGCAACCTGGCCCGGCTGTCGAACGCGCAAACGCGCTCGATCAGTCCCGAAAATTTCAGCGGTGAAAAGGGGCAGGGCGGTATGGCCACCCAGGGTACCGGCGCGTATTGCGCCCGCGATCTGGGTCAGGGATGGAAAATATCGCCTTCGGTCGTCATCGAACCAGAGCAGACCTTCGAGTTGGCCCACATCGACGGGCCGGGGGCGATCCAGCAAATCTGGATGACTCCCACCGGCAACTGGCGCTACAGCATCTTGCGCTTTTATTGGGACGACCAGGAACAGCCGGCGGTCGAATGCCCGGTTGGCGATTTCTTTGCCATGGGCTGGGGGCAATACGCTCCCCTGTCGTCGCTGGCCGTGTGCGTCAACCCCGGCAGCGCCTTTAACTGCTATTGGGAAATGCCGTTCCAAAAGCGCGCGCGGATCACAATGACCAACATTGCCGACGAGCCGATGCGCCTCTATTACCAGATCAACTATACACTCACCGGCGTGCCCGACGACGTTGGCTATTTTCACGCCCAGTTTCGCCGCGTCAACCCGCTGCCCTATAAAGCAGTGTACACCATTCTAGACGATGTTCGGGGCTGTGGGCACTATGTCGGCACCTATATCGCCTGGGGTGTCAACAACTCGGGCTGGTGGGGCGAGGGCGAGATCAAGTTTTACATCGACGGCGACGACGAGTTTCCCACCATCTGCGGCACCGGCACCGAAGATTACTTTTGCGGGTCGTACAACTTTGAGAACAGCGAAACCAAACAATATCAAGAATTTACAACACCTTACGCCGGTTTACATCAGGTTCTTCGCCCGGATGGCGTTTACCGCTCGCAGCAGCGCTTTGGCCTGTATCGCTGGCACATCACCGATCCGATCCGCTTTCAACAAGACCTGAGGGTCACGATCCAGGCCCTGGGCTGGCGCAGTTATGGCCGCTACCTGCCGCTGCAAGACGACATCGCCTCGGTCGCCTATTGGTATCAAACCTTGCCCGCTGCGCCCTTGGCCCCCTTGCCCGATCGCGACCACCTGGAAGTGGTCTGAAAACCAGGGCCAGCGCATCTAAATTGTTGGGGTGTGTTTCAAATGGTTTGGGCGTTCGTGGTAGCGCCCTTGTGGGCGGGTGGAACAGCTGCTCCCGCC
Organism: uncultured Anaerolineae bacterium; assembly: GCA_964481205.1. Taxonomy (GTDB): domain Bacteria; phylum Chloroflexota; class Anaerolineae; order JAFGEY01; family JAFGEY01; genus CAYRXM01. Next base: position 10,501 of record CAYZYE010000124.1, on the reverse strand, counting down.
GGATCGCCAGATCCGGCGGCTGAACAAGCTGAATACGACCGGGTTCGCCATTTTGGGCCTGGATTGCCAAATCCAGGCCGGGCGCAAAGCGAGCGCCGGTATGTTTTTATGCGCTTATTGTCCTTTGAACCGTCGTTTTGGCGCCCAGCCGGTCAAGATGCGATTGCCCTGGAAAACCGCATGTCAAGTTGCGACAACGAGCCATCTATGGTACACTGGACAAAGGGATTATGATTCAAAATCGCAGCTTGAACCAGTATATGGCGAAAAGGAGATGGCAAATGGCAAAAAAAGAAGAGTCCGCGACATTGGCGGTGTCTCCACCCCGCAGCGCAACCGCGACCAAGACAACGGCGCCTCCCAAAAAACGCGAACCGGCGCCACGGCCGCAGAACAGCGAAGAATTGGCGCGGGTTCGAGAGATCATCCTCGGCCCCGATACCGTCCAGCAAAGGCTGCACAAACCCGAAGCCGACCGCTTGCGCCAGATCATCTTTGGCGCCCACATGGAAGAGTATAGCCGCCGTTTTTCCGATCTGGAACGTGAAATGGAGCGCGTGAGCGGCGAATTGCGTCAAATGCAAGACCAGCTGGCCGAGTTCCAAAAGGCGTGGACGCAGCGCATCGAAGCGATGGAACGCGATATGAACCGCACCGATGGCGAACTGTGGCGCGAGTTGGAGCGTGTGCGCGCCCAGGAACCGTTGCTGCAACGCCTGTTGACCCAGGTTCGTCAGCAAGAGATGTTGGGCCAGCGTCTTGCCGGCAACACCGACGCGCTGCGCGAGTCCAGCGCCCAACAAGAACGCGATCACCGGGCGCTCCGGGCGTTGGTCAACGAGCATCGCGATCAGCGCGTGCGCAAAATCGACGACCTCAGGCGCGAGATACGCCAGGTGCAGGACAACTTGCGCGTCGAGTTGCACCGCGTCGCCGACCGCTTGAACGATCAAAAAACAGACCGCCGCGCTTTGGCCGCGATGCTGATCGAGATCGCCACCCGTCTGGAGACGGGCGCCAATGTCACCGTCCTGTTGGAGGAATTGACCAACGCCTCAGAGGGATGATTTATGTCCATAGACCCCAGCGCGGCCGGCTCGAACACAAGCGACCAAATCGACGATCTGCGCAACGTCCTGCTCAAACCGGACGCTTTGGTCGACAAGATCAGCCCGGTGATTGCCGACATTTTGGAAGAGCAGATCAAAAATTCGGGAGACGAGATCGCGCAAGCCATCTCGCCGGTCATCGGCGAGGCGCTGCGACGTCAGGTTTACCAGGCGCGCGCCGACATCATTGACGCTCTCTATCCGATCATTGGGCAAACGGTCAACAAGGCGATCTCGGAGGCGGTGCGCGAGTTGGCGCGAAACGTTGACGCGCGGATACGGCAAAGCGTTCGCCCGCAAAATACGCTGCGGCGTTGGCAGGCCCGGCTCAGAGGCGTGTCCGACTCTGAATATCGCCTGCGCGAATCGCTGCCTTTTGAGGTGCGCGAAGTGTTTCTCATCCAGCGCGAGTCGGGGTTGTTGATCTATCACCTCAGCGGCGATGCTCAAGACGCGCCGGACCGCGATCTGGTGAGCGGTATGCTGACCGCCATCCGCGATTTTGCCCGCGAGGCGTTTGGGCAAGGGGAAAGCGGCGAACTGGGGGCCATCGAATACGAAGAGCAAAACATTCTTTTGGAGGCGGGCGGGGCGGCCTATGTGGCCGTCGTCATCACGGGCGTAGAGCCGGCCGGATTTCGCGCCAAGATGCGCCAATTGTTGATCGACATCCACGAGCAACACTATGATAGCCTGAAACATTTTGACGGAACGGACAAGGCGCTGACCAAAACGGCGCAGAAAATGCTGGCTTCTCTGTTTCCGGCGTCTCCCGCTTCATCCAACGAACCGCTCTCTGGCTTTCAGCGGGCGATCGTGATCATTATGATGCTGTTCATCCTGGTGCCACCGCTGATCGGGTGCGGCTGGTGGGTCTGGCATGTCGAACATGACTTGAACGCCTTGGCGCGTCCAACGGCCACCGCGACGGCGACTTTGACGCCAACGCCAACCTGGACTCCGACGGCGACATTGACGGCCACCCCGACGGCGACATCGACGGCCACGCCAACGCATACCGCCACCGCCACCGCGACGCATACGCCAACGGCCACGCCCACGCCGACGCATACCGCCACCGCGACGGCCACGCCAACCGTCACCTCTTGGCCCACTATCACGCCAACGTTCACGGCCACGCCGACGCCCTCGCCCTTTTCCGGCGTTATGATTGGCAGCGTCTATTTGCGCAACAGCCCAGACGGCGAAAATGCCGGCCTGGTGGCGCCCCTGGGCGCTTCGGTCGAGATATTGGCCCAATATGGCGATTGGTACCGGATACGCGCCCTGCTTCCCGGCGAACCCGAAGTCCAGGTCGTGGGCTGGGTTGCTACGCGCTGGGTGACGCTGCTCAAACCCGTGCCGCCCCAGATCATCACGCCGACGGCCATTCCCTGAACGGACGCTGAAAAACTCAAAAAACCCATCTGAAAGGGCCATTCACGATGACTCGAATGAGCAAAAAGGTCTGCCTGATCGGAGACTTTGCCGTCGGCAAAACCAGCCTGGTCCGGCGCTTTATCTATGACATGTTTGATGACAAATACCTCAGCACGATTGGGGTCAAAGTCAGCCGCAAGTCCGTGTACCTGCCACGGATCACCGGCCTGGGCCAGGCGCCGATCACGGAACTGGCTATGATGCTGTGGGATTTGGCCGGCAGCGAAGAGTTTACCCAGGTGCGGGCCAGCTATTTACGCGGTACCGCCGGCGCGGTTCTGGTTTGCGATCTGACCCGCCCCGAAACGCTGGACAGCCTGCCGGACTATATGAATGACCTGTTCAGCGTCAGCCCCGGCGCGCAAATCATCCTTGCCGCCAACAAGGATGACCTGGTCGATCAACGGCAGGTCGAACAGGCGCAACTCGAGTCCGTCGCGGCCAAACTCGGCGTCCCTTATTATTTGACCAGCGCCAAAACCGGAACCCAGGTCGAGAGCCTTTTCAATCACCTGGGGCAGTTGTTGATCGATGCCGGCGCGCAAGCCAGTGCAACTTGACCAATGGAAACAACGATCATTCAATTGATTATGAAGCATCAAAAAACGGCGTATGCCATTGTCAACTGCGATCTCGAGATCGTCCAGGTTGGCGGCGCCGTCTCTACCTTTTTTCCTGCGCCAGAGGAGGTGATCCAGCGCGCCCTGCCAGAGATCGTCCCCGAGATCATTGGCAGCGAGGCGACGTTGGACGGCATCATTGCCGGGCAAATCCCCAGTTTTCAGCTGGAACACGTCAATCGCCTGGCCCCCGATGGCAGCACCTGGTATTTCTCGCTTACCGCTTTGCCCTGCCAACATGACCCCGCGATGGTGTTGATTGTTCTCACCGACACGTCGGAACAGAGCAAATATGCCCAAATGCTGTCGCAACAGCGCAACGAACTGCGCCTGTTGCGACGCGACTTGGCCCAGGCCAACGAGCAGCTCGATTTTTTGTTGCACCACTATATCTCGCCCCAGGTCGTCGACGCGCTGTTGGAACGCCGCATTCGGCCTCATCCGGGCGGCGAGTTGCGCCGGGTTTCGGTGCTCTTTGCCGACCTGCGCGAGTACACGTCTGTTGCTGAACGCCTGTCTCCGCAGCAAACGATGGAACTGGTCAACACGTATTTGAACGTCGCCTGCGACGCCATCGCCGGCGCGGGCGGCGCCGTGACCCAGTTTATGGGCGATGCGGTGATGGCCTTGTTCAATGCCCCCGATGACCAGCCCGACCACGCGCTGCGCGCCGTGCAAGCCGGTCTGGCCATCCATGCCCAGGCCAACGCGCTCAACCGTCGAAAACCAACCTTTGTGCAAGACGCAACCGATCTGCCCACTTTGCATTTTGGCGTTGGCATTTACAGCGGCCCGGCGGTGGTCGGCAACGTCGGCGCGCGTTGGCGCTATGGGTACAGCGCCATTGGCGACACTACCAATGTCGCTTCTCGTATTTGTAGCGCCGCCCGCGCCGGTCAGGTGCTCATTGGCCGGCCTACCTTTGATCAAGTGCGCGAATACGTTGTCGCCACACCGCTGTACGCGGTTCAGCTCAAGGGCAAGAGCCAACCCCTCGATCTCTTTAGCGTTCGCGCCCTCCATCCACCCGAACGCCCATCGCAGTCTCAAGCTCGATAGAACGGTATATTGTGGACACGACTCTGGTACATTTGATCCTCCAAGACCATGGCATCAGCTATGCGATCGTCGATCACACCTTTAAGATCATCGAGATCGGCGGCGCAGCCCATGTCTTTAGCGCAGCCTGGCTCGGACGTTCCCTGTTGGTCGCGATCCCCGAGTTGATGGGGTGCGAGGCGGCGCTGGCCGACATCCTGGATGGCCGTCTGCCTCGTTTTCAAATCGACCGCATCAACCGCCCCGGCCCTGACAGCCGCACCTACTATTTGACGCTGACCGTCTTGCCGTGCCAACAGAATGACGCGGAAAAACGACTGATGGTCATCATCGCCGACCTCTCCGAACAGGGCCAGTTTATCAGACTGTTGGCGCACCAACGCAACGAACTGCGTCTCTTGCGGCGCGATCTGACCGAGTTGAATGAACAACTGGAAGAGCGCGTCCAAAAGCGCACCGTCGAACTCGAAGAAACGAACCGGCGGCTCACGGACGAGATCGCAGAACGGGCGCAAATTGAGCAAGAACGCCAACGTCTCCTGGATCGGCTGGGAGAGCAGGCCCAACAAATGCAGCAAATCATCGCCACCGTGCCAGAGGGTGTCCTCTTGCTGAACGCCGAACACAAAGTCATTCTCGCCAACCCGGCCGCACAGGCTTATTTGATCATCTTGAGCGACCAGGAATATGACCCCCTGGTGGCCCTGGGCAAATTCAAACTGGATACGCTGCTCACCAAATCGGCGGAAAAACGGTGGCACACGATTCAAATGGCTCAATACACATTTGAGGTGATCGCCCAGCCGATCTCGATTGTTCCCGACATCGAAGGCTGGGTGTTGGTCATTCGCGATATGACTCAGGAACACGATATGCAGCAACGCATTCGCCAACAAGATCGCCTGGCCGTCATCGGCCAGTTGGCCGGCGGCGTCGCGCACGACTTTAACAATATCCTGACCGCCATTCATGGCTATACGGACCTCGTGTTGGCGGACCTTGTTCCGGGCGACCCCATCCGTGCCGACCTGCAAGAAGTCAAAAAAGCGGCCACCCGCGCCGAGGCGTTGACCAGGCAGCTCCTTATTTTTAGCCGCAAGCAGGTGCTGCAACCCCAGGTTCTCGATCTGAACGCCCTCATTTCAAACATGGAAAAAATGCTGCGTCGTCTGATCGGCGAAGACATTGAATTTGACACGGCCCTGGCCCCGACATTGCCCCCCATCCTGGCCGACCCGGGGCAAATTGAGCAGGTCGTCATGAATTTGTCGATCAATGCCCGCGACGCGATGCCGCGCGGCGGCAAACTGGTCATCGAGACCGGAAACGTCAACATTGATCACCACTCCGAGATCGCGCCCGGCGAGTATGTGGCGCTCACCGTCATCGACACCGGCACCGGGATGACCCCAGAGGTCCAGGCGCACATCTTTGAACCCTTTTTCACGACCAAAGAAAAGGGCAAAGGAACCGGGTTGGGTCTGTCCACCGTGCATGGGATCGTCAAACAAAGCGACGGCTATATCGAGGTGGACAGCGAGTTGGGGCGGGGGACGACATTCCACATTTACCTGCCGCGAACCGAAATGTCCGTTCCGGCAGATGTATATCAGCGGCCATCTCAGACCTCGCTGCGCGGCACAGAAACCATCCTGATCGTCGAAGATGAAGACACGGTGCGCGAATTGGCGCAACGCATCTTGGAACAGCAAGGATACAATGTCCTCACCGCGCGCCGTCCCAGCCACGCCACCCCTCTGTGCGCGCAGTACGGCAGCGCCATCTCGCTGTTGATCACCGATGTGGTCATGCCAGAGATCAGCGGCCAGGAACTCGTTCGACGGCTCAAAGGGTCATGTCCCGGCATGAAAATACTCTACATCTCGGGTTATACCGACGATACCATCGACCGCCACAGCCTGTCGAACGACAATGCGACTTTTCTGGAAAAACCGTTCAGCCCCACCGAGCTGGCGCGCCAGGTACGCCAAATCCTGGATCGACCGCCGGTGAACAGCCGCCATTCAGTGTAAAAGGTCGTATATGAACAAGGATATACAAACAACCATTGGCGCGCCGATCCACGGTTGGCGCTGTTCTTGATCGCCGGAGGTCGGTGATGAAGCTGGGATTTGCGGTCAAGGTGGTGGGGCGAGAGGGACTCAAGCCGCGCGATACACGGCGTTGGCAAAACAGCCCCCACCTGTCGGTCAGTCTGGCTTATTTGAGGGATATTTTTGAATATCTGAGATCTGCCGAGATCAAGATGTATCGCATGTCTTCCGAATTGGCCCCGTATGTGACCCACCCCGATCTGCCCCAATTTCACAACCAAATTCAAGATTGCGCGACCGAGTTGGTCGCCACCGGCGACATTGCCCGCCGGGATGGGCTGCGGCTGTCGTTTCACCCCGGCGCGTACATTGTCCTGAACACGCCGGACGACCGGGTCGCGTTCAAATCGGTTGCCGATTTGAACGCCCAGGCGCAAATCCTCGATCTGATGGCTCTTGGCCCCGAGGCGGTGATCGTCACGCACGTCGGCGGTGTTTACGGCGACCCGGCGGCGTCGATCCGGCGCTTTGTGGCGCGTTACCTGGCTTTGCCGGAACCAACCCGCCGCCGTCTGGTGCTCGAAAACGATGAACGCGCCTATACCATTGGCGACACCTATACCATTCACCAACAAACGGGCATCCGATTGGTATTCGATCTGCTGCATTTTCGCTGCCATCCCACGCCGGGGATGACGCCGGGGCAGGCGTTGGCGCTGGCGCTCGGTACGTGGCCCGGCGATCAGACGCCCAAAATCCATTACAGCACCACGCGCACCGAGATGGTGATCGGCAAAAACGGCAAATTGCGCGAGTCACGTTTGTCGCAACACGCGGACCTGATCAACCCATTCGAGTTTATTGATTTTGTGCGGGCGGCGCAGGCGGAGCGGGATTTTGACGTGATGCTCGAATGCAAGGCCCAAGATGTGGCTTTGCTGCGCTTGAGGAGGCATTTGGCGCGCCTGGCGCCAGATTTGAGATGCCGCTAAACGCATGCGGCGGCATAAAGTGATTCCAGTTTGGGTACGATATTGGCCCAATCGTACTGCCGGGCAAATGCAAATCCTGCCTCGGCCAGCTGTTGACCGCGACGCGGATCGGCCAGCAATTGAATGACTTGCTCTGCAAATTGTGCCGGATCATCGACCAGTAGCGCCTCTTGGCCCGATGTGATCGGATAACCATCGCAGCCCATCGTTGTCGAGACGATGGGCTTTTTCATTGCCATCGCTTCGAGCACTTTGAGCCGTGTGCCGCCACCGCTGCGCAAGGGAATGACATAGACGCCGGCGCTGGCCAGATAAGGGCGCGTGTCCGGCACACGCCCGGTGATGACCACCCCCGGCCTTCCGTGGAGCGGGGCCAGCCGGCGGTGCGGACGCTGCCCGACGACGTACAGGGTCGCGTCGGCGACCTGTTGGCGGATGCGGGGCAAGACCTGATCGACGAACCACAGCACGGCGTCGACATTGGGCCGGAAATCCATTGTGCCGGTGAAAAGCAAACTGTGGGGCGTCAGGATGGGCGTTTGCAGCGTAAACGACGTATATGCAGCAATATCGACGCCGTTTGGCACGACGGCAATGTTTTTCATTTGCGGCGCCAACTCGCGCAGGGTGGTGGCGTCTTGATCGGAGACGGCGGCCACCGCGTCGACGGTGCGGCAGACCCAGGCTTCGTAGCGTTTCAGTTTGTGCCATTGGATCCACGAGTACAGCGCGCCGGGCCAACGTCTGGGACGGCCAATGTCCGCCTCAAAAACGCGCTTTTGCAGCAGATATTCGGCGTTGTGGTCGTCAAAGACGATCAGCGGGCGCGGCGGCGAGCGGTTGGCGTGATCGAGGATGGCGGGCAAATAGGGCGCCATTTCGATCCCTTCCAGTTCGATCACCTCGTAGCGATGGGCTTGCAGCGTTTCTTGCAGCCTGGTTTGAAACGCGGTCGATGCCAGCCGGTGCGCCATATCGGGGCGCGGCGAGGCGAGGGTTGTCCACAGGCGCTGGCGGAGGGTGCGAGTGGGCTGGGTCAAAACGTCGATGCGCCGGCAAACATTGCGCAAAGGTTGGATATGCTCCAGATCGCTGCCCGGCCGGGCAAAGCATTGCAGGTCAATGTCGTGCCGGCGGGCCAGCCCGGCGATCAGGTTAAAGTTGCGGAGGGTCGTTCCCTGGTGAGGGGGGTACGGCAACTGCGGGGTCAGGATCAAGATGCGCAAGGCTTGTTACCTCTGCGCCAGTTTATGATAGACCGCCAGCGTCTCTTGCGCGGCGCGCTCCCAAGAAAAGGCCTTGACTCGCTTTTGTCCCTTGGCGATCATGTCCTGGCGCAAGTCTTGTTCTGTCATCAGGCGGTGCATTGCCACGGCAAAACCTTCGGTGTCTTCCGGTTCAACACGTAGCGCGGCGTCGCCAACGACTTCGGGCATTGACGATGTGTCGGAGACGATGACCGGGATGCCGCAGGCCATCGCTTCCAGGGGGGGCAGCCCGAATCCTTCGTAAAAGGAGGGCAGCGTGAACATTTGCGCGGCATTGTACAGCAGCGGCAGGTCGGCCGTCGACACGCGCCCCAAAAAGTGAACGCGCTCTTGCAGGCTCAACTCTTGGACCAGCTGGTGGACATCGTCATAGAGCCACCCCGGTTTGCCGGCGATCGCCAGGTCAACGTCGATCTTGTAATTGGCGATCAACATCTGGTAGGCGCGAATCAGGGTCTTGAGGTTTTTGCGCGGTTCGATGGTGCCGACAAAGAGGATGTATTTTTCGGGCAGGTGATGTTTGTGGCGAATCCGTTCCAGCGCCTCTTGGTTTTGGATCGGGAAATAGATCGACTCGGCGGCTTCATAAATGACGGTGATCTTTTTTCTGGGGGTGCCCGTGAGCCGGATCAGGTCTTGTTTGGTCGCCTTGGAAACGGCAATGATGTGATCGGCGCGGCGGACGGCGCGGTCGATCAACCCATAGTATTTGGCGCTGTCGCGGGTGAGAAAATGGGGATAGAGCAAAAAGTGCAGGTCATGAACGGTGATCACGCTGGGCCGGCGGTAGTAAAAAGGGGGAATAAAATCGGTCCAGTGGATCATGTCGATGGCACTGTGGGTGAGCAGTTCCAGGCTGAGGATGTATTGCTCTAGCGGGTGGTGGGCAGGTGTGTGCAAAGAAACGCGCCGAAAGTTTTTTTGCGAAACGATGGTTCGTTGATCGGCGCTGCGCTGAAAGATGGTATATGAATTTTGTTGGTCAATTGCGGCCAGGGCGCGAACCAGATTCAATGTATATTGTGTGATTCCGCCCTGAAATCGATAACTTAGTCTGGCGTCTATGGCAATGCGCATCACAGGCTTTCTCTCCTAATGGTATCAGAGTCGGCGCGCTCCAGGGGTGAATGCGGAGCTTTCCGCGCTCCCCCATCGTTGGAGGAGAGATCGCTCATATTATAATCTCTATTCTATCTTTGTCAAATGAGGCGTGCTTTTGAACCTTTGTGCGTTGCACGCGCTGCCGGTAGAGGTTGGCGTCGACGACCCCGGCCATGTTGGCGGCGTCGAGTGTGTGGTCCAGGAATTGGTTGATCGCGTTGGCTTGCCCGGCCGGGTCTTGCAGCACTTGGGCATAATCGACGTACAAGATGTCAATGTTGGGTTGTGATTCGGCCCAACGCCGGACGCGGGCGAGGTGTTTCTCAAAGGCGCGGGCTATTTTTTGATCGCTGACCCGGTCGGTTGGCTCGCGGCGGCGAATGAGCATTTGTCGCTGTGAGGCCAGCACTTCTTGCATATTTCTAAGCATAAATACAATCTTGTACGTATAGTCAGGCGGTAGTTTGGGCAGCAGCGCCGAGATGACCTTGACCGCTTTGCCGGTCGCGTCCTTGAGCCAGGTTGTGTCCTGCTCGAGTTGTTTGACGCGCTCAAACTCGTAATAGCCCTTGGGGTTGTCCGGATCGGCGCGTCTGCGCTCATCGGTCAACACGGGGATGCCGCCTGCTTGGAGCATTTTCATCATCATCGACGTGCCGGAGCGTGGCAGTCCCGAGACAATGATCACGGTTTTTGAATTCATTTGTTTTCCTTTCGCGCCGGCCGGCAGACGGATGTTCCAACTATTTGAAACGGGTGTGTTTCAAATAGTTTGGGCGTCCGTAGCGTCGCCCCTTGCGGGCGACCCGTGGTCGGGTGGAACGGGCCAAAACGGCCACGAGGGCCGATGCTACAAAG
>CAYZYE010000123.1:0-12123 GCA_964481205.1 uncultured Anaerolineae bacterium | reverse complement strand
TCAGCGCATTGCCAGCGCCCGCTCGACTGCCGCGTAGGCATCGACGACGCCGTACCCGACGGCATTGTCGGGAGAAACATTTTGGTCGCCACATCTGGGCACGCCGTGCCGGGCGTAATCATAGGGGCGCGCCGTTTCGATCAATATCTGCTCGGTGCGCTCAATGTCGCCGATCAAGCCGGGGTTGGCCGACCAGATCAGCGCGACCACGCCCACCACGTGCGGGCCGGCCATCGACGTGCCGTCGGAATACGAATAGGTTCCGCCCGGAAAAGCCGACAGAACGCCAACGCCGGGGGCCAGAATGTCTGGTTTGACGCGGCGGCTGCCATCTGCCGTGACCGGCCCGCGGCTGCTGAAAAACGCCACCTTGCCGGACGCATCCACCGCCCCCACAGAAAACACATCGTCGTACAACGCCAGCGGCGCCTGGATGCTGCCGCATTTGTCGCCCTCGTTGCCGGCCGAAACGACCACAAACACCCCGGCGGCGCGCAAAGCGCGCGTTGCATCGACCAGCGCGTTCGGGTCGCAGCCTTCCAGGTTGGGGCAGCCCCACGAGTTGTTGATCACGTGCGCGCCAAGCTCCGGCTTGCCGTCGCGCAGCGGGTCGCCGCCAAGCGGAAAGGGAGCCAGCATAAACTGCATGCAATCGAGGTACAGCGCCGGGTTGGCCAGATTGCGCGCCAGGTTGACGCAGCCATACCACTGCGCGCCCGGCGCAACGCCGACCGTTTGCCCCAGAATCGATCCCAGCGTGTGTGTGCCGTGCCCGCCAATGTCGGTGGGCTGCGTGGTGTGGTTCCACGGGTCGAACCAGTTGTAATCGTGCTCCTCTCCGCCCCGGTAAGAGGAGCGCAGTTCGGGGTGGTCAAATTGCGCGCCGGAATCGGATTGCCCGACAACGATCCCCTTGCCGGTCACGCCCAACTCGCGCCACACCCTGTCCGCGCCAATGTTGACCAGGTTCCACTGCGGGCGAGAGGGCTGCGCCGCCTCGCCGCTGGCCGGTGGAATGGGCGCCGGCAGTGGGCGCAGCCTCGGGCTGTCGAGCACGCGATCGACCTCTGGGCGCGCGTTCAGCCACAAGCGCAGCAACGGCCCGCCGTCCACCTCGATCGCGTTAACCAGATAATACGGCGTATAATGAACGTGAATCAGGTCTAATACCTTGCGAATGTCCGCCTGCGTCGTATCGGCCTGTTGGACCAATGTGTCATAGACGTACTGCCGGCGTTGGGCATAATCGTCGATCTGCGCGGCGGCGGATACATCGACCTGATCTCGAAACACCACATACAGCCGTTCGCCGTAAAACCCCGGCTGCCCGACCACAAAATAGATGATCACGGCGGCCATGCCCAGCGCCCCGGTTGCTGCGCCCAGCGTGCGGCGGCTTGACCAGCGTGACAGGGAATTGCGCAGCAGCCACATGACAAACCCGGCGAGATAACCCGCCGCCGCCGTCGCCGCCGTGGCATACAAACTCCACGCAAACACATCGCGCGAACCCATGTTGAGCACCAGCGCCAACTCGTCGGGGTCGACGAACAGCATCGGCGCGGCGGCGGTCAGAGCGACCAGTATGGACAAGGTCAGCCAACCCGGCGCCGCGCGATCCCGGCCCAGACGGCTCGATCCCCATGCCGCCCAGCCTGTCGCCGGCAGCGCGATCGTCAATAAAAGCTGCAAGCCGTTGAACCCCAGCGCCGAACTCATCACCGCCAGACCGGCATGGATGACAAACCCGCCCAGCGTCATATTCCACCCTGGCCCGGCGCCGCTTTGCTCCAGTGCATCGAACAAAAAGTGACCGGTCACTGCGCCGGCCGCCAGGCCAAACAGCAGCGCCGAAACCAGGTTGAGCAAACTATCCAGGCCGGAGCCGAGTGCGCCCCAGGCCAGCCAACTGCAACCAAAGAGCAGCGCGAGTGGCCAGGCCGCCAGGTACGGCGCTTTGGGGCGGACCAAACCGGGGCCGCCGTATCGCCGGCGCAGCCAGATGACGCCGGCGACAAAGGCCAGGTAAAACAACGACCCGCCGATTTGAAGCAGCGCCGCCAGCTGCGCCCGATTGGCCGGCGCCAGGCGCGCAGGGATCAAAAAAAGGAGGTATGTCGCGGCCAGCGCCCAGGTCTGGAAAACGGCGCGGTAACGGGGATGGGGCCAAAACAAGGCCAACGGTATCAACGGGACGGCCAATAACACAAAGTGGATGGCCGTTGCGACCGGCCAGATCCACACCGGCCAATTGACCCCGGCGACGATCATCAACTGTTCGACGATCCAGGTCGGCCAGTGGAGCGCCAGTAAAGTTATGCCCAACCAGCCAAACAGCAGCGCCGTCAAAGTCAATCCCAACCAATCGCGCTGCGGCATAGGCGTCGGGGCGGGGTTATTCATCTTGTTCATATTGTCCTCCACTGTCCGAACCTGGCCGGAACGAAAAAACGGGCAAGCAGCGATGCGCTTGGCCCGTTTATCGTGCAAACTCGTTGGCGGTTCATTGCCCGCTGTAGCGAGCTTGATTTTGCAAATGTTCCTGGTACGTTTTGGCAAAAGCGTGCCCGCCGTCGCCGATGGCGTAAAAGTAGAGATACTCGCTCTCGGCCGGGTTGGCTACCGCCTTGAGCGATTCGAGGCTGGGGCTGCAAATCGGGCCGGGCGGCAATCCTTTGTACAAGAACGTATTGTAACGATCATCCAACGTCAAGACATCCTCGACCTGGAACCCGCCCCACCATTTGCCGGTAACGGGGTCGCGTCCCCGGACATATTGGTACGTCGGGTCGGCTTGCAAATAGCCGGTTGCTTCGGGCAGTTTCTCGGCCAGACGGTTCAGGTAAACGCTGGCGATGATTGGACGTTCGATGTCGAGCAGTGCCTCACGCTCGACGATCGAGGCCAGCGTGACCAGCTCGTGTACCGACAAGCCCTGTCCTTGCGCGTCGCGGCGCATTTGCGCCGTCACTCGCGTGTCAAACATTTCCAGCAGGATATTGATCAATGTCTGCGCGTCTGCCGTGGCCGGGATGCGATACGTGTCGGCCACCAGATACCCCTCCAACGTCGCCCCGGCCGGCCGGCCGGCCAGGAAGGGATAGTTGAACGAACCTGTCTTGGCAATCAACAAGAATTCGTCCGGGTTGATCGTGGTTTCCTCGGCCAGCATCTCGGCGATCTGTTCCAATCGCCAGCCGGGCAAGATGGTGATCTGGACTTCGCGCTGCATGGCGTACAACAGCTCGCCGGCCACATCCTCCATCGTCATTGTCTGCCGCAGCGTGTGCTCGCCGGCCTCCAGGTTTTGATCGAGATCGTGGAAACGAACGTAAATCTTGAACAATTTCGCGTCGCGGATCAGCCCCTCGTCTTCCAGCCGGTAGGCGATGCCGCTCGCGGTCTCGCCCGGTTCCACGACAAACAACACCGGTGTGTCGTCGTCGCCGGCCGGTGTGATCAAGTCCTCGTGCCGGTAGCGCAGCATTGCGCTAAAGTACAGATCGTCCGGCGATTCAAAAGACAAGGCCTGACGTCCCGCCGGCGCCGGTTCGGCCGGCCGGTAGCGCACCGAAAAGTAAAACCACGTTCCGCCTCCCAGGACAATGATCGCCAGTACCGCGATCACAAAGACCGTAAAGCGTCCTGTGTTGCGTAGTTGTGTAGACAGCATCTGGTTTGCTCCATCAACAAGGTTGGTCTAAATAGCTTTGTAGAATCACGGCCGCGGCCACAGCATCGATGCGCCGCCGCCGCGCTTGCGGCGTATGCTCATTTTCGATCATGATCTCGTCTGCGCGCTCGGTCGTCAACCGCTCATCACAAAACACAAGCGCGACCTCGATCCCCATTTCTTGCAGCGCGTCCCGCATCCGCCCGGCATAGCGCCTGGTTCGCTGCGCCTGAAATCCGGCCGTGCCGTCCATGTTCAAGGGCAGGCCAACCACCAGCGTGTCGACGTGGTGCTCGCGGATGAGGGCAGCGACGGCGGCAAAATCCTGGGTTTTGGCGCGCCGTTTGAGCGTCATCAGTGGGCGCGCCAAAACCTCGCCGACGGCGACGCCGACCCTTTTTTCACCCACGTCAAGGGCCAGGCAACGCATCGGCCACCTCGCGCCCCTGGCGCACAACATGGATGCGGAACGACATCCACGGGACGCGGATCATCCACGGCGGGTTGATCTGCAAAGTCGGCTCAGATTCGACCGGCAGGGTTTGGCGCAAATAGGCCAACGCCTGATCGACGGGGCGTCCCGCAATTGCCTTTTTCATCAACATCTCGTCGATATCGGCCTCGATCAAGGCCACGCCTTCGACCAAAAAGCGCACGGTCAATTCCTCTTCATCCACGTCTAGCACTGCCCCACGGTTAAAATGCACCGTTTCGGGCAGTATGCTGAACCCGCCCCGTACCTGGCGCTCCAACGCGCGGCGGGCCATCGCCAACGCGCTCTCTTCCGAGATCACCAGCCCCCATACCGTGCCGCGCATTTCCAATGCCAGCGTGTCCGATTGGTCATCGACATGGTGATCATAGTTGCTCTGAATCGAATAGGGGTTGATTTGCAGCGTCTCGATGGGCAAAAATTCGCCTTCCAATTCGACGCTGATCTCGTTATAGGCTTTGAGGATCAATTTTTCTTTCAGCAAATCGGTGGCGCTCTGCTTGTCGCCGTGCGTCACCCGCCGCGCCTGCGTGCTGGTGCCGCCGTATGTTCCCGACTCGTTCAGCACGCTGAGTGAGGACGCCAGCGCGCCCTCGACGCGGTTGATCAAATGTGCGGCGACGTTGCCCCCCGGCCCTCCGTCGATGGCCTGGATGGACACGCGCACCTGCCCGCGCGGCCCAACCGTGGCAAACCCGGTCGTTTGAAAAGCAACGGGCGTCCCCGCCGAGGTTGAAACGCGGGTGCCCAGTGGAATCGAAATGGTCCGCCGCGTGCGGTTGACAAAGAGCACGCTGCCCACGGCCTTGTCGGCGGCAACGTTGGCGTATCCCGTCGTGTCTACCTGACCGCGTTCTACCACCTGGATTTGGACAAAGCGCGCCGGCAGGCGCATCCGTTCCCAGTCGGGTGCGCGCGTCATCGGGTTGGCCTCGATAACCAGGGACACGCCAATGGCCTCACGGGATGGAACGACGCCCACCTGGGCGCTGGGCACAATCATCGCCAGACTCCAGACAAACACGCCCAGCACCAACGCGATGACGAACGGCCCCAATACCCAATTCCACCACTTGGGTTTTTGTCGCCGCAAACGCGCCAGCAGGCCATCCAGGCCGGGCAAATTTTGCGTCTTCCAGCGGCGCTGCGAGCGCGCCATCCGCCTGCCCAGCGCCAATTTTTGAAAAACGGTCAACCCTTCTTCGATCGCCAACTCGCGCAGCGTGGCGTTACCCGTGACCAGCGCCAGGTCCATTTGCAGCGCCGCCGCCTGACGGCTGAGCAGGCGCAGATCGAGCTGCCGCTTGAGGGCCTGACACTTGGACGGCACAACGAGCAGCACTTGTTTGGACTGCGCGCGTCGCAGCCGGTCACGAACGGTTGTAATATCGTCATCAATTTCCAAATAAATGACTTGTTCCATATTGTTTAAGGTATTTCCAGCAAGGCACGCAATAGGTGATCCGTTTTTTGTTTGTCTTGAGCGCGGAGCGCCCAGGCGGCCAACGACAAGGTCGTTACGCCGTCTGGCAGCCAGCGCGACTCGGTCGCGTCTTTGACCAATGAGACATTTGAACCGTCCCAGGCGGACACCTGGGGGGTATATGGAAAAGGGAGCGCGTCCAGCCATCGCGCCCTGGCAACCAGGTCCGACACGCCGGGCACGGCGCTCGCTCCCCCGCACAAGTAAATGTTTGGCGCCCAGGTCAAGCCAGCGCCCTTCCAGGATTGCAGCGTCTCGATCAAGGCTTCAAACCACGCATCGAACGCCGGCTGCAACGCCTGCTGCATCGTCGCCGCATGCCGGGCGTTCAACTTGCCGCCGCTCCACGCCCGCAGCGCCGCATCGGCGCGCGCCGGTGAAAAGTGAAATTTGTCCACCAGGGTGCGGATCCATGCCCCTCCGGCCAGGGGCACGCTGCCAAAGGCCAGCGGCGTCCCGCTGCGGGTCAAAACAAGCGCCGTCGTCGCCGAACCGATCTGCACGATCAAGCCGTCGCCCGGCGCGGCGCGGGCCAGAGCCAATGGTTCGGCAACCAGCGTGGGCGGTTCGAGCTGCAACGCATCGGCGAGTTGGCGCAGTGCGGCAGGCGCAGCGCGGTACACGGCGACGACAAAGGCCGTCGCCGACAGGATATGGCCGCGAAACCCGGCCGGGTCTGTGACCGGGTTGCCGTTCACGCCAAAGGTCATCAGGGCGGCGTCCAGCAAACCCCATTTACCGGCGCCGGTCACGCGCCCCAGGTTGCGCAGCGCCCGCCGTCCGGCGCGAAACAATGGCTCGCCATACTCGTCTACCGAGATTGGCGTTTCCAGCGCCCAACGCTCGACCTGACCCGTCCCCAATGCGCCGCACAACCAGGCCGTTGGCGCCGCAATCAGCGCCGAGTCGGGAACGATTTTGCGCCCGCACGTCTTTTCCGTCGCGTCCTCGGCGTCGCACAAGGCCTCTTCGCAGGTCGTTTTCCAGGCTTCCAGATCGCCCAACAAGCCGTCTGCGGAGACGCCGTTCATGTGTTGAGCCTGCCCGCGCCCCACAATGGTCGCCGCGCCGTTTTCAAGCTCGACCACCAGCGCTTTGACGGCAAACGCGCCGAGATCGAGGATGCTGAGATGGCGAACGTTTTCATCGCGGCGAGAATGCCTTGAGCGCGGCCGGCGTTTCATGCTTGGTCCAGCGCCTTGTGAACCAGGTCGGGAACAAGCGCCAACGCATCGGGCAATTGGCTGGGGTCGCGCCCGCCGGCCTGCGCCATAGTCGGACGTCCACCGCCCCCGCCGCCGACGGCTCGCGCCACCTGCTTGATCAGGTTGCCGGCGTGCAGGCCGCGTTCAACCAGGTTGGGCGTGACCGCCGCAACCAGCATGGGTTTGTTGCCCACGACGGCGCCCAATACGACCACGCCGGCGCCAATCCGCTCGCGAAAGGTGTCGCACATTTCGCGCAAAACCTGCACATTGTCCGCCTGCACCTGCGCCGACAGGACGGAAACCCCGTCTACCTGGCGCACCTGGCGCAAGACGCGCTCAAAGCGGGTCATTGCTTGCTGCCGCCGGAGCAATTCGATCTCTTTGTGCAATCCTTTGCGTTCATCGAGTAGCGCGAGAACCTGGCGGCCCACTTGTTCGGGGCGGCAGCCCAGGTAAGCGGCTGTTTCGTCCAACGCATTCAGCCGCTCTTGCGCCAGACTTTGCGCGGCATAGCCGGTTACGGCTTCGATGCGGCGCACACCGGCGGCGACGCTGCCTTCGGACAGAATGCGAAACAGGCCGATCTGGCTGGTGTGCAAGACGTGCGTGCCGCCGCACAGTTCCTGGCTGAATTCGTCTCCGGCATAGCCTACCTTGATCACGCGCACCCGGTCGCCGTATTTTTCGCCAAAGAGGGCCATGGCGCCTTGGGCTACTGCGTCCTGGTAATCCTCGATCGACACGCCCACGGGGTAATCGGACAAGATGGCGGCGTTGACCAGCCGTTCGACCTCGTTCAACTGTTCTTGGGTGAGCATCGAGCCATGTGAAAAGTCAAAGCGCAGCCGTTCGGGTTCGACCAGCGATCCCGCTTGTTGGACGTGTTCGCCAAGTACATGGCGCAGCTCGCCGTGCAAAAGATGCGTCGCCGTGTGGTTGCGGGCAATGTCCAGCCGCCGCTCATAGTCCACCGTGATCCAGGCTGTTTCTCCCACGCGAGGTGCGCCCATCATTACCTCGCCGGTGTGGACGATCAGCCCCGCTACCGGACGGCGCGCCTGGGTGATTTGGATCAGCCATTCGGCGGCGATTTCTGGCAGCCCGTTGCCGGACGGCTGCTGCGTGTTTTGCAGGACGTCGCTTTTATAGGCGGCGATAAAGCCAATGTCGCCGACCTGGCCGCCGCTTTCGATGTAAAAAGGCGTTTCAGCCAGGACGATCTCGATCTGGTCGCCGGTTTGCGCTTGTTCGATGGGGATCAGTTCAACCGGGTCGTCCTCGTTTTCCGTTGCCCGCAACATGGCCAGCACCGGGCTTTGCAGTTCAATCGCTTCGGCGTAGCGATGTGCCACGCCTTGAGCAGGCAGTTTGTTTTCTGCTTGCAGCGATTTGAGCAGGCGGCTGTACGCGCTCAAGGTATCGACATCGATCTCGCCGATTGCCCCTTTGCCGCTGACGATGCGGTGTTGTTCCATCGCCGCTTCAAAGCCGGCGCGGTCAACTTGCAAATCGTTTTCCTCGGCAATGTCGCGGATCAGGTCATAGGGGAATCCGTCTTGCGTCCAGAGCACAAAGGCGTCGCGCCCGGAAATGGTTTTTTGTTCAGCGGCTTGGGCCTTTTGCACGATTTCGGCCATGCGTTCCAGCCCCCGGTCGAGGGTGCGGAAAAAGCGTTCTTCTTCCTGGCCGATCGTGGTCAAGATGAAATCGCGCCGCGCGACCAATTCGGCAAAGTGTTGGCCCATCATGTCGATCACGGTGGCGGCAATCTCGGTCAGAAACGGGCCGTCAAAGCCGATTTTTCGGCCAAAGCGCGCCGCGCGGCGCAAAATCATGCGCAGCACGTACTCGCGGCCTTCGTTGCCGGGCATGACCCCATCGCCGATCAGGAACGTGATCGCCCGTCCGTGGTCGGCGATGACGCGGTACGAGACGCGCTCGGCCTCGCGCTGGGCGTCGGTGTGCCCCAGCAGCGTTTGCACGCGATCGAGGAGCGGGACGAACAGGTCCGTCTCATAGTTCGACTCGACGCCTTGCAGGATGGCGACCATGCGTTCAAAGCCCATTCCGGTGTCGACATGTCTGGCCGGCAGCGGCGTCAACACGTCGGCGCTGCGGCGATTGTATTGGATAAAGACCAGGTTCCAAAACTCGATGATTCGTTCGCAATCGCCGTTGACGCGGCAAATGTGGCCGGGCACGTTTTGTTTGTCGCAAAATTCGGCGCCACGGTCGATGTGGATTTCGCTGCACGGCCCGCACGGCCCGGTTTCGCCCATTTCCCAAAAATTGTCGGCGCGGCCAAAGCGAATGATGTGCTCCGGGTCGATCCCGGTTTCGGTGCGCCAATAGTGAACGGCTTCCTGGTCCAGCCCCAGGTCGCCGACATCGTCCTGGAATACGGAAGCATAGAGTTTGTCGCCGGGCAGCCCCCAGACCTGGGTGAGCAGCTCCCACGCCCAGGCGATTGCCTCTTTTTTGTAATAGTCGCCAAATGACCAGTTGCCCAACATTTCAAAAAAGGTGTGGTGGCGACCGTCTCGGCCCACCTCTTCGAGGTCGTTGTGTTTGCCCGAAACGCGCATAATTTTTTGTGTGTCGGTCGCGCGCGTATAATCGCGCTGGGCCAGTCCCAAGAACACGTCTTTGAACTGATTCATCCCCGCGTTGGTAAAGAGCAACGTCGGGTCGTCGATGGGGATCAATGGCGCGCTGGGCACGATGGTGTGTCCGCGTTCGCGGAAAAATTCTAAAAAACTGGAACGAATTTGGGCGCTGGTCCACTTGGTCATTCTTTACCTCTTGTCCAGATGGGTTCAATTGTGAGTGAACTGGGAATCTTGGAGAGGCGATTCTACCATACTCTGGGGAATCGTGCAAAAAATTCACGGTGTGTTTTATTTCTTTGCGATCACGAGATCAGCTTGTGTTTGTGGGCAAACAGGGCCGCCTGGATGCGGTCTCGCAGTCCCAGGCGGCTGAGGATGTTGGAGACGTGGTTTTTTACCGTGCCTTCGCTGATCGAGAGTTGTTGGGCGATCTCGCGGTTGGTTGCGCCGGTGGCGATCAGCCGCAAAACATCCAACTCGCGGCTGGTCAAATCGAGGTTGGGCGGCGGGGTGGGCAAGGGGTCGGGGACGGCGCCCGCGTCCAGTCGCCCGACCAGTTTGCCCGCTACCGACGGCGCGATCTGGTAAATGCCCGCGTGGGCCAACTGGACCGCCTGCGCCAGATCGTCGGAGGGCATATCTTTGAGCAAATAGCCGCACGCGCCGGCCTGCAATGATTTGACAATGTATTCGTCGTCGTCAAAGGTGGTCAGCATCAAGACGCGACAATGAGGCAGTTGTTGGCGAATGCGCTTGGTGGCCGCGATGCCGTCCATCACCGGCATGCGCACATCCATCAGCACAATGTCCGGCGACAGTGCGCCGGCTTTTTCCACCGCTTCTTGCCCATCGACGGCGGTATCGATCACCCGCACGCCCGCTTGAATGTCCAGCAAAGAGGCGATCCCTTCGCGGATCAGGCGCTGATCGTCGACGACCAACACGGTAATTTCGGCGTTTTCGGTCATTCCTGCTCCACCCTGAAAATTTGCAAATTGAGCCAATCGCCGGTGACCAGTTCGGTCGGGTTTTGGGGCACAGTGATCGCAAGTTCGGTGCCGTGCTGCGGTTTGCTGCGCAGCGACATTTGGCCGCTGACCAACTCGATGCGTTCGCGGATACCTTGCAGCCCAAAGCCCTGCCGTTTTTCCTCCGGCTGCTCTAGCCGTTCGAGATCAAAGCCCTGCCCGTCGTCGCGCAACCAGAGTCGCGCCAGGTGTTCACCCAGATGCACGTCAAGCGTCACATGTTTGGCTTGAGCATATTTTTGAATGTTGGTCAGCCCCTCTTGCGCTGCGCGGTACAGGGTCATGAGCACCGAACGACTGTAGCCCATCTGGTCGCCCGTTATGGTCAAGGCGATCGTAAAGGGCGCGCCTTCCATCCGCTCGACCAACGCTTGCAGCGCGGCTGGCAAAGAAAAGTGTTCGTTGGCGTCGCGCAGGGTGCTCACCGAGCGCCGGACGTCCTGGAGCGCTTCGGCGGCGGCGCGTTTGGCGTCGCGGATCGCCTGCGTCGCTTCCAGCGGGTCGCGTTCGCGGTAGGCCAACGCTTTTTCCAATTGAATGTTGACCACGGTCAAATAGTGCCCCAGCGAGTCATGGATGTCGCGCGCCAGACGGTTGCGCTCCTGGCTGGCGGCCAGTTCGGCCACCTGCGCGGCATAGACCTGGAGTTTCAGGTGCGAAGCGCGCAAGTCGATCAACAGCTCTTCGCTCCGGCGGCGATTTTGTTCATCGCGCTTGATCACCGGGGCGACCACTTGCAAAAAGATCAACACAAAGACAAAAGCAACCAGGGTCGATGTGGCTCCGGCGCTCATGTACCAGGTATTGTCGATCTGCCAGGTGCGCCACCCGGCGACGATCAAGTAGACCAGGCTCAACAAATTGCTCGCCGTGCCACCCAACGAAAAATAGGCATTAAAGGGAATAATTGGGTACAAAAACAATGACACCATCGAGCTGTCCAGGGCCACGACGCCTTCGAACAATGCCATTCGCGCCACCAGCAGCAAGATCGCCACCGGCGTGGGGGTTCCATCTTGATAGCGTTTGTGCTCAAAGCGCTCGACGCCCAACAGCAGCAAGAGCAACAGTCCCAGTTCGGCGTTTCGCCCCAAGACAAAATGTTCTTCGTAACGCCAAAGCTCGTTAAAGTAGGCGATAATGCCGGTAATGCCAATGTACACCAATGTAAACATGAAGCGAAAAGACTGCGGCGACGCCGGCTGCATCGTCATCCATTGGGCGAGTTTTTCATTGATTGCGTCTCGATAAGACGCCAGGGTCATTTCGTTTTTGAGAGAAAACATCAAAAGACATCTCTAATATTCAAATACATACTATGATTTCGGCGTTCTTGTCCATCTTGTTCCAACAGGGCCGGTCGGCGTACTGAAATTATAGCATACTCGTTGTGGCGGAGCAATATGCCCATTGGGTGGGGGACACCGCCAATCGTCATGGGTCGATCGGCTGTGTTCGCCGTCGTCAATAGCTCGTTCAGGCGCGCAAATTAGCTCTTGGGACACTTGCAATATCGGCGAAAAGACATACACTGTAAGTAGCATTTTGAAAAACAGCAAGGCTTTTCCAGTTTTGTTACTGTCATTCGTTTTTCGCCAGCACCGCCCGCGCGGGGATGAATTCCCCGCG
>CAYZYE010000122.1:3881-12174 GCA_964481205.1 uncultured Anaerolineae bacterium | reverse complement strand
ATACTGTTTCGCCAGGGCACCGTGACACTCAGACACCAACCCGTATAGTACAAATACCGCTTGCCATCGGCCACGACCAGGCACCCCATCGACGCACCGCTGTCGTCAAACAACCCCAGATCGCCTGGACGAACGAGCGGTCGGTCGGCGATCCGGGACACGTGCTTTGACTTGATGTCAAACTCGACAAAAGCAATGCTAGAGCGGTTGTGCCGGTCTCGACAACTAAAATAAACCCGGAGACAAGCGCCGCCAAGCAACTCGGCGACCGGATTGGCCGCGTGCGAAACCATCCACTCGTAATTATTTTCCGGGCAAAAGACCAACCCCAACTTTTTCCACTTCATCCCCAACACCCCTCCCCGGCTTGGCAGCCCCAAAATGGGTTCAACACAAAACGAGAAAACGACACCACCTACAGCCGTATCTCATCGCTCTGCCGTTCCAACAATTTTGACCGGGGCGGAACATATACCCCTTTCTCGACCGTGTCCTGCATGATGACCGCGCCCGCGCCCACCAAAGTCTCGGCGGCAACGGTAATGCCGTTGCGCAGCGTGGCATTCACCCCCAGAAAACAATACTGAGCGATATGCACATAACCAGAGACCACGACATGCGATGAGATAAAACAATGATCCTCGATCACCGAATCATGACCGATATGATTGCCGCTCCACAGAACAACATCATTGCCAATCCGAACAAAAGGCTGGATCGTACTGTCCTCGAGAATAAAACAATTGTCCCCAATCGGCGTCTCTGTCAACAAAGAGCAACGACCGCTGACGTAACTGACCAGCTCGTACCCACAGGCTTTGGCCGCGCGATACTTTTCTGCCCGAACATGGTTCATCCCGGCATAGCCCAAAGCAACAAACATCTTGAACTCTGGCGGTGGATAACGTTCAGCCACCTGGGCAAAGTCCACCACCGGCAAACCGAGAAAAGAGTCTTGCTCCAGGTACTCCTGGTCAACCGTAAAGGCCACCACTTGATGCTCGCTATCCCGCGTAAAGTAATAGTGCGCCAACTTGGCCATCACCTTTGCGCCAAAAATAACCAGTCTAGCCATCACACCTTCTCTCAACTCTTGACCAGCAAAGTGAACTCGTACAGCGGGTAGTCATGAACCAACGAGACATACTTGGAAAAATGTCTTTTACAATAATCAAAGAAAAATAACGGATCAGCATAATACAAATCCACGCGCATAAACTCGGGATCCGAATACTTGGTGAGAGCATTAAACGCAAAGCCTCGTTTACTCAAATCCGCGAATTTATGCAACAGACTCAACATATACTCGGTCCATTCTTCATCGCCGACCCCGAGCTTAACATTAAAGATTCCACTAGAGATCGTGTAATCTCGAGCATCCAATCGTGACTCGTTAGCAAAAAACTCGCAATCCATTCGCCCTGAATGTAACTCGCGAGCTTGAGCCACCATCCTATCCGATATATCAAACCCAAAATATCGAAAAGAATAGCCTTGTTCCACCATATAGTCCACCAAAGCTCCATAACCACAGCCGTAATCATTAACCGAAAACGTTCTCGATCGGTCGCAAATCTGGACTAGTTGTTGAAATCGAAGCAACTGAGAAGCATACGAGCTCCAATCCACTCCCCTATGCGTCGCGCCGTAAGCACCCAGTTTAGACTCATAGTACTGCTTTGTTCTCTCTGTGATCTCGTCAAAACACATACTAACCCCCATCCTCATGAACCTGCCTGATGATCGTATAGGGTCTTTGCTTTGTCTCGACAAAAATCTTGGACATATAGATTCCCAAAACACCCAGGCAAAAGATAATGATCCCTCCCAACAGCCAAACCGAAACGATCAGCGAAGGCCACCCCGCAAGGAAAACGCCAAAAAAGACCCGCCGCACGATCAGATACAGCGCCCACAGCCCGGCAACCAACGAAATCACACATCCCAGATAAAAAATGAACACCAGCGGCTTGTTACTGAACGACGTAATCGCATTGACCAAAACAGCGACCCGCCGTCCTATCGTATATGTCGAACTTTTTTTACACGTCTTGTGTACCACCATGGGCGCTTGCTCAAAGCCGGTGATCACCCACAACCCCCCGATGAGCACCTCGCGCTCGCGGTGCGACACCAGGGCCGACACATACCGGCGACTCATCAGACGAGCCGTAACCAAATTGACGGGCAACGCATCCGTCGAAAGCCAGTTGAAAATGACATAAAACAACCGCCCGGCCAGACGATCGAGGATGGGATCCTGGCGACTCTCACGAACCCCATACACCACATCTACCTGAGCATCTTGAAACGTCTGATAAAAAACGCCCAGCGTCTCCGGCGCCACTTCCAAATCGCAGTCGATGAGAAAAACCAACTCGCCGCGCGCACAAGCCAGCCCAGTCATCATTGCTTTATGATGACCGAAATTCCGAGACAGGTCAACCACCCGCACCCGCCGGTCTCGCGCATAAAGCGCCAACGCCACATCCAACGAGTCATCAGGAGAACCATCGTTGACAAAAACGATCTCGTAATCCTCCGTGATCTGCCTTACGGCCGCACTCACACGACGATAAAACTCATCCAAATAACGAGCAGAGCGATACATTGTGGTAACAATCGAGACATCCATCTCAAAAACTCTTCATATAATCTGTGGCCCGAGGCCCCATATTGAAAATCAAATCCAACACACTCACACCAGGCTCAAAAGGCGGGTACAACTGTTTGTATGGCGGATACCCCGAATAATCCATATAATCCACGACAATACCCGCCGCTCTGAACAACGCCTCATCAAGATAACACCTCGCAGACGGGCCAGATAAATACCGCGTCGCCCCCGCTTGACGGCACAACGCCACCAACCGTTCCGTCTTGCCCTCCACCAGAGAATAATCCATCGACCATGAAATCCTGGTATCAATACCCAATATACCGCAAATTGCCGTCAAAAATTGGTAATTGATTTGACTCAAGAACACTTGATCGGAACCCAGATACAGTTCCTCGAACAAGTCTCGATAGCGAGGAAAACACTCGGCCCTGGCATAACTATGGACAATAGATCGCCAATGTCTCTGCCTCCACATCGAATCACTGACCACCACATCCTTGATCTTTTGCAAATACCTACCCTTGACCTTGACCGGAATGGTCAACCACTTGACCCCGCCAGGCGTCTTGATCTTGTTGCGGTTTCGCCAGTCCCGTCTCGTATACTGTACATCGTCGAACAAAATAAACTCATCCGCCAGATTGACAAGATCGAAATACCCCTTCCACGGTATATAATTCGACTGTACAATAACAACCGTCTTGGTCACAACCCAATCCCCCCTACCGTCGCTTCCCCCCCAACTGCCGCACCGCCAACACCCCGCCCACGATCAGCGCCGCCAACAACCCACCGACCACCAGCGGCAGCGACAAATCTACCGGCCCCACCGACGGCGACAACACCGGCGGCGGCGCATCGACATTCACCGTCGGCACTGGCGTCGATGTTGGCATCGCCGGCAGCGGCGTCGACGTCGGCTGCGGCGTAAACGTCGGCAACGGCGTCACCTCGACCGCCGCCACCAACCGCTCGCTGTACCACAAACCGGCCTGCGCGTCGCCAAAAACCACCCCCAACTGCCCAAGCTCGGGCTGCAAAGCCGCCGCCACGCCCGCCTCATCCCCCGGCTCCACATCCAAACGCACCGACTCTAGCCCCCCCCACTGCCGACCATCCCACACCGTGTGCAGCAACACCGCCCGACCGTAAACATCCTGTCCCAAACCCACCACATGCAGCGCAAAAGCCAGGCGCGTCAACGGCCCATACCCCACCGCCCGCGCCGCCCCCAGCGACTGATCCAACCCGCGCACGCGCTCCGGCCGGCTCCACCCCTCGCCGCCATTCGACGACCACCGGTGCCACCAGACCCGGCTGCCCGCCGACTCGCGCCAGATCAAATGCACATCCCCCTCACCACCGGCGACGACCTGCGGCCAGCGATACGCGCCCGCAGCGATCTCGACCGGCTCGCTCCAACCCAACCGCTCGCCGTCATCCCCCCGCAGCAAACGCGCGTAAAAAATCCCCTGCGACGGCCCCTTGCCGGGCAGCGCCGCGTGCCGCCACACCACGTGAACCGTTCCCTGTCCATCGACGGCCACCCCCGGCGAATCGACCATCGACCAACCGGCCGCCGCGGCATCGAAAACCAGCGTCGTCGAAATCCAACTCTGCCCCCCGTCCTCCGAGCGCGTATAATAAACCCCCCGCCCCTCGTTCAAGGGCACGGCATAAACGACGTGCAAAACCCCATACCCATCCACGGCAATATGCGGCCAATCCCCAAAAAGAACCGGCGCCGGCAACGGCTGCGGAGCGGCCCACCCCTGCGCGGCATACGCATCCTGAATGAACACGCGACTGTACCACACCTCCCCATTGACGCCGTCACTCCACACCGCGTGCAAGTGATCATCCCAAACCGCCAAATCCGGCTCCCCCGCGTACCCATCCGGCGAACCCAACACCTGCATCGGACGCGACCACTGCCGCTGCGCCGCCAATGCCCCCCCATTGGCCGCCGGACGCTTACCCTGCGCATAATACAACACCGTCCGAGGCGTCTCCGGCGCAACCTGCCCACTCCACAAAGCATGCGTCCGCCCCTCCCCATCGACGACGACCGCAGCCGCATCAGCCTCGCTCACACCTGACGAAATATCGACCGCCGTCATCCAGGGCGACGGCGGCGCAAAAATGATCCCCAGATCGCCCATCTGGCTGTTCGTGACCCAAACATCGCCCCGGTAGTCCACGCCAGAGACAAGCAGCACGCGGCTCGCATCACCGGCCGGCCGCGCCAACGCCCCACGCACATCGCGCAAGTAAACCTGCCGCCCCGAAGCGTCATCCTCGAACCGCCAGGTCAGCTGCCGGGGTTCAGACCACGCCCCCTCATCATCCAACAACGCCGCCAGCAGCGCATCACCGCCATGCCCCGACAGCATCAACACCTGGCCGGACGAAAGCGGCCAAAACTGCGCCTCTCCGGGGCACATCCGCAAACCCGTCAACACCCGCTGCCCGGCGCGTTCCCCTTCGCGCTGCAAATCTTGCCACCAGGCCTGATACATCGTACACCCGCCAAAACTGTTGCCATCCTCCCACAACACCCGCACCGCCCCATCCTCAGGCGCGACGACAAAGCGGCCATGCTGCAACGGCGCATCGACGCCGCCGATCGCCCATGGCGACCGCCAACCCCGCCCCCCATCATCTGAAGCAGTAAACACAACCTGCCCCAAACGCGGATCATCCCAGGTCACGTAAACATCGCCGTTGTCGCCTGAAGCAACACGGATATACGCATCTTGGGGCGAAAGCAGCCGGAAATAACGCGACCCGTGCAACAAAACCGGAGCCTCCCAGACCACGCCGCCGCTGCCCAACCCGCGATAATAAACGCCGGCCGGGAGATCCTGGGTAAAAACCGTGCGCACATAGACCAGATGCACCCGGTCAGACAAATCGACGATCACATCGAACCGCGCCACCGACGCGGCGATCTCGGCCGGCGTCGTCCAGACAACCGCATCCGGCGGCAGTTGGCTGTACATCAATGCGCCAACGCCCTCCTCCTCGCCCGACATCTGCACCCAAAACGCATGCGCGCGCCCGGCGGCGTCCCCCACAATACACGGCGTCTCCTCGACCGGCAAAGGCGCACCCCTCGGCGGCCCCCAAACCGCCCGCCCATCCCCTTGCATCACCCCGTCGGCCACCGTCAACCCATCAAAGCGATCCCACCAAAAAACGCGCATCCGGCCGTCCGCGCCGGCGATCACCGTTGGCCTGGACGCCGCCTCGCTACGCGAAAGATTGACCGGCCCCGCCAGCGGCGACGCATCGACCGGCGTCGACTCGGGCGCAGCGGCGATCAAATCCAGCGCCGACCTGGCCTCCACCACCCACACCTCGCCAAATTGATCACCGCCAACGACAATCGGCCTCTCGACACCGGCCTCGACATCCGCAACCAATGCCAGTTGCA
Organism: uncultured Anaerolineae bacterium; assembly: GCA_964481205.1. Lineage (GTDB taxonomy): Bacteria > Chloroflexota > Anaerolineae > JAFGEY01 > JAFGEY01 > CAYRXM01. The sequence goes on along the minus strand of CAYZYE010000122.1, from coordinate 6,118 downwards.
GCGAACGCAAATGAATCGGCTGATCCAGCTCTTGGTCGCGGAACTGCAAATCCACCACCGCCGGATCAGACCACTGCCCCCGCTCCCAAATCGACATCGAAAGCGCGCTGCCGCCCAAACCATACACCATCCAGGTCGCCCCATTGCGAAGCGTAAAAAAACGTTCATTTTGCGGGCAAACGCGCAGCCCTTCCCAGGGACGCTGCACCGTCCCCTGCTCCCCGGCCAATATGTCATCGACCGGCGCCTGGTACAAACTGCACAACCCCGAAACGCGCGCGTCCTGCCACAACAGCGACACCCGATCACCGCTCACAAAACGCCCCCGCTGTGGCCGCGTCCCCGGCATATCCACCCACCGTGGCTCGCTCCACGACTCGCCGCCGTCGCTCGACCAGGCAATCATTGCCTGCCCCAGACGCGGGTCGTCCCAGGTGACGTAAATGCCCTCATCATCGACGCCCAGCCGCGTCCAGGCGCCCGGCTGCGCTTCCGGCGTATCCGCCGCCGGCAACAAACGAAAATAAAGCGACTCGTACAATTTGACCGGCCGGCGCCAAGAGACACTGTTGGCCGCCAACTGTTTATAATAAACCCCGGCTGGAAACGCCGCATCGTCCAACGGGCGGACATAAACCAAATGCAGCCGGCCATCGGCGCTGCCAACGACCGTCACGCCCACCGCCTGCGCCGCGATCGGCTCTGGCGTCGACCACCGCGTTGCCCCCACGGCCAGCCGGCTGTACATCAACGCCCTGACCCCGCTGTCCCGATCCACTGCCCCGTCCCAAAAAGCGTGCGCGTTGCCATTCGCATCGCCAACGATCCTCGGCCTGGTCTGCACGGGCTGCCAAACGGTCTCCTCACCCACCCGGCTCGCGATCAAAATCGGCGCCGCTGCCGGCTCTGACCAGACCGCCGGCGACACATCCCCGGCGTCGCGCTGGCTGACCATCACCCCATCAAAGCGATCCCACCAAAAAACGCGCACGCTGCCATCCGGCGCGGGCACAATGGCCGGGTCAGACGCCGCCCCACTGTGCGAGAGATTGACCGGCATCGTCCACCCTTCCGGCCCCGTCTGCGCCAGCGCCGGCCAGGACGCCCCAACCAGGAACAAAACCATCGCTATCGCCAACCATCGACCGCCTGTTACACGCAATTTATATTCCTTCATCCTGAATCATCACCGCCCAAGCCGAGCCTCGGCCCTGGCGCGCAAATCGGCCGCCTGCTTGTTCTGCGGCGACAACCCCAACACCGCCGCGCACGCATACACCGTGCGCGCATAATCCTCATTCGTCCAATAACGATACCACGCCTGCCACATCAAACGATCCCCGGCCCACGGCAAACCGCGCACCGCCGCCGCCGCCGCCTCGACCTCGCCCCGCGCCGCCAAAACATCGCCCACAAGCAGCCTGGTCACATCGTCCCGCCGCCCGCCGTCCCAAAGCGGCTGCAACCACGCCCACGCCGCCTCATCCTCGCCGCGACTCGCGGCGATCATCCCCAAACGCTGGCGGGCGGTGACATTACCCGCATCCCACCGCAGCGCCTGCCCAAACGCCATTTCGGCGCGCTCCAGACCAACCGTCTGCCGAACCCGATCCAGGGTCAGATCGCCAAAATGATCGGGGTCATAGACGCCCAATTCGGCCTGCGCCTGCGCCGCCGCGCCCAGATTGGCGTACCAGGCCCCCAAAAGCTGTCGATGCCCCAACCCCGCCCCGACCAACAACACCGCGCCCGCCGACCACCCAAGCGCCCGGCGCAACCGGGGCCCCAGCCTCCAGGCCCCAGGTTCGACATGACGCACCGCCGCGCCGGCATAACCCAGCCCCAGCCCCAACAACGGCAGCGTCCGCGTCACGTAAAACGCGCAGTCAAAAACGCCATGCAAAACCACGACACACAACGCCGCCAGCCCCACCTGCCCCCACAACGAGACCCTGGCCGAAGACAATGCGCGCCACGCCCAAATGAGCGCCACACCCCCCATCCACAACAAAGCCAACGCCCCCAGCACGCCCTGCTCGATCCAAATTTCCAAAAACGTGTTGTGAATATGCGTCAAAAACGGCACGTGAATCAAAATGCCATAAGCCGAATAAACCATCGGAAACGCGCCCAACCCGCAGCCGGTAAACAGATAATCCCGAATCAGCGCCAAACTGTCCCGCCAGAGATCCAACCGCCCCTGCAACGACCCAAACGGATCCGGAACCCGCCCCAAA
>CAYZYE010000122.1:0-3781 GCA_964481205.1 uncultured Anaerolineae bacterium | reverse complement strand
CCAAACCGCCGCTCGCCGCGACAGCGCCGCACACGAGCAGCATCCCGCCCGCCAAAACGCCCCAAAACCACACCTTGCCCCGGCCACAAGCAAACCATCGACGCTGCGCCGCAACCAGCCCCAACACACCCGCCGTCGCCCCGACGCTCAACCAGCCGCCGCGATTGCTGGTCAACAACAAGCCACCGCTCAAAACAAGCGCACACATCACACCGGCAAGCATCAAACCATAATTGCGTTTGTGCTCAAAATACAGGGCCAGCCCCACGGCAAAAGGGATCGCCATCGACAAGACGCCGCCGGCGACATTGCTCTGAATCGACGGGCCGGGCAAATGGAACATATTGGTATTGATCCACCAACCAACCACCGCGATCGCCCGAAACTTGGCCGGCTCGCCAATAAAATCGTGCTGTGTGGGCCAATACACGGCCAAAAACATGGCCAGCGCCACAAAACCAACCGCCCCCCACAACAACACCCGCTCATCGCTGTCGATCGCCTGATAGTACAGCACGACCACGGCCAAAATACGTGCAAATTTCAACAACGCCAGCGACCGGTCAGGCGCCGCCCACAAACCAACATAGGCGCTGAGAATGAACAACACCCAGGGCAGTTCCAATCCGGTGCGCAGCGACCGGCGCCAGGTTCGCGCCCAGTACAACGCAAACGAGAACGTCAACATCCCCAGACCCCAGGCGACAAAAGGACGGTACACCTCGGTAACGGTCAACAAAACCAACGCCGCCAGCAGCAGCAGCCATTGCCCCCACAACAGCGCCGTATGCCCTCGCGCTGCCCGCCGCCCTACACCCACCCCAAACTCTCCAGCCCGATTTCCAGCGTCGGACGCCACAGCGACGGGCTACCGATCAACATCTTGAAATAGGTCCACATTGGCCCCGGTCTAAACGCCCACGACCAAAACGCCCGTCGCGCCCACCGCTCCAAATCCTCCGCCTTGAGCTGCGGGTAATCGAGCACCGTCGAGCGATCCATATCCACCTTTTCCCAGCGCGTGCCGGGGCGAAACCAGCCGTTCTCGACCACCTCGAAGAAAAAAGGCGTGCCCGGATGCGGCGCAGCGATGTGAAACAAGGCCAAATCGAGCGGCAAACGTCTGGCAAAATCGATCGTCCGCCGGATACTCGCCTCCGTCTCACCCGGCAAACCGATGATAAAATAGCCCCAATTCATCACCCCCGCCTGCCTGGCCCAACGCAGCGACTCGACCACGCGCTCCCTGGTGATCCCCTTACCCATCCGCCGCAGCATCCCCTCATCCCCCGACTCGATCCCCCAGGAAATCATCCAGCAGCCAGAGCGCGCCATCGCCTGCAACAGCTCAAGGTCGACAAAATCCACGCGGCTGTTGCACGTCCAACGCACCTGCAAGCCGCGTTCGACGATCCCCCGGCAAATGCCAAGCACATGCTCGCGGTTGACCGTAAACAGATCGGCGTACATGTGAATGCTGCGCACACCCAACCGCGCCAGCTGCTCGATCTCGGCCAACACATTTTCCGGCGAGCGAAAACGCACCGAACGGCCATAAGAAACGTGCTTGATGCAAAAGCGACAGCCCCCCGGACAGCCCCGGCTGGTGACGACAAAGGCATAAGCGCCGCGCACCAGCGGCGCGCGATACTCGTTCAAGGGCAACAGATCGTGACGCGGCAAAGGCAAATCGTCCAAATGACGGATAAATGGCCGCGCCGGATTGATCGCCACATGCGCGCCCTCCCTCCACACCAGCCCTTTGACATGCGCCGGCGTGGGCGCGCCCTGCCACCCGGCGTCGCACTCGACAAACAACTTGCGCAACCGCGCCGCAAACCCCTCCGTCAACCGCGCCCACGGCGCACCGTCGACGCCGGCCTCCAACGTGTCAACCAACTCGCGCAACGTCAGCTCTGGTTCGCCGCGCAGCACGTAATCGAGAGCCGGATAAGCCGTCATCGTCGATCTAGGCATCGGCGTGACATGCGTGCCAAAAGCGATCGTGATCGCCCCCAGGCTCTTGGCCACAAAAACGCCATACATGTCGTTTTGCAGCGTCGGCGCCGTCACCTGAGTCACATAATAACGCGGCCGCCTTTGCCGCAGCTGTCGCTCGAACGTGTCCCAGGCCATCCGCGCCGGAATGGCGTCGATAATATCCACCCTGTAATCGGGAAACAGCGCCGCCATCTGCGCCAAACCCACCTGCGGCCAAATCATCCCCTCGCGCGAACGCCGCCCCACGCGGTGCTGGCTACGAATCCAAATGCCCCGGTCCGGCGCCGGCGGATTGACAAACAAAATATCGACCGCGCCCCGGGGACGTTTCCCAATCCCCATCTCGACGGCCTGATCGGCGTTTGGAAAATGAGGCGCGTCCACCCGCTGTCGAACCGACATTCACTTGCACTCCATATCGGCCTGCACCATCGCCTCACGCTTGCTCAACTCGTCCAGCACGCGAACGATCACCCAAAAAATGTCCAACTGGACGCCGACCAGGATCATCATCGTCCCCGCCACCAGGTACAGCCACAAACGCTCGATCGCCCACCCGTTCCAGGCCAGCGCCACGCTGACCAGCCCAAAAATGAACCCCACCCCCTGGCCCAGCAGGCCGATCCACCAAAACTGTCGATCCAGAGGCGTGCGAAAGAGCGGGCGGCCAAAAAGCCCCTGCCGGATCGGGCGCTGGTGGAACAGGGAAACCAAATAATTGAACGTCACCCCCAACGCAAACAAGTCGATACCGGCAATGCCCGCCACCACGGCGACAAACACACTGACAATGCCCAACGGCCCCAGCGTCGTGACCCCGGCAAGGCGCACCCCGACCAAAACAACCGCGATCAAGGCGCACAGCGCGCACAGCCCCACCCCAACCCCGCCCAACAAACGCACCGGATTGTAACTGAGCGCCGTCCACAAGATCGTCTGCAAAAACCGTATCCCGTCCTGCACCACATTGAGCTTGGATCGCCCCACCCGCTCCTTGTACGGGATCGGAATCTCGACCAGGCGCACACCCTCGTGAACGGCACGCACACTCATCACCGGCGTAAAATTGAGGCCATCCGGCAGCGGATACAGCCGTTCCATCACCTCGCGGCGAAAAACGCGCATCCCGCTGGCCGGATCGACGACCCGCTGACGGCAAAGCAATGTGACCAGATTCGACCACAAAAAATTGCCCAGCCGCCGCACAAAGGGCATCTCGCTCTTCGCACCCGAGCGACGCGATCCAACCACCAACTCGCCGCCATCCAACGCGCTGCGACACAAATCGGGAAAATGCTCCGGCGGATAGGTGCCATCCGCGTCCAAAAAAGCCATCAACTCGCCGCGCGCGGCGCCAAAACCGGTCTTGAGCGCCGCCCCATAGCCCCGGTTACTCTGGTGGCGCACCAGCCGCACATCGGCATCGACCTGGGCCAGAGCAGCGACAATGTCGGCAGTACGGTCCGCCGAACCGTCGTCGACGACGATCAGCTCCAATCGCCCCACCCGCGCTTTGAGCAGCGCCGGGCGCACCGCCAACACGCGCCCAACAATCTCGGCAATGCCGTCTTGCTCATTGTACGCGGGAATGACCACCGAAAGAACGACCACATCCGGCTCGCCTGTTTTTTTATTTGAAACATCAACCATCGTATTTTTACCTATTTGAAAAATAAACATGGCCTCGAGGACTCGCCCGCCCATCCACCCAGGGCTGTTCAACTCCACAATCCAGCGGTTGAAACCGCGTTGGGTGAGCCGTTGGCTGGTCGTCCCCCTA
>CAYZYE010000121.1:0-12195 GCA_964481205.1 uncultured Anaerolineae bacterium | reverse complement strand
CTAGCGCGAGCGCGCAAGGGTAAAACATGAATTTCGAGTCGATCCATATCCTCGGCGTGCGCATCAATGATGTCGGTTGGGCCGAGATGCTCGATGCAGTGGTTCAATTTGTGCATCAAGGCGGTATACATCGTATTGCAACGGTCAATATCGAGTACATTATGGCCGCGCAGCGCGACCCGGAATTCGCCGAGATTTTGCGCCATACCGACTTGAACGTGCCCGACAGCGTGGGCGTGTTGAGCGCCGCGCGCTGGCTGGGCCATCCGCTGCGAGAACGAGTCACCGGATCGGACGGCATTTATCGCCTGGCCGAGTTGTGCGCCCGGCACGAGTTTCGATTGTTCTTGTTCGGGGCCAAACCGGGCGTGGCCCAACAGACGGCCGACGTGTTGAGCCGCCGCTTTCCCGGCCTCGTCGTCTGCGGCGTTCACCCGGGGCCTCGCGACGCCCGCGTGGTCGATGGGCCGGCGAACGAGGCGATCGCCGCGCGCATCCGGCAGGCGCAACCCGACGTGTTGCTGATCGCCTATCCGCAGATAGCGCAGGAAAAGTGGCTGTCGCGCAATCTGGCGCAAACCGGCGCCAGGGTGGCAATGGGCGTTGGCGCCGCCTTTGACTTTGTCGCCGGCGTGCAGAAACGCGCGCCGCGCTGGCTGCAACATTTGGGGCTGGAATGGCTGTACCGTTTGATTCAACAGCCGTGGCGCTGGCGGCGCATGCTGTCTCTGCCGCAAGCGGCCTGGCTGGTTTTTTGGCAGCGTTTTAGAAAAACATAAACCGGTTTACGATGTAAAACAGACAAACGAGGTGCGAGATGACTCTATACGACGTTGACATGGACTATTTGCTCGACTGGTTGATCGATCTGTTGCGCACGCCCAGCCCGACGGGCAACACCGGCGCGGCGATCGACTTGACGGCCAGGGCTTTTGACCTGTTGGGTCTGGAAACGACGCGGACCAACAAGGGCGCGCTGGTCGCCAAAATGAAGGGGTCGTCCGACGTGCGCCCCCGCGCCTTGTCCGGCCATGTAGACACGTTGGGCGCAATGGTCAAAGAGATCAAGGGGAATGGGCGGCTCAAATTGACCATGCTGGGCGGCTATTTGTGGCAAACCGTCGAGGGCGAGTATTGCGAGATCGAGACGGAAAACGGCGACCGCTATACGGGCACGGTGTTGGCGCACAAGACGGCGATTCACACCTACGGGCGCGCCGGTCTGGCCGAATCCAAGCACGGCACCGACGACATCGAAGTGCGGCTGGACGCCAAAACCTCGACCAAAAAGGAAACCGAGGCGCTGGGCATCGGCGTGGGCGATTACGTCTCTTTTGACCCGCGCTCCCAGATCACCGGCACGGGCTTTGTCAAATCGCGTCACCTCGACGACAAGGCCGGCGTCGCCATCATGCTCACTGCGGCCAAAGCCCTGCTCGACGCCGGACTGAAACCGGCGCAGACGACCTATTTTTACATCAGCCCGTATGAAGAAGTGGGGCACGGCGCGGCTTCGGGCATCCCGGCCGGGGTGCAAGAGCTGCTCGTCGTCGATATGGGCGCGCTGGGCGATGGGCAGAACAGCGACGAGTACACGGTGAGCATTTGCGCCAAGGACAGTTCTGGCCCGTATGATTTGGGTATGCGGCGCAAACTGGTCGAGTTGTGCCGGGCGCGCGACATCCCGTTCAAAATGGACATTTATCCCCATTATGGCTCCGATGGCAGCGCGGCGCTGCGCGCCGGCGCCGACCTGGTCGTCGGTTTGATCGGCCCCGGCGTCGACGCCTCACACGCCTTTGAGCGCACGCACCGCGAGTCGCTGCTGCACACAACCCGGCTGACCATCGAGTACTTGATCAGCGAATAAGGAAACCAGAGATGAAACGACGTCATGTATTTGTATTGCTCTTGTGTACCTGGCTGCTATTGGGCTGCGTCATTCCATCCTGGCGGCCCACGCCAACCCCCACGCCGACCTGGACGCCAACCTGGACGCCAACCTGGACGCCCACACTGACACCCACGCCGACATCGACGCCAACGGCCACGCCGCGGCCGACATCGACCTGGACGCCGACCGTCCAACCCACACCCACGCAAACGAGCGAAAAATATGACTTGAGTGATGTGCATATTTCGGTCCGCGACTTGCCGCCGGGCTTTGTAGTTATCGACACTGCGGCAATGGACATAGATCAAAAACTGCTCGACCAAAGCGAATACGAGTTGGAAAATTTGGACGTCTTTGTATCCTTTGCACCGCCAGAGTTTGTCTTTACGTTCCTGATCCAGGGACAGGCGTCCGATTTGCACGCCACCGATATGCTTTTGGACAATCCAGAGCTTTGGCTCAACATCATCGCCGCCCAGACCGGCAAATTAAAGGACAAAGAGGTACTGGAGGACATTCCAGAGGTCGGTGACAAAGCCAGCGGTTTGAGCATCGTCATGCACAAAGAGGGCAAGGATTTCCGAATGCAGATCGTGGTCTTTCGGAGGTCGTGGGTGATCGCCTTTGCGGCGTCTATGCACCCCGAGGGTGGCGCGTCGCGCGTATCGGCGGGCGACCTGGCGCTGCTGCTCGATGAACGGCTGATCGCGGCCATAGATGGACAATGATGGGCCTGGATCGAGTCAGACAAGACGGGCTGGGCCGCGGCCCCCGGCCAACACGCCTGCTTTTGCTCGACCGCGACGGCACGCTCAATCGCGTCCTCGACAGACGGCCGCCCAATCGACCGGAGCAGGTCGCGCTGCTGCCCAATGTCGTGGCAACGTTGGCCGAATACGTTGCGCAAGGCTGGCGGCTGGTCATCATCAGCAACCAGGGCGGGGTGGCTCACGGATACCTGAGCGAAGCCCAGGCCTGGGCCGTCCAGCGCCAGGTGATCGACTTGCTCGGTTTGCCGGTTGCCGCATCCTACCTCTGTCCACACATGGCAAACGCCAGAATCTTGCGCTACCGGCTCGACTGCCCCAACCGCAAGCCCAAGCCGGGGTTCATCATCGAGGCCATGCGCCGGTTCGACGCCGCGCCCCAAGACTGTTTGTTTGTCGGCGATCTGGACAGCGATCGCCAGGCGGCGCGCGCCGCCGGCGTCCCCTTTGGCCGGGCCGACGCATTTTTCAATCGCAAGGCGCCAGCCTGAACACGATCCCGTCGCTCAAGCGGCGGTGCAGAATGACGCCGGGATACGCCGCTGTGCGCCCGGCCGTCAGGTCGGCGATGAAATCGCCATAGCGCCGGCGCCAGCACGACTCGCGATCGCAGCGATTGCGCAGCACGAGAAACATGTTGGGGTGCGCCGCGCAACGCGGCTCAAGATAATCCATCAAGAGGCGATAATCAGGATAATCGGTGTAAGGATAAGGTGAAAACGAGATTGACGCCTCGTAGCCAAAGTAAAAAGGCAGGTCGATCGTGTCATCGCCGACGATCAGGTCACGCAGAGTGGTGTGCTGCGCCACCCAACTCAGCCGCTCCGAACGAGCGATCGCGTCGGCCTCGCTGCGCGGCGACCGTTCTTGCCACAACGCGACCTGATCGCGGATCGCCAGCGCGGCCAGGAGCAGCGCCCCATAAATCAGATATTTGGCCTCAAGCCGCAACGTCTTGACCAGCAGCGCCGACCACAACAAGACGATTGTCACCCCGGCCGGGACAATCAGCCGTGGGCCGAGGCGGTCGAAATGAGTCTGCGTGCGTTGGTAGAGCAGCAGCGCCAAATAACTCAACGCCCATCCGGTCAGCAGATAAGCCTTGCCGCCGAGAAAAACCTTTTCCAGCGTCTTGCCCAGGCGGCGCTGGGCGGCCAAAATCAACCCCATCCCCAGCAGCGACAGCCGGAACCACAGCCCCTGTGATTCGCGTTCGACATTCTCAAGGTACATTTTGAACAGCGCGTCGGTCATATCCGACCAGTTGAGGCCAAATCCGCGCAGCGACGGGTTGCGCGCCGGGCCAAGCAGCGCGCCGTCGAAATACAGGCTGCGTCCAATCACCCACAACGCCGGCAGGGCAAAAGCGGCCGTGTACAAAGCCAGGTTGCGCGCCGTCCAGCGACGGTCTTGAGGCTCGATCAGCAGCACAATGCCCAACCCGAACAGAGGCAAAAAAGCATAGCGCGTGGCAAAAGCCAACCCCGTGACCAGGCCGGCCAGCGCGGGCCAGGCGTATCGCTGGCGCAGCGTATGGCGCGTGCGCGCCAGCAGCCAAAAACCCAGCCAGGCCCAGGCCATCGCCGGTGCCTCGCTCCAGGCGCAAGACGAAACCAGGCGCAGCGGCGCATAAAGCAGCAATCCGGCCGTGGCAATCAATGCTGCGCCGGGGTCAAACAACTCTTGGACCAGCAAATAGGTCAACGCCAGGATCGCCCCATAACTCAAAACAGGCGCGAGCAGCGCGGCGTCGGCCCAAGACAGCCCCGCAAAGCCCAACAAGGCGATCGACAGGGGGTAAAGCGGCGGTTGCGAGGTGAGCGGCGTGGGCATCACACGGCTTGAATCCCAATGCGGCTGGTTGAAGCCGAGCGTCGACTGGACGACGCCTCGCCCTGTGGCAATGTTGCGCGCGACATCGACGTAATTCATCGAGTCGGGCGAAAAGCGGCGCAAACGGGTCAACGAATTAAAGCCGAACAGGATCAGGTAGCAGAGCACGGCCAGCAGCAAGACCCAGCGCAGCACGGCATAGAGGCGATCGAGTGTCCCGGTCGGGGGTCGGGTGGTCATTTTGCATTCTCTCTCAAATAGAATCTATTTCGGCCAGACGTTCTGCCTCGCTCAAAACCCGGCCGCGCTCGTCTACGGCCCAAATTGCCCCGTCGATGGCGCGCGTGTGTACACGCCCGCAGGCCAATGGGTTGCCGCGCAGGTGCGGGGCATCGAGCAAACCGCGTTCGACGGCGCGGGCCAGGGTCTCGACATCGAGCAACGGGTCGCCCGCGCCCGGCGCGCCCAGCGCGCGGATGGCGGCAATGATCAGCATCGCCTCGCGCTTGAGCGCCTCTTTGCGCGCCTGCACCGCCGCGTCGGCGGTCATGTCCGGCGCGCCGCGCAGGGCATTCTCGATTGCCTGCCGCGCCATTTTGCAACTCGCGATCACCTCTTGCGGGCGGGCGGCGTGATCGGCCTCGCAATATCCCACCACATGCACAATGTGCGGTCGCAACGCCATCTGCCCGTAAACCGAAGCCCCCAGATGTCCGCGTGCGGCGTCCTGGTCCACCGGATAGCTCATCAAGCCGGTGCGCGTTTGCCGCCAGATGTGCCAGGTATCGCCGGCCAGACTCTCGGCCAACTCGCACTTGGCTAACTGCTTGGCCAGGTCCATCTGCGGGCTGATCTGGGGCGGGGTCTCGAACATATAGGTGGCGATATAGTCGCGCACGCCGGCGGCCCTGGCGATATAGGCATAGAGGTAGGCGACGGCGCAAGCCACGGCGTCATGCGCATCGCGCAGTTCCCAGTGATGCGGCTCGTTGCCCTCTACCGGAATGTCGCGTTGGCCGTGCCAACGCATCAGCTCAATGTGCGCGCGCAGGCTCTCGCGCAGCGCAAGGGGTCCGCGCCCGTCCAGCGCGTTGAACCAAAAGAGCGATGTGGCGCACCAGGCGTTGCGGATCGTCTCGCGCAGCAGACCGGCGTAGCGCAGCAGGTCAGCGGTGCCCGAATAGGAGCGCACAAGGGGAAAATTGCCGCGCCGCGTGGCCGCATAGAGGCGGCGCAGGTCTTGCGCTGTGCGCAAAGGAACGCCGCCGGCGCCCGTGCGGCGGGGATCGATCCGCTCCGGGTGAAAAAAGTTCTCTTGCGCGTCTTGATCGACGCCCAGCGAGAGCACGTCGAGCACCTGCGCCCCGGCGATCTGCTCGATGCCCTGCACCGTCGGCTCGATCGTCCGCGCCGGCAGGCCAAAGTGGTGACGCAAGAGCGGGTAAGGCGCCTTCCAGCGGATGCGCGGCGCCAGTTCGTGGGGATAATCGGCCTCGCCCATCGCTTCCCAGGACTGCCCGCGCAGATAGGCGACCACCGCCTCCGGCGGCTCTTGTCCGCCGAACACGGCCTCGAACAATCCCAACTCGCGGGCCACGGCGGCCACGGGCGGCGTGCCGCCAAAGACAAAGCGCATCTGCCCAATCAACCCTTCTTCCGAACACGCCTCGCCCAGTTCGAGCAGCAGCGAACGGGCCGTTTCCGGCGTCAAGCGGTAGCTGATTGCCACAATGTCGGGCGACTCGCGCCGGATGGCGGCCAGCAGGGCATCGATCTCGGTGGCCGGGCCGGTGAACGCGGTGCGATAGCCCTCTTGCTCGGCCAGACGCAAAAAATTGAGCACGCCGGCCACATGGACGCATTCGCCCAGCGCCGCGCCCAAGATCATTTGCGACTGTTTAATGTTGTCAGACGTCATCGTGTCTCCTCTGAGGGAAAAAAAAAAGACGTTCAGGGCATGTGCCCTTCCATGACATAGGCCGTCAGTTCGCTGACGCTCAAGCCCTCGAGTCCCAGCTTGTCGAGTGTGCGCCCTGTGCGCCCATAGTCGGTGCGATGCACGATGCATGCCAGACGGATGATCGCTTCCATGCCGCGTACCTGAACGCCGTACTGTTGGCCCAAGGCGGCGATGGGCACCAGGCTCATCGGCACATCCTCGAAAATGTAGCGGTGTTCCAGGTTGGCCGGGGCCTTGATGCCGTGATAACCGGGGTTGTTGTGGATTGCCTCGCGCAGGCTCGATCCGCGCGCGTCGTAGGCCATTTGCAACCACTCGCGGGCCGTGGTCGCGCGGATGCCCAGCGCGGCAGCGACGGTGACTCGCTCGCGGTCGAGGACGTGAAGCACGCGGGCCACCGAGGGGGTCACGCCATCGATGTAAAATTGGTAATCGCCGTGGGTGGACTCGATGCGCCCGGCGTTGAGCAACGTCAGCGCGGGATGAAAGATCGCGCCCATATTGTTCAGGCTGGTGTGCAAGACGTTTTGGCCGTCGATGAACTGCGGATAGGCCGGGGCCAGCACATCGAGCACATGCGCCGTGCGGGCCGCGGGGAGCGCGGCCAGGGGTACGGCATCTTTGACGCGAAAAATGTGCGCCTGCGCCGGCCCGTTGGAGCGGCTGGCATAGATAAAGGTTCCCGCTTCGGCCACGATCACGTCGGCCGGACAGTTCTGTTGGTGCAGCGTGTGGCGAAACTCGATCGCCCCGCAAGTGCGCCCTGGGTTGAGAACGATGATCTGCCCATCGCGCAGGTGCGGCGCGGCCAATACGGCAATATCGCGGTGGGCCGAGGCCGGCACGACGACCATGATCACCTCGGCGTCGCACAGCGCCTCCTGGATGTCCGAGGTGACGCGCGCGAGTTTGCCAAACCCTTCGGCCTCATAGCCATTGGCAAAAGTGAGTTGAATGCCGCCGCGAGCGCGCAGGGCGGCAATATGGGCATCGGTGCGGTTGTACAATGTCACCGGGTAGCCCATCAACGCCAGGTGAGCGGCTGTCGCTTTGCCCCCGTGACCCGCGCCAATGACAGTATAGTGGATTTCTCGCTTTGACATTTTCTGTTCCTTTCTTTTGCTCACGGCTGCGGCGATGGACGCCTCGCGCCGCACGGCAATTGACACACTTGCATTTTCATCTATAATACATGCAAGCATGTTGATTGAGGTGATTATACGTCAGTCCCGCACAATTGCGAATGGATTGGTGGTTGCCGGGACGATGTCGGTCTACAAATTCGAGAGCGAGGTGCAGGTATGGAATTACAAATCAGCATACCCCAAGAACAAATCGCCGAGTTTTGCCGGCGGCATCACATCCGGCGTTTGGCGGTTTTTGGTTCGGCGCTGCGTCCTGACTTTGACGAAAATAGCGATGTCGATATCCTGGTCGAGTTCACACCACACCACTCTCCCGGCCTGTTTGGGATCGCGCGGTTAGAACGCAAACTATCGACGCTGCTCCAGGAACGCCAGGTCGATCTGCACACGCCGGAGGATCAGAGCCGGTATTTTCGCCACCAGGTGCTGCAGAAAGCCGAGGTCCAATATGCAGCTCCGGTATCCGACTTGGTCGTCAGCCGGTCAGCGCCTTCTGGGCGCGCTCGATGCAGCGCGCCCGGCCAATGAGCTGGCAGGCGATCACCAGGCACGGCCCACCTAATTGGCCGGTCAGCGCGGCGCGGATCACAAACATCACATCGCGGCTGCGGATGCGATACGCAGCTTTGAATTGGCAACGCAGCGCGGTGATAAATTTGTCAATTTTGTCAAAAGCAAATGGATCGAGCGCCGGCAGGCCGTCGATAAAGGCCCGCAGGATGTCCGGCGCATAGGGCTGCGCCAGCGCGCCGGCGGCGTCGGGCTGCGGCGCGATTTGGTCTGTAAAAAAAGGACGGGCGAGGTCGGACGCTTGCGCCAGGTCGCGCAGCTCGTCGGCAAGCGCCGCCGCCAGCGTGTACCGCCACGCGGTTGGGGTGAGGTCGGCGCCCACGGCGCGGTGATCGATGCCATAACTGGCCCGCCAATAAGGGATCAACAGCGGCGTCAACGTTTCAACGTCGAGTTGGCGGATGCAGCGATGGTTGAACCACGCCAGCCGCTCCGGATCAAACGGCGGCGAGCGGCGCGACAGGCGCGACAGCTCAAACCTGGCCGCCAACTCGGCGAGGCTCAACACGCGCCGCTTGCCTTTGGGCGACCATCCAAGCCGGGCCAGGTGGTTGACGATAGCCAACGCCAGGTAGCCGCGCGCCCGGTAGCTCTCAAGTGACACGCCGGGTTCGCCGTCGATGGGAGGCAGAGAGACGAATTGCGGCGGCGTCCAGCCCAATTCGCGACACAATTGCAAGTAACGGGGAGTCGTTTCAAGATGTTTTTCATCTTGAAAGACGTGGGTAACGCGCATCTCGTGGTCGTCGATCACCGTTCTCTGAGAGGATGGGTTGTCATCCACAGACGGCGCCCGGTCCCAATCAAGCCCCAGCCAATGCAGCTGTTCAAAAATGCGCTGGTGCGCATCGGGCGGTGGTGTGCCCGGTTTCCGGCCGCGAATGTTCAGAATCAATACGCCCTTGTGGTGGCGGGCAAAGAGCCAGCCAAATAGGGCGACACGCAACGGGTCGGGCGTGAGGTTGGCCGGCCAATCCAAAGACAAGCGGACACGTATCGTCATTTCTCGCTGGGTTCGGCAAAAATCATGCGCCCGGCGGCGGTCTGGATGACGCGGGTCACCCGCACATTGATCACCCGATCCATGTGCCGGAGGCCATTTTGAACGACAACCATCGTCCCGTCATCGAGATAACCCCGCCCCTGGCCGGGGCTGCTTCCTTCCTGGATGATCCGGATCGAAAATTTTTCGCCCGGCAAATAAATGACCTTGACGGCGTTGGCCAATTCATTGATGTTTAACACCTGAACGCCTTGAATCTCGGCGACGCGGTTGAGGTTGTAATCGTTGGTCATTACCGGGCAGTGCAGCTGCCGGGCCAAGAGCACCAATTTATCATCGACCTCGTGTACATCGTCAATGTCCATGTCCTCGATACGCACCGGCACCGGCGAGTTTTTTCGCATCCGGTTGAGCACATCCAGCCCGCGCCGGCCGCGCACGCGCCGCATATCGTCGGACGAGTCGGCGACATATTGCACCTCATTCAACACAAAGCGGGGCACAACCAGGGGGATCTGGATAAACCCGGTTTGCACAATGTCGGCCACGCGACCGTCAATGATGACGCTGCTGTCCAAAAGGATCATCCGGTCATTTTTGCGGCCTGGTTTTTCCTCGCCAAAAGGCTTTGTTTTCCGCGCCTGCAACAGCGCCTCGATGTCGCCGGCGCGCATGATCATGATCGACATGCCCAGCCAGGCAAACAAAATTGTGCTGATGATCGGTGTGATTTGACCAAACGGGTCGGGGAGATTGGACAAGGGAATCGCCAACAGCGCGCCGATGATCAGACCAACGATCAAGCCGATCATCACCGCAACGAGCTGCTGTGCGGGCAGTTGTTTGATTCGGTCTCGAACCCACTTGAGCGGCTTGGTGGTCACCCAGGGGGTGAGCAAGATACCCAGTGCCGCGCCGGATAATGAAAGAATAAGAACAGCACGAACTTCTTCGGCGCTGGACCCCCCGACCTCTTGCGCCAGGTTGGCGCCCAACTGCCAACCGACAATCGCCATTACCACCATACCGATCAGTCGCAACACAAACTCTAGACTCATATCGCCTCCTCGTGTTACATCTGATCATTCAATTTCAATCGTGTGCTTTGCCTCTTTGTCATAGAGCCACGGGGAATAAATAGAATAAATTGTACAATAATATTGATGCCCCATCTTAGCATATTCCGGGGTAAAAGTCAAAGAAAATTTGGCTTCTTGCCCGGCGGCATGTATTCGCCGCCTCATCGCACCTTGCGCGCTGTAGAGGGGTTGTATACTGCGGAACGTTGGGCTCGAGTGTGCCGGGAAACCGGCCTGTGAATATAAAGGTGTAAAATGATGCAATTTCTGCACAAAATAAAACTCTTGCAAGGCGGCATGGGCGCCTATGTCTCCAACTGGCGGTTGGCCAAAGCCGTCGCCATGGCTAAACCGGGGGTCACGGCCGGCACTGTCTCTGGCACCGCCCTGGATGCGATTTACGTGCGGCTGTTACAACTCGGCGACCCCGGCGGTCATATCCGGCGCGCTTTGGCCGCTTTCGATGCGCGATTTGGGGTCGATATCGGGCAAAAGATCTGTGACCGCTATTTTATCGACGGCGGCAAGGCACCGTCGGCGCGTTTCAAAAACGCGCCGATGCACAAAGTGCGTTTGCCGGACGGGAGCGATCTCGTCGCGCCATCGACGGGCGCGCCAATCGCCCTCACCCTGGCCCAAGAAGCGATCGATCTCTTGATCGTCACCGGCTTTGCCGAAGTTTGGCTGGCCAAGGAAGGACATCGCGGCAACATATTTATCAACTTTTTGCAAAAGATCGAAGTGCCCTTGATCTATGCGATATACGGCGCGATGCTCGCCGGCGTGGCCGGGATCATTGTCGGCGCCGGCAACCCCGATGGCTTGCCGGCGATCTGTTCCCGCCTGGCTATGCATCAAGCGGTCGCCAGCAACCTGTCGGTGTTGTATCGCGCGGCCGGCGAAACATTTACCCTCACTTTCGATCCCCAATCTGTCGCCGGCGGTAAACTGGCGCAGAGTCCGCTGCGCCGGCCGGCCTTTCTGGCGATTGCCTCGCTGGAAAATATGGTGCGGGGATTGGCGCAAAGCCCCAGCGAAGCGCCGGACGGGTTTGTCATCGAGCATCACACCGCCGGAGGCCACAACGCCGGCCCGCAAGGGCCGCTCAAAAAAGACGGCCTGGGCCAGCCCATCTATGGGGCCAAGGATGAGCCTGATCTGCAAGCCATTCGCCAGGTGGGTCTCCCGTTCTGGTTGGCCGGCGGCTATGGCAGCCGGGAGAGGCTACAACAGGCTTTGGATGCCGGGGCCGCGGGGGTTCAGGTCGGCTCTAACTTTGCGCTGGCCCAAGAATCCGGCATGAAACCCTGTTACCGCGTCGCGATCCTGGACAAGTTGAAAAAAGGCGCCTCTGACGCCGCGCTGGTGCATACGACCATGTTCTCGCCAACCGGTTTTCCGTTCAAAGTGGCCCAGTTGGAAGGCACGCTGGCCGACGAGGCCGTTTTCACCGCGCGACGCCGGTTGTGCGATTTGGGCTTTCTCCAGCGGCGAGGGTTGAGCAAGCCGGCCGCAGACGGAACACGCCGGCTGTTCCATCGCTGCCGGGCCGAACCGGTCTCGACCTTTATCGGCAAGCGCGGTTTGCCACGCAACACGCAAGACCAGCGTTGTCTTTGTAATGGTTTGCTCTCTTGCGTGGGACTGGCCCAAGTCGGCGCGCAGGGGGAAGAACCGGCGATCGTCACCCTGGGCAATCACCTGGACGGCGTCCGGCGACTCTCGCGCCAGGGGCAGAGCACATATTGGGTCCAAGATGTCGTGGACGACATCCTCGGTCAGGATTGAGACCTTGCCGCAGGTCGATGATCTGCGGCAAGGTAAAGCTGTTCCAGTCAAGATGTCCCCAAACCTGGCAGCACTGAAGCCTGTTGGTACAAGCCGCCTTTGAAACGGACTGAGAAAGCCTGGGCAATTCCATAGCTTTACTTGTTTTATGCTGAC
>CAYZYE010000120.1:0-12354 GCA_964481205.1 uncultured Anaerolineae bacterium | reverse complement strand
CGTGCCTGCGCCAGCTGGTTTGGCCGCGCCGTGCTTGCAGGGCGGCGAGGCGGTTGTGGGGTTGGGAGGGGTCGGTGTAGACCGCCACCAGGCCGAAGTTGGCCACGGCGCAGAAAAGCTCGGCCGGGCCGCGCCCATGCAGACTGACCACGCGGGCGTCCTGCCAGGGCAGCCTGAGCCGGGCGCAGGCTGCCTGCACCGCGGTGATGTTGGGCAAGACGCGCACCCGCCTCGGTCCCAGCCGCTGCAACACCTTGGCGGCGATGCCGTAGAAACCCGGGTCGCCCGAGGCCAGCACGGCCACCCGGTGGGAGCGGGCCGCCTGGGCCACCTGCTCCATCCAGGCGTCCACCCCCCCGGTCAGGGGCAGGCGGCCGCCGGGGTGGTCCGGGAAAAAGTCCAACAGCCGCCGGCCGCCGGCCAGGACCTGGGCGTCGGCCATGGCCTCCAAAACCGCGGGTGAAAGGTCGGCCGGGGACATGCCCAGGCCCACCACGGTGATCAGGTTCATGGCGTCTCCCTTCCCGGCAGGGCGTCCTCGAACAACAGCGAATGGTCATAGTCCATCATAACCGCCCAAAGCTCCGGACCCGGCCCGGCAAAGCGCCGCATGGCCCCAAGCATCCGCCGGCCCACCTCTGGGGCCAGGTCCAAGCGGCCGGCCAAGCGCAACACCTCCAGGGAGTGGCGGGCGGTATTGGCCCCGGCCACCTGGCGGGTGAGCTCCCGGGGCGCGCCGGCCTCGCCCAGCCAGCGGGCCAGGCGGTCCAGGTCCATGGGGGCCCGGTGGGCGTGGGTGCAGGGCAGGGCCATGGCCTGCTTCACCGCCTTGCCGAAAAAGGAGACCAGGCCGATCTTGCGCAGACCCAGGCGGGCCGCTTCTCCCATGGCGTGGCTGAAGAAGTCGGCCATCTGGATGAAGGCCAGCTCGGGCAGGTCGGGGCGCAGGGCCATGGCCCGCTTTTCGCTGCGCCGCCCGGTGGTGAGCACCACCTCCCGCACCCCCGAGGATATCGCCACCTTGAGCCCGCTGTCGATGGTGGCGATGTAGGCGGCGTGGCTGAAGGGCTTGACCAGGCCGGTGGTGCCCAGGATGGAGATGCCGCCCTCGATGCCCAGGCGGGGGTTTAGGGTGTGGCGGGCCAGGCGGAGGCCTTGGGGCGCAATGATGGTCACTTGCAGGCGCGGTTCCCGGTCGGCCGGACCGGCCTGGCGCCAGGCCTGGCGCAGGGCCTGGCGGATCATGCGGCGCGGCACCGGGTTGATGGCCGCCTGGCCCACCGCCAGGTCCAGGCCGGGCCGGGTGACCACCCCCACGCCCTCGCCGCCGGTGATGACAAACCCCTCGACGGTGACGGTGACGCCGCCATGCACCTGGATAACCGACCCGCTGCGTTGAGCATCGATAGTTGTCACAAAAGCATCCCAATCGCGGGCAGAAAAAGCAGCATTCCAGCCGCCCTCCAGAGTAACACTCTTGGCAACAACCACGGCTTCAGCATAAACACCCTGCGCCACGCGGATCGTGTCGCCGTTGCCGGCGGCGTTTACCGCCGCCTGGATCGAGCTGTAGCATCCTCCCGTCCCCCCCACGTTGACGCACAAGATCGCTTGAGCCGCCTGGGGAGGACAACCATCACGTCCGGCCCAGACATTCAGTGGAATCAACAGAAAAGCCAGAAATCCCCCGGCCAACAAGCCGACAAGCCCAAAAATCTTGGCATTACGCATCGCTATCTCCTTTCTTTCTATGCCGGTCGCAACACAGCCTCACAAGCCACTGGCACACGCCTGCGGCACAGCGATCCGCCACAGACTAGACGGCGCATCGTCGTCGGCACAAGACTCGAAAACGATCCACTTGCCGTCAGGCGACCAGGAAGGCGCGCCGTCGGCGAGGCGCTCGTCAAAGGTGACACGCAGCGGCGTGCCGCCCCGGACCGGAATGACAAAAAGATTTGGCGTGGGTAAACCGCCCTCGTCAGAAGAATACACGATCCAGCGGCCATCGGGCGACCAGCTGGCATCGGTGTCGTCAGAACGCGCCGGGGTCACGGCATGCATATCCCCGCCGTCGACAGACATCGTATAGAGCGTCCAACTCGAACCGGGCGCGCGACGTTGAAACAGAACGAGATCGCCGGCCGGCGACCAATTGGGCTGGCGGTCATCGTGCGTCCCGTCGGTCAACGCCACCAGGTCGCGGCCATCGACGCGCACCTTCCAGATACGCCCTTGCTGGCGGTCGTCGGGCCTTTGCCTATCGCCCTCGAAAACGATCCACTGCCCATCGGGCGACCAGGAGGGTTCGATGTACCAGGGCGGGCCGTCGTGGACGGTCAGGCGACGCAGGTCGCTGCCGTCGGGGGCAATCGACCACAGATCATCGGCCTCTAGCCGGTCGGAGGCGAAAACGATGCGGTTGGTGCGCGCATTCCAGGCCGCGCCGGGCAGATTGACATTGTCCTGGTCTTCCTCCGGCGTCAGGCGCAAGATCGAGCGGTCGTGCAAATCGAGCACAAACAAACCCGCCGGACCGCGATTATAGCCGCGCGCGAAACGGGTAAAAACCAGGCGCGTTCCATCGGGCGAAAACGCCGCGTTCTGATCGCTGGCCCGCCCCGGCGCAATCGTCAGCCGCTCGGCCCCATCGGCGCGGGTCTGGGCGGCCGGCGAGGCCTCCGGCGCAGGCGCACACCCCGCCAGCAGCGCCAGAACGACGCCCCACCAACACAGCCCACCCCAAACAACCCCCCGCCAACGCCTCGACTCAGGACGCGGTTGCATCGGTCAGCACCTCGATTCGCCCGCTCGATCCGTCAACGCGCACGCGCTGCCCGGTGCGCAATCGCTGCGTGGCCTGTTGCACCCCGACCACCGCCGGCAAACCGTATTCGCGGGCGACCACCGCGCCGTGGGTCATCATCCCGCCGACCTCCATCACCAACCCGCCGGCGGTCAAAAAGAGCGGCGTCCACGACGGATCGGTGCCGGGACAAACGAGGATTTCCCCCGGCGCAAGCCGCACCGCGCGCGGGTCGAGAACGACGCGCACCGTCCCCTCGACGACGCCGGGCGAGACCGGATCGCCGTGCAGCGCGTCATCATCCCCTTGGAGCGACGCGCCCGCGCCCTCGTAAAAAGCCTGCCCATCGCTCAACAGCAGACGCGGCACCTGCCGCCGGCGACGCTCCTGGGCGTAACGCTGCCGTCGCATTTGCACCAGCGCCGACCAGTCGCGCCGCTCGCCCAGGGCCAGCGCGTCCAACTCGCGCAGGTGGAGGAAAAAAACGTCGTCGGGCCGCGTCAGCACGCCGTCGCGCACCAACTGTGCGCCGTCGGCGAGCAACGCCCGGCGCATGATGCCAAAGATGCGGATCACCGTAAACTTGGGCGCTTCGCGCAGCCCGACCAGCGCGCGCATTCGATAGGCCGCGCGCCGCGCCAGCGCCGCCTTGATCCACCCGCCGCGCGTGTGACGCAACGCCGCCACCAGCCGTTCGACCTCGGCCTCGGCGGCCTGCCGGCCGCGCTCGTACACGACATCGGGAAAACGCGCCTCGTCGTCTACCTCCAAATAGCTGCGCAGGGTGTGCATCACCGGCGAGGGGTCTTGGCGCCAACGCGGCCGCCCCAAATCGATCTCGGCCAGACCGCGCATACCGTACTGCTCCATAAATTTGCTTATCGCTTTTTGCGCCACGGCCGGCAGCCGGCCTTGCAGAAACTCGTCGGCCAGCGTCGCCGCCTCGCGTGCCTGCAAATGGGCCAGCGAAGCAGGGTCGGCGCGAATCGCCTGCGCCGTCTGCCACAGAGTCAGGTCCATATCGGTGGTGACATTGTGCGGCACGCCGCGCATCATCACCCGCGTGTCGCATCCCCCGCCGGGCAGGCCGGCGGCGAGATGGGTCAGCAGGTTGTAAGCGCCCATGCTCACCCCAAAGCGAGGCACAAACTGGGGAAGCACCAAGTCGAACGCCCGGTCGGTCATGCGGCGGATCAGCGTCAGCCGCTCGGACAGGCTGGTCGTTTGCGCGAAACGTGCTTCAAAATCGGCGACCATCGCTTCCAGCTGCCGGAACAACCGCTCGCGCTCGGCGTCCGGCCTGAGCAGCGTGCGCAGCATACGCCAGAGCACCGGGATCAGCACCCGCAGCACGCGCCAGGCCGTGCGCGCGCGCAGCGGGCCGGGCGGGGCAAAGCGCCCCTGCTCGATCAACCGCTCCAGCGTCTGGGCCGCGCCGGGATCGACATAGGGCATCGCCGCCACAAGCAGCCGCCGTCCAATGCGATTGCGCACCAGCCCCCCGGCGTCGATCCACAGCCGCTCACCGGCTTCCCACAACACCGACTGCGTTTCCAGGGAGAGATGCACGCCAAATATCTGCCCCGCGCCGATCAGTGTGGCACTAATCGCGTCGCGCCCCAGCGGCGTCATCGGGTCGAGCATGCCCTGCACCGAGCCAAAAGAAAACATGACCCCCAGCGGCGCGGCGGGCATCCCCTCCGGCAGAGGGTAGAGGGTGGTGATCGGGCGCGATTGCAGCAAATACAAATGTCCATCCACGCCGGCCCACTCGATGTCCTGCGGCGCGCCAAACGTTTCGGCGACGCGCCGACCCAACTGCGCCAACTCGGCAATCGCCGCGTCGGAGAGAGCCTGACGGTCGGCGGCGTCGACGCGGGCCGTGACCGTGCCCCCGCCCGCCTGCCCACGGATGGCGACGGCCTTGGCGCCCAGTGTCTTGGCGACAATGCGCCCGTCGGCGGCGACGACGTAATGATCCGGTTCGACCAGGCCGGAGACCAGCGCCTCGCCCAGTCCCAGCGTGGCATCGATCACGACCTGGTCGCGTTTGCCGGTGAGCGGGTTGGCGGTAAACAACACCCCCGACGTTTCGGCGGCGACCATCTCTTGCACGACGACGGCCAACGATACGTTTCGGTGTTCAATGTGATTACGAGCGCGGTAGCCGATCGCCCGCGCCGTCCACAAACTGCTCCAACAGTCGATCACCGCCTGGGCCAGCGCCTCCTCGCCGACGACATTGAGATAGGTGTCTTGCTGACCGGCAAAGGAAAAGCCGGGCAAATCCTCGGCGGTGGCCGAAGAGCGCACGGCCACCGGGGGGCGGCCCAGACCGGCATAGGCCGCGCCCAGCGCGTCGATCAGATCGGGAGACAAAGAGTAAGCGCGAAATGCGGCGCGGATCGCCTGCGCGGCGCGCTGAAGCGCGTCGGGGTCATTGAGGGGAATGCTTTGCACCGCCTCCTGGATCAGGTCGCTCAGGCCGTGTTCCCGCACAAAAGACTCATAGGCCGCTGTGGTGAGAATGAACCCCGGCGGCACGGCAAAACCGGCGCGCGCCAGACGCGCCAGGCCGCGTCCCTTGCCGCCAACGACGTCGAGGGTGGCCTCGGCGGTGAAGGGTACGATAAGCGGGCCGGTCATGCTTTGTTCCTCCATGCTTCGGCGATGGTGGGATTGCGCGCGAAAAAGGCTCGCCGGGCCTCCCGGCCAACGCCGTTGAACGGGCAGGCAAAGTTCATACACTGCGCGCAAAAGGACATTTTGAGCGTGCTGCTCGCGGCGGCAACAGTCAGCACAAATATGAGCAGCAAGAACCACTGCCCGCCGAGCAGCAAAAAAACCAGCGGGTAGCTCAGGATGACGACGAACCCGGCATAGAACCAAAAGGTCTCCATCCTGGACATCGGGCCGGGGCGGTATTTCCACAGTTTGGGCGAGCCGTAATTGGCCCAGCATTGGAGCGATTTGCCCGGTTCGGCATAGTGAGGACAATGCGAGCACATGACGCGGATTTCGAGCAGGCCAAAAAAGCCGAACACGATCGCCGCCCAGGGCAGCAGCCACCACCAGCCCAGGTGAACAATGCCCGCGCCGCCGAGCAAAAAAGGCGGCAGCATCATGGTCATAAAGTGGGCCAGCTCGCGGCCCCGAAAATGACAGTGTACCAGGCGTCCGGCGGGACAGTCCACACAGTTTTCCGCCACACAGGTGGCAAGCGGTTGGGTCGGATCCAGAAACGCGGGCATCGTCATCCTCCTTGTGAATGTGTGTGGAATTTGGGCAACAGGCGACCGGTGCGCGCCCGGTAATCCAGATAACATTGTCCAAACCGCTTTGTCAAGTATTCTTCTTCGACGTGGATCGACCTGGCAAAGTTGAAATAGGTCACCAACGGGGTCAGCAGCAAAAGCCACGAATTGCAGAGCAGTCCCAGCCCTGGGATGAGCAAAAATATCCACGCGGTGTAAATGGGGTTACGCACCCACTTGAATGGGCCGTTGGTGATCAACTCACCCCGCTCGAACCCGAGGGTAAAAGCACGGCCGGCCCAAATCAGCGTGGATACGCCGAACAGCAGCAAAACGCCTCCCGCAACCGCCGATGTCCAACGCGAGACGGGAAGCGCAAATAGATCGGGGAACAAGCCGGTGAATGCGCCGGCCGGAAGCGCGTACAGAACTGAAATGGCGACCATCTTGACGCCGATGCCCCAGCGGGACATTGTGTGTTTAGCCATGGATACGATCCCTTTCTTCACGACCCGCTATGTCATTCCCCGCCTGGCCGGAAAAGGCCGGGAAACATTGAGGGGGCACGCATCTGGCTATTTTAGGCCGGTGTGGGCAAAGTGTCAAGCGCGCTCTAGCAGCGCGCTGCCCCCCAGCACATCTGCCAACCGCAGAGCACCGAGATCGCAAAGAAAGCCGCCGGTGGGCCTCGGAATAAGGATTCCGAGGCTGCTGGTTGGACAGACCGTGGCGGCGGAATCCCCACCTGACCACCAAATTGAAATGCAACCCCCCACCCGGCGTGCATTTGACAACGAACCAGTGACATATTATAATGTGTCCAGTTGTTAACGTTAACGGTTTGCATTTCTTGAGCCAAATCGACCGATTGTCCCGCCCTCCCCTATTTCTTTATTTCGTTAGTCAAACACTTCCTGCTCAATTCTTGCGTGGATCCATTGAAAAACTCGGCAACCGCAGAGTGCAAAGAAACAAAACGCATCCCAAGCGTTTATATATATACGACAATCTTGACATACCAGGTTATTGATCCTGGATTTTTCATCCGAACCCTGGATATATTGATAACATACGCATAGAAAGGAGGCGTCATCGAGTCACGCGATCCAAGTTCACTATCATTTCGTTTGCTTTTTCACGAGGAGAAAAAAAAATGAGTACTGCAAAACTGTCTCGCCGCGAATTCTTGCGTTTGTCAGCGCTGGCAGCAACAGGAATGGTTGCCGCCGCTTGCACCAAAACCGACGAACCGGCCAAGACATCAGAACCTCAAGAGCCAAAAACGACAACCAAGACCGAGGCCACCGCTACCCCAGTGCCGGAAACAGGGGCATCGGCAAAGCAAGCGCCGATATTGCAAGCCCTGGTCAAAGACGGCAAACTGCCAGAGGTAGAAGAACGCATTGCCGCCGAGCCGATGGTGATCACGCCCCACGAAAAAGTGGGCATCTATGGCGGCCGCTGGCGCTCCGGCTCAACCGGCCGCGCCGACGGTGCCTGGCAGTCCCGCACGATGGCCTGGCAAGACATGCTTCGCTGGAACGAAGACCTCTCTGAGATCATCCCCAACGTCGCCAAATCGTGGGAAATCGCGAACGAGGGCAAAGAGTTTACCTTTGTCCTGCGCAAAGGGATGAAATGGTCGGACGGCGAGCCATTCACCGCCGACGACTTTGTCTACTGGTACCAGGACCGCATCCTCAACGACGACCTGAGCCCCGGCAAACCGAGCTGGATGAAACCCGGCGGCAGTGACCTGGGCACGCTGGAAAAATTGGACGACGCCACGATCAAATTCACCTTTGGTATGCCCAACGGCTTGTTCCTCTTCCGGCTGGCCAACAACCTCTGCGCCGAACCGGCCCACTTTGCCAAAAAATACCACATCAAATATAACAAAACCGAAGTCGAAAAAGCCGTGGCCGATGGCGGCTATGACGACTGGGTCGGCTATTATGGCGCAATGATGGACTATCGCGACAGCCCAGAACGTCCCGTCCAGTACGGCTGGCAAATCACAATCCCGGTCGGCTCGGCGACGCAAATGCTGGCCGAGCGCAACGCCTATTTCTGGAAAGTAGACACCGAGGGCAACCAGCTTCCTTACATCGACGAACAGTACTATCCAATCGTCGAATCCAAAGACATCCTGGTCATGATGGCCCTGAACGGCGAGATCGACATGATGTCCCGTCACTTTACCAGCGCGGCCAACAAGCCGGTGCTGGCCGACGGCCGGGAAAAAGGAGGCTACCAGTTCTTTGACATGCTGCCTACCGGGCCGAACACGATGAACCTCTGCTTCAACCAGGCCGTCAAGGATGAAGAGCTGAGAAAAGTGTTCATGAAAAAAGAGTTCCGTGCTGCCATGTCGCACGCCATCAACCGTCAAGAGATCATTGACACCGTCTTTGTCGGACAGGGCGTGCCCAAACAGTCCGGGCCGCAAAAAAGCTCCAAGTTCTATAACGAACAACTCGCCACCCAGTACCTCGAGTACGACGTAGACAAAGCCAACCAAATCCTCGATGATCTGGGGTTGGAAAAAGGATCGGACGGGATACGCAAACGCTTTGACGGCGAACCACTCTATTTCAACATCGACTGCATGGTCAACGTCTCGACGCACGGCGAGGTGATGGAGATGGTGTCCAAGATGTGGAAAAAAGTGGGCGTCGACTCGGCGGTCAAAAACATCGAACGCGCGCTGTTTTACGAGCGCAAGGAAAACAACGAGCACGAAATGGTGCCGTTCTGGGTTGGCGACGGCATAGTCGTCATCGTCGATCCACGCTCCTATATGCCCTACAGCCACGAATCGCCTTTTGCGAACGCCTGGGTGACGTGGTGGAACACAGAGGGCAAGGAAGGGGTGGAACCGCCTCCGGCAGCCAAAAAGCAGCAAGAGCTTTACTTTAACAAACTGGCCGCAACCGCCGACCCCGAAGAGCAAGAGGCGATCATGAAAGAAATCTTGCAGATCGCCGCCGACGAGTTTTGGAACATCGGCATCAGTACCCCTTCGCCCGGCTATGGCATCGTCAGGAACAATTTCAAGAACGTGCCGCAAGAGATGTACAGCTGGTGGCCGGCGCGCAACCCCGCGCAGACCAACCCCGAACAGTACTATATCGAACCAGAAGCATAAATAACCGTTTCCGCTGGGGATAGGACGACATCCTATCCCCAGCCTTTTTGCCCGCGATCCCGGTTATACGTCCCGCTCAATAACCGATATCCACCAGGAGGCAATATGCTTGCGTACATTGGTCGACGCATCATCATGATGATCCCCACCCTGTTTGCCATTTCATTGGTCTCGTTTGCGGTCATCCAACTCCCGCCCGGCGATTTTTTGACTACCTATGCCGCCGGCCTGTCAGACCAGGGTGAAGAGATCGAAGAACACGTACTGGAAAGCCTGCGCGCGCGTTACGGACTGAACCAACCGGTCTATGTCCAATACCTGAAATGGATGCGCAACATCTTTCAGGGCGATTTTGGCTATTCGTTCGACTGGCAGGTGCCGGTCATCGAACTGATCGGACAGCGTCTGGCGCTCACCTTTGTGCTCTCGTTGTCTACCCTGCTCTTTATCTGGGTCATCGCCTTTCCCGTCGGCGTCTATTCGGCGGTCAAACAATACTCGCTTGGCGATTATATCGCCACCTTTGTCAGCTTTTTGGGGCGCTCGATCCCCAATTTTTTACTGGCTCTGGTGCTGTTGTGGATCGCCTTTGCCTATTTTGGACAGAGCGTGGGCGGTCTCTTTTCACCCGAATACGAAGAAGCGCCCTGGAGCTGGGCCAAAATCTGGGATTTACTCAAGCACATCTGGATCCCAATGATCGTACTGGGTACCGGCGGCACAGCGGGGCTGATCCGCATCATGCGCGCCAACCTGCTCGACGAACTGCACAAACCATATGTGCTGACAGCACGCTCCAAAGGACTGAGCGAGACCCGATTGCTGATCAAATACCCGGTACGGGCCGCCTTGAACCCCTTTGTGAGCACCCTCGGCTGGCAGCTACCCGGTCTGGTTTCCGGCAGCAGCATCATCGCCATCGTCCTCAACCTGCCCACAACGGGGCCGCTCCTGCTCAAGGCACTGCGCGCACAAGATATGTATCTGGCCGGCAGCTTTATCCTCATCCTCAGCGCACTCACCGTGATCGGAACACTGATTTCCGACCTCCTTTTGGCTGCGTTGGACCCGCGCATCAGGCTGGGCAAGGGATAACAAGGGAAAGATGAAAAACATGGACGAACAACACGTTGAAACCAAACGCGAACTAGAGCAGGTCGATATCTTTGTCGCTTCTCAATGGCGGCTGATCTGGTGGAAATTTCGCGAGCATAAACTGGCGCTCTATTCGGGCATAGTGATCGCCTTAATGTACCTGATCGCCATCCTGGCCGAACCACTGGCCCCCTACCGGACAGACACCTACCAGGCCAAGTTTACCTACGGCCCGCCGATGTGGGTTCACATCTTGGACCAGGGCAAACTGGCGCGCCCCTATGTGTACGCCCTGAAACAAAAGATCGATGCCGAGTCACTGCGCCGCATCTTTACCGTGGATCGAGAAACCAAAATACCGCTTGGCTTTTTCGTCCACGGCGAGCCATACAAATTCTGGGGACTGTGGGAAACCGACATCCACCTCTTTGGCCCTTTGGATCAAGAGCAAATTGTCCGTTTCCTCGGCGCCGACAAATTGGGGCACGACCTCTTTTCGAGCATCATCTATGGCACGCGCATCTCGCTCTCCATCGGACTGGTTGGGGTAACACTCAGCTTTATCCTGGGCACGCTGCTCGGCGGCATTTCCGGCTATTACGGCGGCGCGATCGACGAAGTGATCCAGCGCATCATCGAGTTTTTACGCTCCATCCCCCGCATTCCGCTGTGGATGGGTCTGGCGGCAGCGATCCCGCACAACTGGTCATCGGTCAAGATCTATTTCAGCATCACCGTGCTGCTCTCGCTGATCGGCTGGACGGGGCTGGCGAGGGTTGTGCGCGGACGCTTTCTCGCTCTGCGCTCAGAAGACTTTGTCATTTGCGCCCGCCTGGACGGGGCCAGCGAGTTGCGCGTCATCCTTCGCCACATGGTACCCTCGTTCACCAGCCACATGATCGCCTCGATCACCCTCTCTATCCCCGGCATGATCCTCTCCGAAACCTCGTTGAGTTTTCTGGGATTGGGACTACAACGACCGGTAGTCAGTTGGGGCGTGCTCTTGCAAGACGCGCAAAACATCCGCGCCGTCGCCACGGCACCCTGGCTGCTCGTCCCGGCATTGGCAATCATTGTGACCGTGCTCTCACTCAACTTTTTGGGCGACGGCCTGCGCGATGCCGCCGACCCGTATGGCCGATAGACGACAGCCAAAGGAGCAGGAATGACCCCAGACAATCGTTCAAACGACCTGTTGATCAAAGTGCAAAACCTCAAGACACATTTTTTCATGAACCAGGGTGTGGTCAAAGCCGTAGACGGCGTCAACCTCGAGATCAAACGCGGCAAGACACTGGGCATTGTCGGTGAAAGCGGCTGCGGGAAAAGCGTCACCGCCCGTTCGATCCTGCGCATCGTCGAGCAGCCTGGACGCATCGTCGAAGGCGCGATCAAGTTCCATCGCCGGTTGGAAAACTCGACCGAAGAACTCGATCTGGTGCAAATGGACGAACGCGGCGCCGAAATGCGTGCCATTCGCGGCAAAGAAATCTCGATGATCTTTCAAGAACCAATGTCATCACTGAGTCCATTCTACACCGTCGGCAACCAAATCGCCGAAAACCTGTTACTGCACCAAAATATTTCCACGGAAGAAGCGCATCGTCAAACCATCGAACTGTTGCGTCAGGTCGGCATCCCCCGCCCCGAACTGCGCGTCGAAGACTATCCTTTTCAACTCAGCGGCGGCATGTGCCAACGCTGCGTGATCGCTATGGCCATCGCCTGCAACCCCGGCATGCTCATCGCCGACGAACCAACGACGGCGCTCGATGTGACCACCCAGGCCCAGATTTTAGAACTGATGCAAAATATGCAGCGACAACTGGGCATGGCGATCATGCTGATCACCCACGATCTGGGCGTGGTGGCCGAAATGGCCGACGACGTATCGGTGATGTACCTGGGCAAAGTGGTAGAAACATCAGACGTGGACACGATCTTTCACGACCCGCGACACCCGTACACCAAGGCGCTGCTGCGCTCCATTCCGCGCGTCGAGGGCGGCGTGCGCGAGCGGCTGAACTCGATCCGGGGAATGGTGCCCGATC
>CAYZYE010000119.1:3357-12452 GCA_964481205.1 uncultured Anaerolineae bacterium | reverse complement strand
ACAAAGCAAATGAAACACGTCGATGATGTTTGAAAAGGCAGACAATGCGACAACAGTTCCCTTTTACAGCAATTGTGGCCCAAGGCAAAATGAAGCGGGCCTTGCTCCTCAACGCGATCAATCCCAAGATCGGCGGCGTGCTCATCCGTGGCGAGCGGGGCACGGCCAAGTCGACCGCCGCGCGCGCTTTGGCCGCTTTGCTGCCCGATTTGGAGGTGGTTGACGATTGTGTGTTCAACTGCGCGCCGGACAACCCCGAATTGTTGTGCGATCACTGTCGCGCGCGTCTTGAGCAGCATCAGACGCTGCCACGGGGTATCCGGCAGACGCGCTTTGTCGATCTGCCCGTCAGCGCGACCGAAGATCGCGTGGTCGGCACCCTGGACATTGAAAAGGCCATCCAGAGCGGGCAAAAACATTTTGAACCGGGTCTGTTGGCCCAGGCCAATCGCGGGCTGTTGTATGTCGATGAGGTCAATTTGTTGGATGACCACATTGTCGATCTGCTGCTCGACTCGGCGGCGATGGGCGTGAACGTGGTCGAACGCGAAGGCATCTCGTTCCAGCATCCGGCCCAGTTTATCCTGGTTGGCACGATGAATCCCGAAGAAGGCGAATTGCGCCCGCAGTTGCTCGACCGTTTTGCATTGTGCGTCGAGATCAAAGGGCTGACCGACCCGCGCGCCCGCGTGGCCGTGTTGGAGCGGCGCATCCAGTTTGAGCAAGACCCGGCCGGGTTTCTCCAAGAGTGGCACTCTCGCGAGCGCAACATGACCCTCAAGATCGCCTCGGCGCGCCGGGCGCTGCCCCAGGTACGCTATACGGCGCAAGACCTGCGCCTGATCGCCGAGTTGACGGCCGGTTATCATGTTGACGGGCATCGCGCGGATATTGTCATTCTGAAAGCGGCGCTTGCCAACGCGGCCTTGAATGGACGCCAGACGATTCTCGAGATCGACATCTTGCAGGCCGCCGAATTGGCCCTGCCGCACCGGCTCAAGAAACACCCCTTTGAAGAGACGGATACCAATCTGCAAAGCCTTCAGGCTCGCCTCGACGAGGCGCAAAGTCGCCTGCAAGAGCAGCT
Source organism: uncultured Anaerolineae bacterium (assembly GCA_964481205.1). Taxonomy (GTDB): domain Bacteria; phylum Chloroflexota; class Anaerolineae; order JAFGEY01; family JAFGEY01; genus CAYRXM01. The sequence continues at coordinate 11,365 of CAYZYE010000119.1, read as the reverse complement.
TGTTGCCGGAGAAGGGGAAAAAAAAACGTAACTGAGGCCGGGGAATATGCCGACGGCGAGGCTAAAGCGGACGCCGACGCCGCCCCGAACGCCAGGGCCGCCGCGCCGCGTCCCGGCGAACATCGTATTTCTCCGACGCAGACCGGCGGTCAGGCGGTGGAGCGCAAGATCGCCGTTGGCGAGGCCTTTACGCCTCGCCGCATCGTCACGCCGTTGGATCGACTCACGCGCCGTTCGGCGGGCAAGCGCTCGGCGACCAAGACGCAGCGCAAACGCGGGCATTACGTTCGCAGCCGGCCGTTCCGCGAAGGGGAGCGCGTCGCCGATATTGCTTTCGACGCCACCTTTCGCGTCGCCGCGCTTTATCAGCGCGAGCGGGCCGGTGAAGGCAAATCTTTTGCCATCCACACAGACGATTTGCGGCGCAAGGTGCGTGTGCGCCGCGCGGCCAACTGCATCTTGTTCACCGTCGATGCCAGTTGGAGCATGGCCGCTGCAGAACGCATTCAGGCCACCAAAGGCGCAATCCTCTCTTTGCTGGACGACGCTTACCAAAAGCGCGATTCGGTCGGTTTGGTGGTCTTTAACAAGGACCATGCGCGCGTTGTCCTGCGTCCCACCTCAAGCGTTGATCTGGCGCAAAAAAAACTCGGCGATATTCCGGTGGGCGGCAAGACGCCGCTGCCGCATGGTTTGTGGCTGTCGTACCAGATTCTCCGCCAAGAGTTGCGTCTCAACCCCCACGTGATGCCAATGATGATCTTGCTGACCGACGGCGCGGGCAATGTGCCGATGTCGGGCGATTCGCCGCGCATCGAGGCGTTGCAGTTGTGCTCGTTGTTTCGTCAAAGCCCCATCCGCTCGGTGGTGATCAATATGGAACACATTGCTTTTGATCGCGGGCTGGCGCGAGAGTTGGCCGACGCGCTCGATGGGCCTTGCTACCGGTTGGAAGAATTGCATGCCTCGACTCTGGTCAAGACGGTGCGCGATTCGTTGACCGGAACCTCGCTTTAATTCGGATTCGTTGAAAAACTCAGCACTTGGGGTTGTCGCGCCGACGGGGATTTGTCAATTCTCTTGGAGTGGAGGCTTGGGTTTTCAAGCGGCCTCCTGGCGCTCCAGCCGGCCTTGTGAGACGGCATACACGGTCGCCGAGCGAAGCAGTTCCGGCGTCAGATCGCTCAAATCGGTGGTCGTGATCACCGACTGTTCGACCTGACCCAGTTGGCGGCACAAATAACGCCGCCGGTCGACGTCCAACTCGGACAAGACATCGTCCAACAGTAGAATAGGCTGTTCACCGGTGCTTTGGGCCATCAATGCTACCTCGGCCAGTTTGAGCGATAGCACCGCCGTGCGCTGCTGCCCGCGCGACCCATAGGTGTGCAAATCGATCTGCCCGTCGAAAAAGCGAAACTCGTCGCGGTGCGGGCCAATAGTCGTTACACCGCGTTGAATCTCTTCACGGCGGGCGGCGATCAGACGACGGGCAAATGTCGCGCCAACCTGGTCCGACGTCTGCGGCAGCGAGATCGCCGGCAGCAGATTCAAGCCCAAACTCATTTGTCGTTCGCCCTGGGTCTGCCGGCGCGGATCGAAACTGGGCAGATAGCGCAGCCGCAGCCGTTCGCGCCCACCGCTCAAACCATAATGCACCGGCTGTGACAACGCTTCCAGATCGACCACCGCCTGCTGGCGCCGGGACATGATCGTCGAACCGTGCCTGACCAGTTTTTCGTCCCAAAAGTCGAGTTGATCCTGGTCGCCGCCTCGTTCGCGCAGCGTGCGCAGCAAAGCGTTGCGCCGCTCTAAAACGCGGTTATACTGCGCGAGCGCGCGGCAATAGGCCGGGTCGATCTGGCACAGCGTCACGTCGAGATAGCGGCGCCGACCGGACGGCGCGCCGTCGATCAGGGCAATGTCTTGCGGCACAAACAACACCACATTGACCTGCCCCAACAAATCCATCGCCCGTTTGGGCACGCCGTTGATGCGAATGTGCTTGCGATAGCCGCCCCGCCCGTTGCCGTTTTTGGTCAACGTGATCTCGATCTTGGCGAGTGTGTCGCCGCGCACCCACTCGGCGACGACGCGCGCGTGCGGCAGATCGTCCTGCTCGGCCAGCCAGTTGACCAACTGCACGTCGCTGGTTGTATATGGCGAGCGGGCCGCGGCAAGGTAATACACCGCCTCCAAAAAGTTGGTTTTGCCCTGGGCGTTGCGTCCCTGCAAAACCACCGTGTTTCGAGGCATATCAATGGATAAACGAGTATAATTTCGGAAATTAGTGAGCGAAAATTGGGTCAGGTACATATCGTCTGCGCAGATCCGAACAGGTGTGTTTTTGGATTGAGCCGCCAATGCGATCATTGCGAGTGTATCACAGGTTGCCTTGGAGAGCAAGCGTCTCATCATCGCGCTTTTTGCTCAAATCGGTCAACGATGGTAAACTAGAGCGTGCTGACCAGGTTCCCAACCGCAGATAGCGCCGAAATCGCCAAGAAATGAAATATCGGCGAGTAGCGCAAAGCAATCCACAAGGGGCGACGCTACGGACGCCCAAACTATTTGAAACACACCCATTGCATTTGTCCTGCCGCGCGCGGGGAATTCATCCCCGCACGGGCAGCGCCGGCGGGAGCGGGCGAGGTAATTATTTTTTGTAGCTTGTGTTTCTTTAGCGGACTCGGGCCTTTTAATCACACACTCTGTTCTTGTTGGTTTATCCAGGTTAGGTAAAGTCTATGTCCTCTCAAGCCCTGTATCTCAAATGGCGCCCGCAGCGATTTGACGACGTGGTGGGGCAGGCGCATATCACGCAAACGCTCAAAAACGCGCTCAGCGTCGGCAGCATCCGGCACGCCTACCTGTTCACCGGGCCGCGCGGCACGGGCAAGACGACGATGGCGCGGCTGTTGGCCAAGGCGGTCAACTGCCTGGACGATGAGGTGAGCAACCGTCCGTGCAATCGCTGTCACATCTGCACGGCGATCAATGAAGGCCGGCTGCTCGACCTGATCGAAATGGACGCGGCCTCGAACACCGGCGTGGACAATGTGCGCGAGGCGATCCGCGACAAAGTGGGCTTTCGGCCCAACGAAGCGCGGTTCAAGGTCTATGTCATCGACGAAGTACACATGCTCTCGACATCGGCGTTCAACGCCCTGCTCAAGACGCTCGAAGAACCCCCGGCGCACGTCATCTTTATTTTGGCAACCACCGAGCCGCACAAGATTCTGCCGACAATCATCTCGCGCTGCCAGCGGTTCGATTTCAAGCGCATTCCGCTTGCGGCGTTGGTGGGACGGCTGCGCTATATCGCCGAACAGGAAGGCGTGCAGGTGGAAGAACAGGCGCTGCGTTTTATCGCCCGTATGTCGACCGGCTGTGCGCGCGACGCGATTGGCTTGCTCGATCAGCTGACCGCGTACAGCGGGCGAGGCGCAAGCGCGCAGCTGATCACCGCCGAGCGGGTCAGCGAGGTGTTGGGGCTGGGCAGCGCCGAACTCGTTCACGAGTTGGCCGCGCACCTGGCCGGGCGGCTCGTGGGAAGCGGTCTGGACGTCATTCATCGCGCCGTCGAACAAGGCGCCGATATGCGTCAATTTGCACATCAAATCATCGAATACCTGCGCGCGCTGCTGCTGCTGCACGTGGGCGACGAATCGGCGGTCCAGGATGTGGACGCGCAGACGCAAGCCGACATGCAGTCATTGGCGCAACAACTCTCGACGCACGATCTGGTCAAGGCGATCAAGCTGTTCAACCAGGCGCAATTTGACCTGCGCAACAGCGACCAAAACCAGATCGCCCTCGAGTTGGCCTTTGTCGAGGCGACGTTGGCCGAAGAACCGCCGCCGGTGAGACAAACTCTGCCGGTGGGACAGGCTCCGCAACCGACGTCCACGCAGCCGGCAACCTTGCCCGCCGCGCCAGGTCGCCGGCCGGCAGCGCCGGCCAAAACGTCCCGCCCGCAGCCGTCTGCCGGGCAGGAACGGCCGGCACAAAGCGCCGCGCCGGCCGCTGCCGGTAGCTCGCCGGCAACGGCGACGGTTGTGACTTGGGGCGAACTCGACCATCATTGGGCCGAGATCAGGCGCGCGATTCGAGCGCAAAGCAAGCAGGCCGAAGCGCTGCTCAACTCGGCCACCAGGCAGGGCATCGAGAACGGAAATCACATCCTGTTTGTTTTGCCCAGCCAACTGCTGGTCGAAAAACTGACCAGGCCGGAAACCAGGCAGATCATCGAGCAGGCGATCAGTTCGGCGCTGGGCAAACCCTGCCGCATCGAAGCCGCAACCGGCGCGGCGACGGAACAACCGCAAACGGTCGCCGAGGCAAGCGCCCCTTTTGATCCCGGCCCGGCCGCGCCGCCGGGGCAAACGACGCCGCCGGCAGAGACCCCGGATAAACCGGCCTCTCGCATCGACATTAAAGAACAAGCCCAGGCCGATCCCGTTGTTCAAGAGCTGCTCAAAATGGGCGGGCAGATCAAGGCGGTACAAGAACGCTAATGGCATTGCTGAAAAAGATGGCGCTGGAAGGACGCCTCGGAGGCCGCCGGAAACGCCAAGACTGTCTTATATTTGTGAATATCTACAGTGTCACTGAATGTTCTTCAGTGGATTAGTTCTCAAATTAAGGAGGAAAAAATGGATTCACAACTAGAGATCATTTTTTCGCGGCGCAGCATTCGCCGCTATACCGGTAAACCGGTCAGCGACGCCGACGTGACCCGTCTGCTCGAGGCCGCTATGGCCGCGCCATCGGCGTCGAACAAAAAGCCGTGGCACTTTGTCGTCGTTCAAGATAGGAGCGGACTCGAGGCCTTGGCCAACGCGCACCCCTATGGCAAAATGCTCTCCGGCGCGGCACTGGCCATCGCCGTATGCGGCGATCCGTCCATTTCGGACTGGTGGGTCCAAGACTGCGCCGCGGCCACCGAAAACATTCTCATCGCCGCTGCCGGGTTGGGCCTGGGCGCGGTGTGGCTGGGCTGCCACGGGCGCGACGAGCGCGAGCAAGCCGTGCGCGACACGCTGGGCATCCCCAACACCGTCGGCGTGTTGAGTTTGCTCTCGATCGGCTGCCCCGGCGAGGAAAAAGAGGCGCGCACGCAATACGACCCGGCGCGGGTACACCAGGGACAGTGGTAGCGGTCGCAAGCTGGCGATCGATCACCAATGGTTAAAACAAAAGGAGCAATCGTAATGTATGATCAAATTCAGGCGGCGCTCAAAAGCAGCCGGGCAGACTATACCGAGATTCGCATCGAACATCGGCAGTCGACCACGGTGAGCTATCGCGGCCAAGACATGGAAAACGCCAGCGCCGTCATCGACGCCGGCGGCATTGTGCGCAGCTTGTGCAAAAACGGCGGCTGGGGCGTGGTCACGTTCAACAACCTCGATGACCTGAAAACCAAGGTCGATCAGGCGTACCAGTGCGCGCGTGTGGTCCAAAGCGGCGAACCGATCCCCCTCGCCGCCGTGCCGCCCTCACAGGACGAGATCACGGCGACGCTGGAAAACGATTTTCGCGGCATCTCACTGGCCGACAAGGTCGCCCTGACCAAAAGATACAATGATATTTTGCTGGGGCACAGCGACCAAATTGTCGATACTCAGTGCAGTTACAATGACACGTTCAGCGCGATCGTTTACGCCAATTCGGAGGGCACGCTGATCAGCGAGGAACGCCCGCTGGTCACGGTGCGTTTTGCGGCCATTGCCCGCGACGGCGACAATGTGCAACGGGGTATGGAAGGTCGCTCCGGGCAAAACGACTTTGATTTTGCGCTGAACTGTGAGGAATTGGCGCGGGCCGCCGCCCAACGCGCCGTCGATCTGTTGAGCGCCAAATCGGTGACCGGTGGACAGTACCCGGTAGTGCTCAACCAACGGCTGGCCGGCGTGTTCGCCCACGAGGCGTTCGGCCACCTGTCCGAGTCGGACTTTGTGTACGAAAACCCCAAGGCGCAGGAAATGATGGTTCTGGGACGGCGTTTTGGGCGGGACATTCTCACCATTTTTGACGACGGCTCGCTGCCCGGTTTGCGCGGCACGCACAAGTACGACGACGAAGGCACGCCGACCGGTCGCGCCGACCTGATCAAGAACGGCATTCTCGTCGGGCGGCTGCACTCGCGCGAGACGGCGGCGCGGATGGGTGAAAAACCAACCGGCAATGCCCGCGCCACCAGCTATCGCTACCCGCCGATCGTGCGTATGACCAACACGGCGATCGAAAACGGCGATACCTCGTTTGCCGAAATGATCGATGGGATCAAATTGGGCGTCTATGCCTGCGATATGTACGGCGGCAACACCATGCTGGAAAACTTTTCCTTCAGCTCGGCCTATGCCTACATGATCCGCGACGGCCAGATCGCCGAGATGGTCAAAGACGTGATCCTGGCCGGCAATTTGTTTGTCACCCTGGAAAACATTGACGCCATCGGCAACGATTTCGAGTGGTCACAATCGGGCGGGATGTGTGGCAAGGGACAAAGCGGCCTGCCCGTCACCTTTGGTTCACCGCACATTCGCATCCAAAATGTCGTCATCGGAGGAAAATGATGAATATCCTGAACAAACTGGCATCCCGGGCCGAGCAGGTCGAGGTATTGGAATTTCGCAGCGAATCGACCAAAGTCAGGTACGAGGCCAGTCGACTCAAAGCCAGCGAGGTTGAAGAGACTTGTGGCACGGCGGTGCGCCTGGTCCAAAATGGCAAACTCGGTTTCGCCTCGACCACCGACCCGCTGTCGTTGGACAAACTGGCCGAAAACGCGCTGGAATCGGCCCAATACGGAGACGCCGTCGAGATTGTTTTTCCAGAACCGCAAGACGCGCCCCAGGTGATCACCTATGATCAGACCATCGTCGATCTGCCGATCCCGCGCCTGGTCGAGATCGGCCAGGAAATCGTCGATCTGCTCACCGGGGTCGACGCGGACGTACTGGTCGATGTCGAACTGGAACGCGGTGTGCAAGAGATGACTATTTGCAACCAGACCGGCGCCGAGGTTGTGGTCAAACGCTCGCCGCTGTCGATGCAATTCATGATCAATCGCGTCAAAGGCGACGACGTGCTCATAATGTTCGACATGACCGGCGTCACCGTCTGGAACGACGATTATCTGGACTATGTGCGCGAACTCGGCAAACAACTGCGCCTGGCCGGGACCAACAAGACGATCGCGTCGGGGTCAATGCCGGTTCTGTTTTCGCCGCGCGGCGCGCTGGTGCTGGGTTTGCCGCTGATGCTCGGCTTGAACGGCAAGAACGTTTATACCGGCATCTCGCCGCTCAAAGGCAAGGCGGGTCAAAAATTGTTCGACGAGAAATTGAGCATCGTCGATGACGGCACGCTCGACGGTCGCTTTGGCAGCGCCTCCTATGACGCTGAAGGGGTGCCCCATCAGCGCACGGCGTTGATCGAAAACGGCGTGCTCGACGGTTTCTTTTACGACCTGAAAACCGCCGCTCAGGCCGGCGCCAGGTCCACCGGCAACGGGTTGCGCGGGCTGCTCACTCAACCCGCCCCGGCGCCGACCAACCTGGTTTTCCAGGCCGGAGCAACCCCGCTAAAAGAGATGATCGCCGGCATCGACAAAGGACTGCTCGTCGATGGCGTGCTGGGGTTGGGGCAGGGCAACGTCATTTCCGGCGCGTTCTCTAACCCGGTCGCGCTGGCCTTCAAGATTGAAAAGGGCGAGATCGTTGGCCGGGTCAAAGATGTGTCGATCGCCGGCAATGTCTACGATCTGCTGCAAAATATTCAGGCGGTCAGCCGGGAGACGCAGTGGGTGTACAGCAGTTTTAGTTTGCCTTACCTCTTGCTGCCCGAGATGAATGTTGTCGCCAAGACCTGAGCGACTGCTGAAAAACAAGGACGCAGAGATTGTCTTGTTTCTTTGCGTTCTCTGCGGTTAGGAACTTGGGGTTTTGCGCCGGCTCGCCAACGAGGATTTGTCAATCTCTTTGGAGCAGAGGCGCCGCCG
>CAYZYE010000119.1:0-3257 GCA_964481205.1 uncultured Anaerolineae bacterium | reverse complement strand
CATAGGTATACCGGATACACTCTCAATGAACGTCCGGTTGTGTCAATATGCCGGATGATCACCTCCGGGAGGGGTAGGCCGAGTGGTTACAGAAATGAAACGCCAGGATACAAACCCAGACTTGGCCGCCCCTCCCGACTCGGATCAACTAGAGTCCGCCCAGACCGGGCTGACTGCCGGCGCCTGGATGAAAGCCGAACAGGCGCGTTTGCTCAAGCGCGTTTTGCCCTGGATCGCCGGCATCTTGAGCATCGGAGTCGCGATCTCGATACGGCATGCTGTGATCTATGCGGGCGCCTGGCAGTTGTGGGCCATGACCTTGTTTCAAATCGCCAGCATCGGCGCGTGCATGTTGGCCTGGCAGTGGAACCGGCGCGGCAAAACGCACGCTGCCGGCTATCTGGTCATTTCCAGCCTGGTGGTGGTCGTGTTGGCCGCGATCATGTTGAACAAGGATTTGATCGTTGTCTTTGCCGTCATTGGGTTGCTGATCTGTCTGTTGGCCGGCGTGCTCATCTCTTCGCGCGCTGGTTACGCCTTTTCCATCGGCCTGGTCCTGAGCATTGTCATCCTGGTCGCGCTCTATATCACAGACATCTATCGCCCAAACTGGGAACTCGACGCCTCCACAGAAATCACCCTCGACCTGGCGATCTTTGTCTCCTCTGTATTTCTGGGTACGCTCCTCGTCTCGCTCAACCGCCAAAGCACGCAAAACGCGCTGGATCAGCTGTTGCAACGTTCCCATGAATTGAGCGAGGCCAATCGTCGCCTGGAAAGCGAGATCGTCGAGCGGAAACAAGTCGAAGTCGCGCTGCGTCACCGGGAAGCAGTTTTGCAAAAACGCAGCGCCGAACTCGAGATGCTGCGTCAGGCCAGTTTACACCTCACGGCCAGTCTCGAGTTGCAACACTTGCTGCAACTCATCCTGCGCTACGCCCTCGACCTCGTCGCCTATGATGATGCGCATATCTTTTTGTATGATGGACAGGAATTGACCTTTAGCGCGGCCTTGTGGGCCGACGGCGTCCGGCAAATATGCTATTCCAACATCCGCCCCAACGGCTTGACCTACACCGTGGCGCGCAGCAAAAAACGCCTGGTCATCGAAAACCCGCGCAGCCACCCGCTTTACCAGGATCGTCCGTGGGACGGCGCGATTGTGGGCATTCCACTCTGCGCCGGCGATCAAGTGGTGGGCGTCATGAACGTCGCTTTTGAACATCCCCATCATTTCGACCAGGCCGAACTGCGTATTCTCGGGTTGTTGGCCGATCAGGCGGCCATTGCCATCGAAAACGCCAACTTGCACCAGCGCGTTCAACGCCGGATCAAAGAGCTGACCTTTTTGAACCGCGTCGGCCAAACGCTCGTTTCCAGCCTGGAACCCGATCAGGTTCTCGAAACGGTGATCGAGCAAAGCACCCACATCCTCAATGCTGCTGCCGCTTCCGTTTTGCTGCTGGATCCAACCGGGCAAGAGCTGGTCTTTACCGTCGTGATCGGCACCGATCAGGCGCGCAATTTGCGCTTGCCGGCCGTACAAGGCATCGCCGGGCACGTTTTGCACAACAATACGCCATTGATCGTACACGATGTCAGTACCAGCCCATATTTTTACCCCAATATCGACAAGACGACCGGCTTTGTGACCCGCTCGATCCTTGCTGTACCGCTTCAGGTCCGGGGGCAGGTCATTGGCGTCATCGAAGCGGTCAACAAGATCGAGGGGCACTTTGACCAGTCTGATCTGGGATTGTTGGTGGCGATCTCGCAGTCGGCGGCCATTGCCATCGAAAACGCGCGGCTGTATCAAAACATCCGCGAGCGAATGGCCGAGTTGGAACGCACCCAGGCGCAACTCGTCCAATCGGCGCGGCTCGCGGCCGTTGGCAAATTGGCCGAAGGCGCCGCCCATGAACTCAACAACCCGCTTACGATCGTTATCGGCTTTGCTCAACTGCTCTCGGAAAGCCTGGAACCAGATCATCCCATGCGCGCCGATCTGCAAACCATCGATCAAGCGGCCACGCGCGCCCAGGCCATCGTCCGCGCCTTGTTGGATTTTGCCGCCCAGACATCAAGCCCGCGACGCGCGCCGCTCAAGATCGACGACCTTGTCCAGGGCGCGATCAAATTTATCCACCACCAGGCGCAAACGCTGGGCATCGAGATCGTCGAAAACTATGCTCCCGGCGTCAAGGTCTTGGGCGACCGCGAGCAGCTGCACCAGGTCTTTTTGCACATCGCTCAAAACGCCGTCCAGGCGATGCCGCACGGCGGCAAATTGATCGTGTCAACGGCGCGCGTCACGCGCACCCTTGATCGCGCAAACGAGCGCAACAGCGTTCCCCGACAATGTGCCGCCGTCGTTTTTCAGGACAACGGCATTGGCATTTCTCAGGCCGACATGCCGCGCATCTTTGATCCCTTTTTCACGACCAGGCCGGCCGGCGAAGGAATGGGGCTTGGACTGGCCATCAGTCACGGCATCGTCGATCGGCATGGCGGCAAGATTTTGGTCGAAAGCCAGGTGGAGCAGGGCAGCACCTTTACCGTCCTCTTGCCGGCCACCGATAGAGGAGTAGATCGATGAACAACAAGGTAATTTTGATCACCGGCGCCAGCCGGGGAATTGGTCGCAGCATCGCACTGGCCTGTGCGCGCGAGGGCGCGAGCGTTGTTCTTGCCGCCCGCAGCCGGGACAAACTCGACGAGGTCGCCCGGACGATCCAATCTCAGGGCGGCCGCGCTCTGGCCGCGCCCGCCGATGTGACCGACGAAACGCACGTCGCGCGGCTGATCGAAAAAACGCTGGCGCGCTATGGACGTATCGACGGCCTGGTCAACAGCGCCGGCATCGCGCCGATCTCGCCGATCACCGAAACCTCGCTCGAAACGTGGGAACGGACGCTGGCCGTCAACGTGACCGGCGCTTTTCTGTGCTGCCGCGCAGTGTGGCCGATCATGCGCGCGCAAGGCGGCGGCAGCATTCTCAACATTGCCTCCGGGGCCGGCAAACGCGCGCACGCCGAGTGGTCGGCTTATTGCGCATCCAAATGGGCGGTGCTCGGCCTCACCGAGTCGCTGGCGCTGGAAGGGTTTGCATCGGGCATCCGCGTCAACGCGCTGTGCCCCGGCCCCACCGGCACGCCGATGCGTTTTGACAACTTTGGCCGCGAAGACCCGGACAAACTGCTCACCCCCGACGAGGTGGCCCAGGCGGCGCTCTTTTTCTTTAGCGACGCCGCCCAATA
>CAYZYE010000118.1:0-12466 GCA_964481205.1 uncultured Anaerolineae bacterium | reverse complement strand
TATCCCTAGGAGCATGCTAAACAAGTTTCCAACCGCAGAGAACGCCGGGAGCGCAAAGAAATAAACCATCTTGATTCACTGTCCTCGTTCCCACGCAGAGCGTGGGAACAGAAGGGGCAGCCATTCAGGGCAATCGCATCTAACGCCTCTGCTCCCGCCGGATCGTCAGATCCGGCGGCTGAACAAGCTGAATACGATTGGGTTTGCTATTTTGGGCCTGGATTGCCAAACCCAGGCCGAGCGCCAAGCGAACGCCGGTACGTTGTGATGCGCTTAGAGCCTGTCCGAAAAATCGCTCCCGTAGCCGCGCATCCCTATGCGCGGCGGACGGCATAGGGATGCCATCCTACTTTGCGGATAGATTCTTGTTGACTTTTGAGCCGCCGTTTTGGCGCCCGCCCGGTCAAGATGTGATTGTCCTGAAGCCCCGGTTGTTGTTTGCCCTGCGGTGGATTTTCCAGTATAATACGCGCCGTCTAACTTATTCATACTCGACAAACGATGAGGAAACTTATGAGTCGTGAACGCGCCGGCACACGTTCGCTTCTTTTTGTGTGGGAACAATTACTATATCGCACGTTGTTTGTCAGTATTATCATTATTGGTCTCTATTTGGGTTATCTGACTTATACCAGGGTCCGCTCGTTTGCGGCCTGGACTGCGTTCAATACGGTGCCGGTCATTCTGCGTCCGGCGGCCCAGTTTCACCAAGATGATCCCCCCCCGCCTGTTTCCAAATCATCCGAATCATCGGGCCAACAGCCCAAGATCGCGCCAGTAAACACGATTTTCCCCGACATTGAAAGTCAAGAACCGGTCAACATTCTTTTTATGGGCATCGACCAACGCGCCGGGGAAAGCGCAACGTGTCGCACTGACACAATGATCCTGGTTTCGATCAACCCCAAGGAGCAAAGCGTCAGTTTGCTCTCCATTCCCCGCGATTTGTGGGTGCGCATTCCACACCACAAGCACGAGTTTGACAAGATTACAACGGCGCATTATTGGGGCGAAGTCGAAAAATATCCCGGCGGCGGCCCGGCACTGGCCATGAAGACCGTGTACAATGTCATCGGCATTCGCCCTCATTATTACGTTCGCCTCAACTTTACCGGCTTTGAGCGCATCATCGACCGGATTGGCGGCGTCGATGTCGATGTGCCGAAAACCATCGACGACGATCGCTACCCCAACGGCAGTTATGGATACGAGCGGTTGTATATCCCGGCCGGCGCGCATCATTTCGATGGCAAGATGGCGCTCAAATACGCGCGGACGCGCTATGGCAGCGATGATTTTACGCGCATGCAGCGCCAACAACAGCTAATTCTTGCTATTCGGGGCCAGGTGCTCAATCTGGATAACCTGGCGCAGTTGATCGCTCAACTGCCGCAGCTTTACCGCGACCTCGGCGATTCGCTAGAGACGGACATTCCGGTGGACTTGATGATCACGCTGGCAGAATGGACGCTGGATATTAAAGGCGACCACATTTATACGGCATCCATCGACCGGCGGATGACGAGCGATGCGACCCGTCCTGATGGAAACCAGGTGCTGATTTACAACTCGGCCAAGGCGCGTCCGATTATCGACAAGTTGTTTAGAATGCCTACCCCCCAGGTCACGCCGGTCGAAACCAGCCAGGTGGAAAAACTCGAGGCGGAAGGCGCCCAGGTGTTGGTGTACAATGGAACCGGCATCAAGGGTTTGGCCGGGCGTGTGTCGATATTTTTGGCTAAACAAGGGTTAAAGGTTGGCGAACCGCAAAACGCGGGTTCATTCGACTATAAATATACGGTGTTGAACGTATATGTCGACAAGCCGGTGGCGGTCGATTGGCTGATCAACATGTTTGACATTTCAAAAGAAAACGTCATTTACCACTCTGCGTCGGCCAAGAGCGATGCGGACCTTTTGTTGGTGCTCGGTCAGGATTTTCCGGCCGGGCAGTTCAAATAGTATTCAAGGACCTATCAAATTGAAATTGCGCGGTGTTTTGGCGACCGTAAACGGCATTGCCATTTCTCCAGATATCGATCTCGATGTGGAAATCGAGTGCGCTTTTGGCGCTGATTTGATGAGTGATGTGTTGCGGTTGGGGCACGAAGAGATGCTGCTGATCACCGGATTGACCAACCCACAAGTCGTTCGTACAGCCGAGATGCTGGGCATCCAGGCTTTGCTCTTTGTCCGCGCCAAACTGCCTTCTCCAGACACGATGGCTTTGGCTATGGAACTGGGCATTTTCTTGTTGGCGACCCGGTACACTATGTATGAGGCCTGCGGCCGCTTGTATGGTGCCGGTTTGGCCGGGCTTGGCTCTTGCGGCGAGTTTACGCAAGCGCCCTGATATTGTACGCTTATGGCGAACATTACCAAGATTCAAGAGATATTTTACGAGCTGCGTGTGCAAGAGGTGATGACGCGCCAGGTCATTACGGTGACGCCGCAAACGCCGATGCGCGAGTTCCAAAATATTTTGCGTGCGCGGCGCATATCGGGCGTTCCGGTGACCCAGGATGACGAACTGGTGGGCGTGATCAGTCTGGCCAATTTGATCGAGGCGCTCGAGGCCGGCGAGATGGATCGCCCGGTCAGTGAGCGGATGACGGCGCACCCTGAGGTGCTGTACGCCAACGAAAAGGTCATTTCGGCGATCCACAAGCTGGAACAGACCAACTATGGACGTTTTCCGGTGGTGAGCCGGCGCACCAACCGCCTGGTTGGAATTTTGACCAGAGGCGATATTATTCGCGGCACGCTCAAACAGCTGGACATTGATTACCGGAAACGCGAGGCGCCGGGCACCCGCGCTCGTTATTTTTTTGGCGATGTCGTTTCTCAGGACACCAGCATCATTTTGCGCTATACGGTGCAGGCGCGAGATTTCATTCATGGCGGGCAGGCCTCGAGCCAGATCAAACGCTCGTTGCAAAGCCTGGGGATCAGCCCACCGGTGGTGCGCCGCGTGGCCGTGGCGACGTATGAAGCAGAGATGAACCTCATCGTTCACGCCACCGATGGGGGACAGATCACGGCGTGCATTCGACCCGATGTGCTGCATATCGACGTCGTCGACCAGGGCCCCGGCATTGACGATGTCGAGCAGGCGATGCAGCCCGGCTTTTCGACCGCGCCAGAGTGGATCCGCGAGATGGGTTTTGGCGCCGGGATGGGGTTGACCAACATTCAAAATTGCGCCGACGAGATGACGCTCGAATCGCAGGCGTCTCAGGGCACGCATCTGAGTATTTTCTTCAAATTGGATCCGTAAAGGCGTTGTGTGACGCCATCGACGGGTGGAACGCGGCAAGGATGACGCAGAATATAGCGATGCAGAACACAACCGTTCGTGATATTGTCCGTAAACTGAATTTGGAAATTTCAAATGATGCAGGCCTGGAGCGCGAGATCACCGGCGGATATGCCTCCGACCTGCTTAGTTGTGTGCTGGCCGGGGCGCAGGCGGGCAATATCTGGGTGACGCTGCAAGCACACGTCAATGTCATTGCCGTCGCTTCATTGCTTGGCCTGTCGGCGGTGATTATCACCGAGGGCGTCTGTCCTGACCGGGACACGCTCGACAAGGCGCGGGAGGTCGGGGTGACGGTGTTGACGAGTGGGCAGAACACCTTTGCCGTGGTCGGCCAACTGGCGGCGTTGGGGGTGAGGTGAGCGCCAAAACACGGGGCGCGATCCGCTTGCCTCGCGGGGCGAGCGGATGACGGCGCTTCAGCGTTTGACCATCGACCTCCATCTCCATACCGTCCTTTCGCCTTGCGCCGAGGTGGAAATGATCCCGCCGCTGATCGTGCGGCGCGCCCAGGCGCTGGGACTGGACATTATTGCCGTGACCGATCACAACTGCGCCGCCAACGTTCGCGCCGTGATCGAGGCCGCGCAAGGTGCCGCGCTGACGGTTTTGCCGGGGATGGAAGTGCAAAGCCGCGAAGAAGTGCATTTGCTTTGCCTGTTCGACTCGCTTGAGCAGATCGACGCCTGGGAGGAAATCGTGTCGGCGGCGTTGCCGGCGCTCCGCAACAATGCGGATTTGTTCGGCGCCCAGTACGTTGTCGATGCGACGGGCAAACATGTGTATACCGATGAGCGATTGTTATCCACGTCGATCTCGATGCCGGTTCAGTCCATTGTCAACGGCGTCAACGCCCTGGGCGGAATCTGTCTGCCCGCCCACGTCGACCGGCCTGTGTACAGCATTTTGGCGAATTTGGGCTTTATTCCACCGGGGCTGCCCATTGCCGGGGTCGGGCTGTCGTCGCATCTCTCGCCGGCGCGCGCCCGCGAACGGTTTCCCCAATTGGCCGGGTACGGGATCATTGTCAACAGCGACGCGCATCGCCTGGACGAGATGGCTGCGTACACACAGGTACATGTCGGCGCCCCGACCGTGTCGGAATTGCGTCTGGCTTTGAGCAGCGAACAAGGCCGGCGCGTTGAAATTGTAGACCGGTGAAGCGTGATGATTGGCATGCTTCACGCCATCAATCAAAGAGGAGCAGTGAATGGAAGAACAACTCGATCTGGCCCCATTGTACGATGTCTTGGACGAGTACAAGACCCAAAAGGGCGCGGTCATCCCCGTCTTGCAAAAAGCGCAGGATATTTATGGCTGGCTGCCCCCAGAGGTGCTTCAAACCATTGCCAAAGGGATGCGCGTTCCCTTGAGTCAAATCTATGGCGTGGTCACGTTCTACTCACAGTTTTACCTGGAGCGACGCGGCAAGCACATCATTCGTCAATGCGACGGGACGGCGTGTCATGTCCGTGGCGCGGCCAACATTGTCGCTGCGGTCGAAAATCACCTGGGCATCCAGGCCGGCGAGACCACCCCCGATTACCAGTATACTTTTGAAGTCGTCTACTGCCTGGGGTCGTGCGGTTTGGCGCCGGTGGCAATGATCGATAACCAGATCGTCGGCCACCTGGTCCCGGATAAATTGATCGAAATCATCGACGGGCTGGACTAGCCCGGCCAATGCCGGCTCACTGATCGGTCATTGCTGTGCGCGAACTGGGGTTACACATTCTCGACATTGTCGAAAACGCGCTGGCCGCGGGGGCAACGCAAGTTGCGCTCGACATCGTTGAAGACATTGCCGCCGATCGTTTAACAATCAAGGTTAAAGATAATGGTCGTGGGATGGATGACGAAACGATACGTCGCGTGTACGACCCATTCTACACCACCCGCACCACCCGTCACGTGGGGCTGGGCATTCCCCTTTTTGCCGCCACCGCCAAGCGGTGCGCGGGGCGGTTGTCGATCACATCCCGGCCGGGGCAGGGCGCAACCGTGACCGCCGTCTTGCAGCACAGCCACATCGACCGCCCGCCACTTGGCGATATGCCCGGCACATTGATCTGCATCTTGATGCGCGACCAGGATTTCGACCTGACGTACACGCATCGAATCACCGGCGCCGCGCCTCGAGACGCAAGCGTGTTCACGTTCGATACCGCCGAGATCAAGCGCGAATTGGGGCCTGTCCCATTGACTCATCCGGCGGTCCGGGAGTGGCTGTTAGAGTTTGTGACGGAAGGTGAGCAGGCGCTACAAGAGGCTGCCTCGCAGTGGTTGGATGATTACACAGGTTGACGTATCATCAGGTATAAATTATGCGTCGAGTATGGCGCTTTGAAAGGAGTCTTTGATGCCAAAAATCAAGTCGCTGGATGATTTGAAACGCATCCGCGAGCAAGCACAACAGGAACTGGAAATCCGCACCGAAACGGGTACGAGGATCACCATCGGAATGGGCACCTGTGGCATCGCGGCTGGCGCGCGAGAGACCATGCATGCGATCATTGCAGAATTGAAAAAGCGCAACGTCGAGGCGCATGTCGCTACCGTGGGCTGCATCGGGATGTGCTCCAAAGAACCGCTGGTCGACATTGAACAGGCCGGCGAACCGCGCGTCACCTATGGCAATATCCACCCCGATATGGTGCCCCGTTTGATCAAAGAACATCTGATCCAAGGCAAGATTGTCGATGAATGGGTGTTTGGCCGCGTGTCCCCAGAGGGCATTGGCGCTCAAGCCGAATAGATAAAACGAGGAGGAAAGTATGGCTGAACCTTTATACCGTGCCAATGTATTGATCTGTGGCGGTACCGGCTGCGACGCATCGGGATCTGACGGCACGATCAAGGCAATGGTCCAAGAACTGGAAAAGCGCGGCCTGGAAAACGAAGTCCAGGTGATCCGTACCGGGTGTCGCGGCTTTTGCGCGATGGGCCCGGTGATGATTATCTATCCTGAGGGCATCTTTTATTGCCAGGTTGGCCCGCAAGACGTTCCCGAGCTGGTCGAAGAAACGCTGATCAAGGGGCGCGTCGTCGAGCGGTTGACCTACAAGACGCCTGATGTGCGCCAAGATGTGCCCTTTTACGGCGATATTCCCTTTTACAGCAAGCAAGTGCGCATTACGCTGCGCAATTGTGGCATGATTGACCCCGAAAACATTGAGGAATATATTGCCCGCGATGGTTATGCCGCACTCGGCAAGGCGGTGTTCGAGATGACGCCCGATCAAGTCATTCAGACGGTGCTCGATTCCGGCTTGCGCGGTCGCGGCGGCGCGGGATTCCCCACCGGCCTCAAGTGGCGGTTCACGGCCAGCGCCAGGAGCGACAAAAAATTTGTCGTCTGCAACGCCGACGAGGGCGATCCCGGCGCGTTTATGGATCGCTCGATCATTGAGGGCGACCCGCACTCGCTGCTCGAAGGCATGGCCTTGTGCGCCTATGCCACCGGCGCCGACGAGGGCTATATCTATTGCCGCGCCGAGTATCCTCTGGCGATCAAACGTCTCAAGACCGCGATCGCTCAAGCTGAGGAATACGGCGTCTTGGGCGACGGCATTCTGGGCACCGATTTCAACTTTCACCTCAAGGTCAAAGAAGGCGCGGGCGCGTTTGTCTGCGGCGAGGAAACCGCGCTGCTGGCCTCGATTGAGGGACGGCGCGGCGAACCGCGTCCCCGCCCGCCGTTTCCGGCGGTCAAGGGGCTGTGGGCCAAACCGACCAACCTCAACAACGTCAAGTCGTATGCCAACACGCCGCAGATCATTTTGCGCGGCGCCGAGTGGTTTGCCGACATTGGCACGCCCAAAAGCCCCGGCACGGCAATCTTTGCCCTCACCGGCAACGTCAACAACACCGGCCTCGTCGAAGTGCCGATGGGCATTACCGTGGGCGAGATCGTCTATGACATTGGCGGCGGCATCCCCAACGGCAAAAAGTTCAAAGCCGTGCAAACCGGCGGCCCGCTGGGCGGCTGCATCCCCACCGAACACCTCAACGTCAAGGTCGATTTTGACTCGCTCAAAGAGATTGGCGCGGTGATGGGTTCCGGCGGCATGATTGTCGTCGACGAAGACACCTGTATGGTCGAATTTTCCAAGTTCTTTTTGACTTTTGCTCAAGCCGAGAGTTGCGGCAAGTGCATCCCCTGTCGCGTGGGCGGCAAGCGCATGCTCGAAATTCTTACCGACATTTCAAATGGGCTGGGCACGCTGGAAGACATCAAGACCATCGAAAAGATTGCCAAAGGTATGCAGACCGGCGCGTTGTGCGCATTGGGGCAGCTTACTCCCGGCCCGATCCTGTCGGCGCTGCGCTATTTCCGCGAGGAATTTGAAGCGCATGTTCTCGACAAGCGTTGCCCGGCGAGTGTGTGCCAGGCTTTGGTCGTGGCGCGCTGCATCAATGCCTGCCCGGCCGAGATCGACATCCCAAGCTGGATCGCGCTCACGGCGCAGGGCAAGACCGCCGAGGCGATCGAGATTCACCGTCGCAAAAACCCCTTTGTCCTGGCCTGCGGCCGCGTCTGTCCGGCGTTTTGCGAAACGCGCTGCCGTCGCGGCGATATCGACGAGCCGATCGCCATTCGCCAGATCAAGCGCTATATGGCCGACCAGGAAATGGCCCACCCGTGGACGCCCAAGGTGGGCGCGCCGACGGGCAACAAAGTCGCCGTGATCGGTGGCGGCCCGGCCGGCTTGACCACGGCGCTGCGTCTGGCGCAAATGGGGCACCAGGTCAAGGTTTTTGAAAAACTGCCCGTGCTCGGCGGGATGATGGCCGTCGGCATCCCCGATTACCGTCTGCCGCGCCAGGTGCTTGATTTCGAGATCGAGGGCATTCTCCGCGCCGGGATCGAGGTGCAGACCAACGTCAATGTGGGGGTGGATGTGACTTTTGAAGCCCTGCACGCCGAGTATGACGCCGTTGTGTTGACCATCGGCGCGCATCACTGCCGTGGCCTGGGCATCGAAGGTGAAAAGTTGGACGGCGTTTATCCCGGCATCGACTTTTTGCGCGATGTGGCGCTGGGCGACAATGTGCCCGATATGACCGGCAAGCGCGTCGGCGTGGTCGGCGGCGGCGATGTCGCCATTGACGCGGTGCGCACCGCCTGGCGTTTGGGCGCGAGCGAGGTGCATCTCTTTTACCGCCGGGCGCGCGAGCAGATGCCCGCTCACAAGCAAGAGATCGCCGCGGCGGAACAAGAGGGTGCAATTTTCCACTTTCTCACCAATCCGACCAAGATTTTGGGCAATGGTCGCGGCGTGACCGGCGTCGAATTGCTCAAGCACGTGCTGGGCGATTTTGACCGCAGCGGTCGTCGCCGCCCGGTGGCCGTCTCTGGCTCCGAGTATGTCCTCGACCTTGACGTGCTGATTCCGGCGATCGGCCAGGAACCAGATTTGCAATGTTTTGACCCCGATAGCGATTCGTGCGAGGCCTGCGGGATGGGCTTTAACCGCAATTCGACCTTTATGGTCGACCGCGCGCTGCAAACCACTCGCCAGGGCGTTTTTGCCGCCGGCGACGTGGTGCTTGGGCCGGCGACGGTGATCCAGGCGGTGGCGCAAGGCAACGAGGTCGCCCGCTCGGTCGATCTGTATCTGCGCACCGGCGAGGCCGCCAAAGAGATCATTTTGTCCGGCTATGAGGCGGTGGCGCAGCAGTTCAACCTCGATGATTATGCCGACGCCGTGCGACCGCAGGTGGTCGAGTTGCCGGTTGAAAAGCGCCAGGGCAATTTTGACGAGATCGAGTCGTGCTTGCCGGGGGAGGCCATCCGTGAGGAGTGCAAGCGTTGCTTGCGCTGTGACCTGGAATGGCTGCAAACCTTTAGCTTGCCGCTCGAGGCTCAGCCCGATGTGCCGGCCACGGCGCAGGTCTTGGCGGTACGGAAAAAATGATCGTGTAATGCAGTTGTTCCGGTCGTTGGCTTGACCGGCTGCAATTCGGTTTGCTGTTTCCCGGTGCGATGACCGGTTGTACCGGGAACAAAAAACCTCAAATTTTCTTTCACTCAGAAAGGAGTCCCCGCATGGCATTGGTAAACATTACCATTGATGGCAAACAGATCGCTGTACAATCTGGGCAGACGATCCTCAACGCAGCCAAAGAAGCCGGGATCGACGTTCCTACATTATGCCACCACCCGGCGCTCGACCCTATTGGCGCATGTCGTATGTGCCTGGTCGAGGTCGAAAAACAACGCACATTGCAGCCGGCCTGTACATTTCAGGTCTCTGAAGGTATGGTGGTGCATACCGAATCGGACAAGGTTGTGGAAACGCGCAAATTCTTGCTCGAGCTGCTCTTTTCGGAGCGAAACCACTATTGTATGTATTGTCAGATGAGCGGCGACTGCGAGTTGCAGTCGTTGGCCTATCGCTACGGGTTGGATAGCTGGCTTTACCAGCGTCCATATCCACCGTTGCCCGTCGACGCCACGCGCCAGTATTTTGTGATGGATCACAATCGCTGCGTGTTGTGCCGCCGTTGTGTTCGCATGTGCGGCGAGTTGGTCGGTAATCATACCCTGGGGTTGGGTCAACGCGGCGCAAATACAATGATTGTCGCCGATATGGACGTGCCGTTCGGCCAATCCTCTTGTATTTCTTGTGGCAACTGTTTGCAAGTTTGCCCCACCGGCTCGTTGATGGATCGCAAGAGCGCCTATCGCGGCCTGGAAAAAGACTTGACTCGGGTCAAGAGCAGCTGCGCGGCGTGCAGCGTGGGCTGTGGCGTCGAACTGCTCACCCGCGACAATTCGCTGGTGCGCATCGAGGGCGATTGGGATGCGACCGAAACCAAGGGGCTGTTGTGCGTGGCCGGGCGCTTTGAGCCGCTTGACGACGAGCGCCGCCGGGCGTGGACGCCGATGATCAAGCGCGACGGGCGGATGTGGCCGGCCACAGTTGACGAGGCCATCGAGGCCGCGGCGGCCAGGATCAAGGGCGCCGATGTCGCGGCGGTCACTTCGACGCGCGTCACCAACGAGGCGCTCAAGCTCTTTGCCCAGGTGTTCGAGGGGGCCAAGAGCGTTGGCTGCCTGACTCCGACGCCCGCTTTTATGGCCGAGGCCGAGGGTTCGATTGTGGCGTTGGACGACGCGGATTTTTACGTCATCGTTGGCGCCGACCTCGACGCCGATCACCAGGTGGTTGGCTTTGCCGTCAAGCGCAATGTGACGAATCGCGGCGCGCGGATGATCATCGTCGATGATCACGACAACGGGATGGCCGACCTGGCGTTCAAGCAGTTCAAGGTTTCCCAGGTCGATCAGGCCATCGATCTGGCGCAACGCGCCGAGTTGCCCACCGTGATTTACGGCGCGGGCGCCGGCAAAGCGCTGCCCGCGCTGCGCAAGGCGTTGGGCGACAAGGCGCAGTATCTCGGCTTGACGCCGGGCAGCAACGGTCGCGGCGCGGTGGCGGCCGGCCTCAACGGTGGTTTCAAGGCGCAGGGCGCGCAGGTCGTCTTTGTGTTGGCCGCCGATGAAGCGGTCGATGAAGCGTTGTTGGATGGCGTCGCCGCCGATGCGTTTGTTGTCGTGCAGACCACTTTTGAGAGCGCGCTGACCGATCGCGCCGACGTGATTTTGCCTTGCGGTTCGTGGGTGGAAAAGGCGGGCACGTTTACCAACACCGAAGGCCGTCAAATCTCGCTCGCGGCGGCGATCAAACCGCCAACCGGCGTCCAGAGCGACGAGGCGATTTTGCAGGCGCTCGCGGAAAAACTGGCATAATCAGCGAGATCGACGCAGCATAACGATTTGGTATGTTTCAAATGGAGCGAGGGACTGGCAGCACAAGCCCCTCGTGGGCGGTTTATTGGTCATTCAACGGTGTTGTGGGCCAATCGTTTGGGCGGCTCGAGTCGTGGACAAGAGGCCGGGTGCGTGGTACAATGAGTGTGGAATGATGCGCCGGTCCCGCCGGGACGATGACCACAACACTTTTCAAACAGGAGGAAATCCCGAATGGCAAAAGTAAAGTTGGCCAGTGATTGGTTGGATGTTTGTTCGGGCTGCCATATGTCTTTGCTTGATATCGACGAGCGCATTGTCGAATTGATCAAGCACGTGGATATTATGTCCACGCCGATCACCGATCTCAAGCATCCGCCCAAAGAAGGCGTCGATGTGGGCATTTTGACCGGTGCGGTCAGCAACTCGCACCAGATCGAGGTGGCCGAGATGATGCGCGAGCGATGCAAAATTCTCATTTCAATGGGGGATTGCGCGGTGTTTGGCGGCATTTGCACCATGCGCAACTTTTTCGACAAAGAAGATGTGCTGCGTCAGGCCTACGTCGACACCGCCAGCACCGATGAGAGCGGCGCGGTGCCGCGTTCGAATGAATTGGGCAAGTTGACCGACCGCGTGATGGCCGTCAATGAGGTGGTCAAGGTCGATCTGCACATTCCGGGCTGTCCGCCGCCTGCCGATGCGATCTGGTATGCGATCACCGAACTGTTGCAAGGGCGCATTCCGGTGCTCACAGACGAAAACCTGACTTATGAGTAGGGCCAACCGGGTTGGCAAGCTCAACCAGGGTGGGTCGTCAGGCTCACTAGAAGGAGAATCAAAATGGGGCGAAAAATTACCATTGAACCCGTAACTCGCATCGAGGGGCACGCGCGCGTGACCATCCACCTGGATGATGCGGGCAAGGTCGAACAGGCGTATATGCATGTCGATCAGTTTCGGGGGTTTGAAAAGTTTTGTCAGGGACGGATGTACTTTGAAATGCCGTCGATCACGCCGCGTATCTGCGGCATTTGCCCGGTCAGCCATCACCTTGCGTCGGCCAAAGCCTGCGATCAGCTGATCAACGCCGATCCGCCGCGCCCGGCCAAGTTGCTGCGCGAGTTGATGCACATGGGGCAAATGATCCAGTCGCACTGTATGCACTTTTTCCACCTGGCCAGCCCGGATTTGATCCTGGGTTTCGATGCCGACCCGGCGATTCGCAACGTGGTGGGCATTATCCAGGCCGACGCCGAACTGGCGCTCAAGGCGGTGATGTTGCGCAAGTACGGCCAGGAGATCATCAGCACCCTGTCTGGCGGGCGGCGCATTCATCCCAAGTTTGCCATTCCGGGCGGCGTGAACAAGGCGCTCACCGTTCAGGAGCGCGA
>CAYZYE010000117.1:0-12567 GCA_964481205.1 uncultured Anaerolineae bacterium | reverse complement strand
TTTGGCAATCCAGGCCGAGCGCAAAGCGAGCGCCACCCCCTGACCCCCAAATTGAAGTACACCGCCGGCGTCTCTGGCCTGGCAATGTCCCAATAGCGCATCTCGTTTTGCATAGAGAGACCAGATCATGTACAATACAAGCAACACGATCATTTATTTCCATAGAGAGGCAACACCATGCTGCGAGAATGGCTGGGCGACGATCAAACAATCGATCTTGGACAATGGGCAATGTGCCTGGGCCTGCGCCCGGCCTACCTCGAAACGCTGCCCAACCGGCGATGGGCCGGGCACCTGGTTATCCTGGACACCCAGCGCCAGCCACTCGAGCTGCTGCGGATCACCTTGGAAAGCGGCAAAATCCGGTTGAGCTTTCTGGAACCAACCGCGCTCAACATTGCCGGAGCGACCGACGTCGATCTGCAAACGCTGGCCGCGCGTGTCGCCAAAGCCTCTCCGCCCGACCCGCCGCCGCTGTTCACCATACTGCTCGATCGACGGGCGCTCAGCGACTTGTTTATCGCTGCCGTAGCTGAACCGGAACGCGCGGCCATTTTCCGCGCCCGGCTGGCCGCCGGCTATGGCGCGCACTGGGCGGTGCATGCCATCACCTCGATCGGCCAAGAGTTGGTGCAAAATATCCTCAAAAATGACCTGCGCGCCCGTCTGGCAACCTGGGCGCAGCAACTCGACGGCCACACGCTGGTTTTTCACCGCGACGGCGCGCCGGCCACGCGGGGCGGCGTGCGCCTGGTGAATGGACGGCCTTGTATGCTGACCCCCGAAGAACTGATCAGCGTGCCCGGCGCAACCTGGATCGACGAGCGGTTCATTGGCGAAAGCATCGCCCTGCTCGACAAGGTACTCTGGTCTCCACCCAGGAATCTGTTGGCCCTGTACGGCGAATTGAACGCTCTGTTCAAACGCAACTATTTGCGGCTGCCCGGCAACAAATCGATCCCGCTGCTGCGCCTTTTGCCCGGCCTGCTCAAAGGCTCCTGGCTCAAGGTCAAAACATCACCGCCGCCGGCCGCGCCGACGCGCCCCACGTCACAAGCCAGCCTGACATTTGCCCTGTATTTCCAGATCGACGGCCCGTGCGCATCGCCAGAGGCGGCGACGCAATCCGGGCAGCGATACCAGACTTTGCTCGATACATTGAGCCGGTTTCCGCAAGCCAAGGTCACAATCGGCTGGACCGAGAACGCGCTCAAATCGGCCACAAAATCCGGCATTTTGGAAATGTATCGCGCCGGAGTCGAGCGCGGGCAGTTTGAGACGGTATGCGTACTCGACACGCGGCCTTTTCCCATGCTACCCTGTCGAGACATCATCCGCGCGCAAGCGCAAAGTTGGGAGGCAACCGCCGCGCGCGAGGCGCAAATTTGGGCCAAGGGAGTTGTCCCGGCCGGCGGAAAACTGAGCAGCGGGTGGGGCGAATCGCTGCGTGGATATGAATATCGATACCTGGCGATCAATGAAAAGCCAATCCGGCGGGCGGTCGACGGATTCGATCCAACGCGCCCGATTTCCATCGAAGGGTGGCCGGTGGTCGGCTTTCACGACGAGTCGAGCCGGGTGCTGCGAATGGGAATCGACCGCGAGACATTGATTGAATATGTACAATATCTGACCGCCAGTTACGCCGGCAAAACCCTCCCCATTGCAATCCGGGTCGAGAGCGCCCACGGGCTGGCGTGGCTGGAGCCATTCTTGAAACTCGCTTTGGCCCAGGATTGCGAGTTTGTCGTCCTCTCCGAATTGGCGAACGCGCACGCGCAAGGAACGGTCGAAATGCCGCCCGATTGGACGGGGCTGGAGGAATGGACCAGCGCCGAATTCAACCGCAAGTTCAATGCCGTGTTGGCGCAGGCCTGGAGCCGGTGGCAAAGTTTGCGCGAGTTGAGCAAAATGGCGTCGGGTCAGGACGAGCAGGCCTTGCAAAATGTCCGGCAGTTGGCCTTGCGCACCCAGCATCGACAGCACTGCCTGACGCACCGCGTCGCCGACGTGTGCCGCGAACACAACCTGAAAGCCGCAATGGCCCAGACCAAAGCCGTCGGCGAGCAAGAAAAGGCGCTGGTACACCGTTGGCTGTTTCAACTCGGCTCTCCATTGACGCTGCCTGAACGCGCCCTGGGCGTGCTCCGCGTGTTTGAGCCGTGCAACATCGAGCGGCAGGGCAATACACTGACCGTCGAAATCCCGCTGCCAGATCGCGTCAGTCCCCAAACCGTCTCGTTTTTGGATCGCGGGATCGTCATTCCGGCGCAGTGGCTCGACGCCCAAGATGGCCGGGCGCGCTTTTCGCTGACCATCGACATCAACGCCGGCGCGTCCAAAGACCTGATCGTACTGCCGGAGGCCCTTTCGATGCACCCCGAAGGGCTGGATGTCACGATCAACCGGCTGTGCAATCCCTGGCTGGCCGTGCTCTTGGACGCCAAGGGGCAAATCACCTCCATTCGCTTCCAGGGGCAAGAACGGCTGTGCGGGTTTGGCAACCGGGCGTTGGGCTATGTTTTGAACACCGCCAGCTGGCTGCGCACCGATCTGCGCGACGCCGACATCGAGGTCGCCTCCGACGGCCCGGTGCGCGGCGTCGTCATCGCCCGCCAACGGCTGCAAAAAAACATCGAACTGGTGCGTCGGATTCACATCAACTTGTTCAACCCGCTGCTCGAATGCGTCACCGAATTCAATTTCGACGCGCCGACGACCCTGGCCGGTGATTTTGTCGTCGGCGAGTTCGACATCATTGGCAAACAAGTGATCTGGCCTTTGCCCTTGCAGGCCGGCAACATCTCGTACCCAACCCGGGCCGCGCCGGCGATCATCCTGTCCGCTCAAGACACAATCGACGTGCAAACGGACTGGCAGGGACTGCGGTATATGGCGCACCGCACCTCGACGCCCACCTACCAATACGCCGCCAGGCCGGTCGATGGCGGCATCCGGCTGGGGCTGATCGCCTCGACGCCCACCCGCGCGCCCGACCCGGCGCACCTGGGGGCTCGGTCGGGATTGGGCTTTCCCGGACACACTTACCACGGTCGCTATGTGTACCGCTACGCGCTACAACCGCTCTCGCCGGATGCCGGGGTGCGTACTGCCTTTTACAACAGCCCGTTATTATGGTCTTTCTATCCCAAACATCCATAGAGCTTTGCGTATGGAGAGGAGCCTGTTCGATGAAAAAGTGGCAGATCATTGTTCCCGTCGCCATCCTGTGCCTTGCGCTGGTCGTGGCCGCGGCGGCGTTGTCCTTTTCGATTGGAAAAAACATGGCCCTCAAGCGCAGCGCGACGCTGCCCCCGACGGTGACGCAGCCTTTTCCGGCCGTCAAGACATCGACGCCAACGGCCATTCCGACCAAAACGCCGACCCCGCCGCCCACAGGGACGCCGACGCCCACGCCTACCTTTACCCCAACCCCCACGCCCACGCCTCGAGTGATCATTACCGAGGTCAAATCGTTGGGGCGGCTGGAAACGACCAAGTACATGTTGTCCACGGTCATTGACCTCAAACGCGAACCGGCGAACCTCTGGGAGGAACTCTTTGGCGCCGACTCGCTGCTGCTGATCGCCGAAGGCGAGGTCGTCGCCGGCATCGACATGACACAAATTGCGCGACAAGACATCATCATACATGGCGATCAGGTCACGATCACCTTGCCACCGCCCGAAATCCTCTACACCAAGATCGACAACGAGCGCACCCATGTGTACGAAAGAACAACGGGCTTGTTCCGCAAACCGGACAAGACGCTGGAAGGAGAAGCCCGGCAGTTGGCCGAACAGTCGATGCTGACCCGCGCCATCGAAGGCGAAATTTTGGAGCAAGCCGAGGCCAACGCGCGGATGCAGATCGATGCCTTTTTGCGCGCCCTGGGCTTTACCGATATTGTCATCATTGTGCGCAGCGAATGAACAAGGAGCAAGTTATGCGTAAGGAAATGTTTGTTTGGGGCGTCGTCGCCCTGGCGATTGTGAGTCTGGTCAGCGTGGCAGGCTGTTTGATCGGCACATTCATCCCCTGGTCGCCGGCCGCCGCCCCCACACCAACACGCAGCATTGTCGTCAACATTGAGCAAATTCGCCAGCAAGCCGAGCTGGCCACGGTCAAGTACACACTCAGCACCGACATCACCAGCACGCACGTGCCGGACGACATCCGCAAAGAATTGGGAGTCAAAGAGGAAATCGTCCTCATTGCCTACGGCGAGGTCGCCGCCGGGTTTGACCTGGACAAACTGGGCGACGGAGATTTGTGGGTCGATGGCGCGCGCGTGCAATTACACCTCCCCGCGCCAGAGATTTTGTACGTCCGCCTGGACAACGAGCGAACGCACGTCGTCTATTACAAAAAATCGTGGCTGATCGAACGAGACCTGGGGTTGGAGGGAGCAGCGCGGCTGGAAGCGGAAACCAAAATGACCCAGGCCGCACTGGAAAGCGACGTGCTCGCCCGCGCCGGCGAATACGGGCGCCTCTTTTTCGAAAACTGGTTCTACTCGATGGGCTTTACCGAGGTACAGGTGATTGTAGATTAAGAGCGCGCTGAAAAACCAGGATTAACCGCAGAGACTGTTTGATATTTGTGAATATATACGGTGCTCACGGATACTTTATTTCTTGGCGATCTCGGCGTCTCTGCGATTGGCCGGCGCGCTGGCGACTTGCACACCCTTGTTTTTGTTGCTTGCACCGGCAAAATACGGTATAATAAACCCTAGGCGGCGTCCATCAAAACTCTGACATCTGACGCGCCATCGACCTTTGTTCAACAAAGCCATTATTGGGAGCCTGTGTGTGGTTGGCGAAACACTGGGAAATCGGTACAAAATTCTACGGGAAATCGGCGCAGGAGGAATGGCCTGGGTCTACCTGGCCGAAGATTTGATAGACAAAGTCCAGGTCGCCGTCAAAGTGCTGTACCCCCATTATTGTCAGGACATGGCCTATGTGCAGCGCTTCACGCGCGAGGCCAAACTCGCCACCCAAATATCAAGCGAGTACATTGTCCGCATTCTCAACTATGGCGCGGACCGCGATGTCCATTACCTGGTAATGGAAGTGATCCAGGGACGAGACCTGGCCGCCGTTTTGGACGAGAGAAACAAACTGCCCTGGCAAGAGGCGCTCGAAATCGCCGCCCAGGTCACGTTGGCGCTCGAAGCCGCCAACGTGCAAGGCATTGTACATCGTGATATAAAACCGCAAAACATCATGTTAATGCCTGATGGCCGGGTCAAAGTGCTAGATTTTGGCATCGCCCGCGCCCGCGCGCTGCCATCGCTGACCCAATCCGGCTTTGTCGGTTCGCCGTATTATATTTCTCCCGAACAGGCAATGGGCGAAGTGGTCGACATCAGGTCGGATATCTATTCCCTCGGCGTGGCCCTGTACGAGATGTTGAGCGGCAAAATGCCGTTCGAGGCGGCCAGCCCATGGTCGATCATTAGCCAGCACATTGCCAACGAACCACCCAAACTGAACCCTGACGAAATCGGCGTGCCGCCATTTGTCGAATCGCTGCTCGACAAAATGCTGGCCAAAGACCCGGCCGATCGTTATCAAACCCCCGGCGAATTGTTGGCCGCCATCGAGTCCACACTGCGAGGCCAGGTCGGAGACCGGCCCATCCAGGCCCCGGCACCGCCGGAGGAAAAGCAAGGACTGAGTCAGGCTCACAAACTGCTGCTCGGCAGCCTCTACCAGCGCGCGATCGAGGCCGAGCAAGCCGGCGAATGGAGCCGCGCCGTCAACCTGTTCAACCGCGTCCTCAAAGTCGACCCGCACTATGAGGACACCTCCAACCGGTTGGCGCATTGCGGGCTTCAGGCGCGCCTGTCGGCGCTGTACGCGGCCGCACAGGCGGCGATCGAACAGGAACGCTGGCAAGAAGCGATCGACGAACTGGGCGAGATCGTCACCGTCGAACCAAACTATCAAGACGCGGCCAACCTGTTGACCCAGGCCGGCATCACCCTGGCCGAAAAACAAAACCTCGAACGCATGGCGCAGTTATATCAAGAGGGAATGGAGCACTATCAACGCAAAGATTGGCCGCGCGCATACGGCTGTTTTGCCCAGGTGTTCGACGCCAACCCGGATTATCAAGACATTGCCCGGCTGTACCAACAAACACGCCGCCGGGCGCAGTGGACCAAATCGCTTTTGGGCCGAGTGGGACGCAAATTATCCAAGTGGGTTGGCGAATAAAACCAGACCCAATACATCCTGATCTTTGACGCCAAGTTGATAAGGATTCAAAATGAGTGAAACAACTCAAGACAAGATCAACAACATTCGCCAGGAAATAAGCGATCTGCGAACGCGAATGAATGAATTTTCCCGCGCGGTCGAAATGCAGCGGCGCGCCTTGCGCCAGTTGCAAATGGCCGTCGGCGGCGCACCCCAGGCGCAGCAAGTGATCCAAAACGCGATGAACGCCAGCACCTATGTCACCAACGCCGCCCAACAGATCGCCGGCCGGCTGCCGCTGTTTGAAAACGCCCTGAACCGGCTGCGCGCCGACGTCGATGCCATGGAAAAGGAACACGCCCAGCTGCGCGCGCTTTCCGAAGTCGGAGCGGTGATCAACTCAACGCTCGACCCCGACGAAGTGCTCAACCGCGTGATGGACAAAATCATCCAGATCACCGGTGCCGAACGTGGCTATTTGATGCTGCGCAACGAAGAGACCGAAGAACTGGAATTCAAAGTGGCGCGCAACATGGATCAGGAAACGTTGAACAAACAGTCGTTCCAGGTCAGCCAGACGATTGTCACCACCGTCGCCGAGACCGGCGAAGCGGTAGTGACCACCAACGCCCAGGCCGACCCACGTTTTCAATCCCAGGAAAGCGTCATCGGCTACAGCTTGCGTTCCATCTTGTGCGTGCCGCTGCGCGTCAAAGGCCACACCATCGGCGTGGTGTACGCCGACAACCGCATCCGCTCCGGCCTGTTTGGCGAGCGAGAGCGCAACGTGTTGACCACCTTTGCCAACCAGGCCGCCGTCGCCATCGACAACGCGCGCCTGTTTGAAAGCGTAGCCAACCAGAAAAAGCTGATGGACGATATTTTACGTTCTATTACCAGCGGCGTGATCACCACCGATACAGCGGACAAAATCACACTCTTTAACCGCGCCGCCGAAAACATCCTCAGCGTCCCAACCGACACATGCGTCGGGGCGACCTATTTCAAGGCGCTTGAGCCGCTCAACCCAATGTTGCCGCCGATCGTCCAGCGAGTCAAAGAACAAGACCAGGTGGTGCAAGACATTGAAGCGGAACCGCGAGTGCCGGGACGCGGTACAATCAACCTGAGCATAAACCTCTCACCGCTCAAAGACGCCAACAATGAAACCCAGGGCGTGGCCATTGTGGTCAACGACGTGACCGAACGCAAACGGTTCGAGCGCGAGCGATCGATGGTCAAACGTTACCTGCCTTCTGAACTGGTCGATACCCTGGCCGACTTGCAGGAACTTCAACTGGGCGGCACGCGCGAGACCGTGACCATCCTCTTTGGCGACATCCGCGGCTTTACCACCTATAGCGAAGGGCACGAGCCGGAACAGGTGGTCGAAATGATCAACCACTATTACAACATTGCCGCCCGCATCATTCGTGAAAACGACGGCATTGTCGACAAGTACGAGGGCGATTGCGTGATGGCCCACTTTGGCACGCCGCTGCACCCAATCCCCGACCACGCCTGGAAAGCGGTCAAAACCGCGTGGGAGATTCAGCAGGCGATCCGCCACGATCACGCCACAATGCCGCCCCAAGACCGGCTGCACTTTGGCATCGGCATCAACACCGGCGAAGCCGTTGCCGGCAATGTGGGCGGCGAAGAGCAAATGGACTATACGCTGATTGGCGACGCCGTCAACCTCTCCAAGCGGCTGCAAGAAAACGCGGGCAAAGGCGTCATCTTGTTGGGCGACAACACCTACCGGCTGGTCAAGGATGACATCACGGTCAACACCCTGACGCCAATCCAGGTCAAAGGCCGCGTCGCCTATGAGCAAGTGTACGAAGTAACCGGCATTTCCGGCTGATCTATATCTATCGAGCCATATTTCCGACATTTAACGTGCCACGCACCGCTTTTGAACATTGTGCGTGGCACGTCTTGCGCCAGGCGGTAAGCGTATGCAAATATTGAAAACATTCGATCGCGCCAACCCAAACCGTTTTTTTACCCTGGCATGGGTGATTGTGTTCCTTGCGGCGGCGATACTGCGCCTGACCAACCTCAACTTTCACAGCCTCGACCTTGATGAAACGATGAGCGTATGGCTGGCGCAGCGCCCGGCGCCAGAGTTGGTGGAAAACATTTTCAGCCTTGGACTCGACCCCCATCCGCCGGGCTATTATTTGCTGCTCAAAGTGTGGATGGCGGCGCTGGGCAGCGGCGAGTTCTCGGTGCGCCTGCTGTCGGCGTTATTTGGCATTACTTTTGTCGTTCTCGTCTACCTGGTGGGAAAACGGCTGTTCGATCGCTGGACAGGACTGCTCGCCGCCGGATTGGTCGCCTTTAGCCCACAGTTGATCTGGTTATCGCAAGAAGTGCGTATGTATATGCCCGTTGCCACATTGACGCTGGCCGGCGTCTACTGCCTGCTGCGCGCGTTAGCGCAAGAGCATTGGGGCTGGTGGCTGGGTTACGGCGTTCTGGCGCTCGCGGCGTGTTACGTTCACCTGTTCGCCGCCCTGCTGCTACCGGTGGCCGGGCTGTACATTTTGATCGCCGGGTGGAAACGCCGCACCTTGTGGATCGCCGGCGCGGTGACGATCGCCCTGGTGGGGCTGGCCTACTTGCCCTTTGCCTGGAACGCCTGGCGCGCCGGCCAGATCGCGCCAGACGTCAACGTGTACCCCATGCTCAAATTTAACGACCAACTGTACGAGTTGATGCTGGCTTTTACGGCGCGCTTTATCCCCGACCCGCCCCGCTGGTTAGCGGCGCCCATGCTCGCGCTGGCAGCTTTGATCCCGCTGGGCTTGTGGCCGGTCGCGCCGCGCGGCGAAAAACACGCGCGCCATTTAGAGCGCGTTTTCTTGGGCCTCTACCTGACGCTCCCGCTGGCGGCGTTTTTCTGGATCACCGCCAAACGGCCCGTGTTCAACCCCAAATACCTCGTCGTCATCCTGGCCGCGTTTTGGCTGGCGATCTCGGCCGGCCTCGCGCGACTCAAGCAAAAGAGCGTTTGGCTGGCGCTCATCGCACTGCTCCCGGCGCTGCTGCTCATGGGCCTCGGTTGGAAACACGTGTGGAACACGGACAACTTGCGCGAAGACTGGCGCACGGCGGCCAACTATGTCGCGCAAAGAGCCGCCCAGGACGACCTCGTCTTTGTACATCTTCATTATGCGCATGTCCCGTTCGAGTACTATTATGATGGCCCGGCGCAGGTCGTCGCGCCGCTGGGCAGCCGGCCGCCCGCGCCGGAAGACCTGAACGAGTTGTTGGCGCCGTATGGCGGGGCCAGCGTGCTGTGGCTGGTACAGGCCCAAGAGCACAACACCGATCCCAGGCACGTCGTCGAGCGCTGGTTTTTCGACCGCGGGCCGATTGTCACCGAACAGTACCCGGTGGGGATGTCGATCAAGGCGTATGCGCTGCGTTACCGGTTGGGGGGCGTGCCGGATACCGCGCTGCCGGCAGAGATCGGCTTTGGCACGCGCCTGCGACTGGCCGGGTACGCACTCGATCAAACGCGGCTGCCGCCCCGCTCCGACCGGCTGCACCCGCCGAGCAATTGGATTCACCTCACGCTATACTGGCAGGTCGATCTGCCGCTAGAAGACGAGCTGGTCACGGTGGTCGAAATGACCGACGATCGCGGCGGCGTCTGGGGCGGCAAACTGGAACAGCCGCGCAACGTCGTCCATTACTATCGACCGCAGCAGTGGCAACCCGGCGAGATCATTCGCGACGACTATGAGATCAATCTCAACCCGGCCACGCCGGCAGGGATGTATCACATTCGCGTTGGCGTGAAAACGCCCGCGCTGGACATGTTTTGGCCCGTCTCCGGCGCGGCCGTCCAGCAAGAACGCGCCATACTGACCGACGTGTATATCGAAAACTAGACGGAAACACGCTTTGCGCATATCCACCGGCGCACAAAAAAAAAAGAGCGAGGCTTGTGTGCCCCGCCCTTTTTTTATTTCAGGCGTTGTATAACCTTGGCCTAGTAAGGCATCCCACCCATGCCCGGGCCGCCGGCCGGCGCTGGCGGTTCTTTTTCGGGGATGTCGGTGATCAGCGCTTCGGTGGTCAGAATCATCGCGGCGATGCTGGCCGCGTTCTCGACCGCGCTGCGGGTGACTTTGGCCGGGTCAATGATCCCTTTTTCGATCATGTTGCCGTACTCGTTGGCAATCACATCATAGCCAAAGCTCTTGTCGCCGCCTTTTTCGCGTTCCTGGCGAATGGCTTCGATCACCACGGCGCCTTCGACGCCGGCATTGCCGACGATGCCGCGAATGGGGTATTCGAGGGCGCGGCGGACGATCTCGACGCCGGTCTGCTCATCGTCCAGACTCAGCTTGATGTCATCGAGGGCGGCCATCGCGTTGATCAAGGTCACGCCGCCGCCGGCGACGATCCCCTCTTCAACGGCGGCGCGGGTGGCGCTCAGGGCGTCTTCCACGCGGTGCTTTTTTTCCTTCAACTCGACCTCGGTGGCGGCGCCAACGCGAATGATCGCCACGCCGCCGGCCAACTTGGCCAGACGTTCTTGCAGTTTTTCCTTGTCGTAATCAGAGGTGGACACGTCGATCTCGGCGCGGATCTGGTTGATGCGACCGGAAATCTGGTCTTCATCGCCGTCGCCGCCCACGATGGTGGTGTCTTCTTTGGTCGCGATGACCTTGTCGGCGCGGCCCAAGTCCTGGATCGTGGTCGTATCGAGTTTGCGGCCCATCTCTTCGGTGATCACGGTTGCGCCGGTGAGAATGGCAATGTCTTGCAACATCGCCTTGCGGCGGTCGCCAAAGCCCGGCGCCTTGACGGCCAACACGTTGAGCATACCGCGCAGTTTGTTCAGCACCAGTGTAGCCAACGCTTCACCATCGACATCTTCGGCAATGAGCAGCAGCTCGCGCTTGCCAACCTGCACCAGCTTTTCCAACACCGGAACGATGTCACTGGCGGCCGAGATCTTTTTGTCGGTGATCAGCACGTATGGTTCTGGCAGAACGGACTCCATCCGGTCCGGGTCGGTGACGAAATAAGGGCTGATATAGCCGCGATCGATCTGCATACCTTCGACGTACTCGGTCTCAAAGGCCAGGCCTTTGCTCTCTTCGACGGTGATCACGCCATCTTTGCCGACTTTGTCCATCACATCGGCGATCAAGTCACCGATCACCTGGTCTTGCGCCGAAATGGCGGCCACGCTGGCGATCTCTTCTTTGGTGTTGATGTCCTGAGACATCTCACGGATCGCGGCGACAACAGCCTCGGTGGCTTTTTCAATGCCGCGCTTGATCAACATTGGGTTCGCGCCGGCGGCGACGTTCTTGAGACCTTCGTTGATGATCGCCTGCGCCAAAACTGTGGCCGTCGTGGTGCCATCGCCGGCAATGTCATTGGTCTTGGTGGCGGCCTCTTTGAGCAGCTGCGCGCCCATGTTTTCGTAGGGGTCATCCAGTTCGATCTCCTTGGCCACGGTCACACCATCGTGGGTGATCGTCGGCGCGCCGAATTTTTTATCGAGAGCAACATTGCGGCCTTTGGGGCCGAGGGTGGTGGCAACTGCGGTTGCCAATTTGTTGATCCCACGCTCCAGCGAGCGTCGGGCGTCTTCTGAGAAAGCAAGTTGTTTTGCCATTCAATAAACCTCCAAGTTTAAATTTTATTCTAACGTTCTACGATTGCCAACACATCACTCTCTTTGAGAATGAGCACTTTGTCGTCTTCCAGCTTGATCTCGGTGCCGGCATACTTGGCGTACAGCACGCGATCGCCGACCTTGACTTCCATCGGCACGCGCTTGCCCGCATCATCCAACCTGCCGGGGCCGGCGGCCAGCACCTGGCCTTCTTGCGGTTTTTCCTTGGCCGTCTCTGGGAGAATGATGCCCCCAGAAGTGACTTCTTCTTGTTCAATCGGCTTGACGACAAGACGATCACCCAACGGTTTGAGAGTAAGGTTCATTTTATTCCCTCCTAGATGAAAATGATTGAAATCTGACTCACCTGCTTGTTAGCACTCAAACCCCCAGAGTGCTAACTATCACAGATTTTACCACAAAAATTTCCCCAAGTCAAGTCCCAATTAGCACTCTCATCAAGAGACTGATAAGCAACCGCCCTACAGTTTCATCCATGCCAGGGATAAAGCGATCCCCAAATATCATAGATATGTGCAGATCGTATCACATCTGGCCTTGAGGCGTACTGGAAAATATGCCCGCGCACCCGCAAGAGAACGCCGGGTTGCACAAGAATGTATTTCGCTTTTGGGGCGAAACCGGGTCTCGGAATCAGGGCTGTTCAATTCTACAACCCAGCGGTTGAAACCGCGTTTGGCGAGCCGT
>CAYZYE010000116.1:3041-12567 GCA_964481205.1 uncultured Anaerolineae bacterium | reverse complement strand
GGATTGTCAAATCCAGACCGACGACGGGGATCTGGCGATCCCCTTGGAGCATCTCTGGCTTGACCCGGTCTGGGGTGCCTATCCCAGCCGGCAGACTGTGGGGTGATTTTTTTGGGACTGGGTGGGCATGGCTCCACAGCCGGGGGGCGTAGGGGGCGTACTTGAGCAAGCGTCGGCAGGCCGCTATATGGCTGTTTCTGTTTGACAGAAGGATGCCATAGGTGTACTGGATACACTCCCAATGTGGTTCGGCTTACGGCTGCTTTAGCCGCTTAAAATGGAACACACCCATATCAAAATGTGGTCAAACGTCAAACGGCCGAAGGCGTTTGCCCGGTGGATGGTTCTTTGCGCACGGGCAAGTTCAGGCTCGACTGCGCGCCGGCTGCGGCGCTGGCAATTTGTTGTCCCATCGTTTGATCGCCCGTACCCATGCCATAAATCACGATCTGGCTGCCCTCTTCGCGCCCAATGCGTTCCAGCACATTGAGCCGGTAGAGATCCATCGCCTTGGCGCCCATCGAATTGGCGGCGGCCTGGAACTGCCTGGCCACTTGCAACTCGGCTTTGGCCTCGATGATCTTGGCCTGCGCGGCGCGCTCCGACTGGGCGCGAACGCTCAACTCTTGGATCAAATCGGACGGAACGTGGACATCGGTGATCTCGACCGAAGAGACATCGACGCCGAAATTTTCAGCGGCCTGATCGATGATCTGCTTGAGGCTTTTCGCCACATCGTCGCGCTGACCGAGCAGTTCCGAAAGCTCCATCGTACCGATCGTGTCCTTGAGCGCGCTGTTGGCGGCCAAATAGACGGCCTCGGCGTGGTTTTTCACCTTGAGCGCCGCAACGCGCGGCGCTTCGACGCGCCAAAAGATCACTGCCTCGCACCCTACCGGCACATTGTCCTTGGTCAACGTCTCGGCCGCCTTGATCACCTGGGTCTGGATGCGCATGTCCAGCGTCATCGCCGCCGACTGGTAAAACGGCGGATACGGAATCACCCAAAACTGTCCGGGGCCGCGCACGCCGACAAACTGCCCCAATTTGAGCACCACCACACGCTGGTACTCGGGAATGATGTACAAGCAGCGACTGATCGTGGTGGGAATGACAAAGACCAGAAAAAAGGCCACCAATCCCACCGGCCCGGCGCACACGGCGCCCGCTTCGCCCAAGATCGCCGCGCCGATCACCCCCACCAGCGCGGTCAGGATGCCCAGAACCAGGCCGGTCACGATAAACATACCGATCCAGATCAACATGCGCATCACCTGCTGCACCTGATTCAAGTCTCGCCGCGTCGAACCCCCTGGATACTGTTGATATTGCCGCGTTGCCATTTCCTGCTCCTTTCTGAAACTCACTAGTCCAGACCAACCAATTAGGCTTACCTTAACATCAAAGCAACGTCCTTTCCTGACCGGACGCAACTGTCTGGCTGACGAAATAAACGTCGCCCCCAAATTATTTGAAACACACTCATTTCAACCCTTGGGGCGGGACGAACCCAGGCCTCGGAATAGGGATTCCGAGGCTGCGGATTGGACAAACCCGAAATGCAGCGGAATGGGAATTCCGCCGCACCCCGTGTTGCTTCAAACCAGTCCCTATGCTACAATGACGGCAGCAAACACCTGGAGGAGGGACGGACATGACTCGAAAACCCATCACCGAACCGGGGCGCCCTTGTCCGCTTGGCGCGACGCTGTGCCGGCATGGGGTTAATTTTTCCCTTTTTACCAAAAACGCGACGGCGGTTGAACTGCTCTTGTTCGATCATTTTGCCGCTCCAACCCCCGCGCAAACCATCAGCCTGGACCCCGACGTCAACCGCACATTTTATTACTGGCACATCTTTGTTCACGGCATCGAGCCGGGACAGATTTACGCCTACCGGGTGGCCGGTCCATATCTTCCCCAACAAGGGCTGCGTTTTCACCCCGGCAAAATCCTGCTCGACCCTTATGCCCGCGAGATCATCTATGGCGACAACTGGTCGCGCCAACAGGCCCACGGGTTCGGCGACAACTGCGCCAGCGCCATGAAATGCGTCGTCGTCGATCCGCAAGATTACGACTGGCAAGGCGACGCCCGCTTGCAACGACCGTTCGATGACACGGTCATTTACGAGATGCATGTGGGCGGCCTGACCCGGCATCCCTCTGCCGGCGTGACTGCGCCGGGGACATTTGCCGGCGTCATTGAAAAAATCCCATACCTCGAGTCCCTGGGCGTCACCGCCGTCGAACTGTTGCCCATCCAACAGTTTGACGAGCAAGACATCAACAAGCACACGCTGCCCGGCGCGCCGCCTTTGGAAAACTATTGGGGCTATAATCCGATCAACTTTTTCGCGCCGCATCGAGGCTACTGCACGCCAGGGACGCGGCTCTCGCCGCTCAACCAGTTTCGAGATATGGTCAAAGCGCTGCACCGCGCCGGCATCGAGGTCATCCTGGACGTCGTTTTCAACCACACCGCCGAAAGCGACCAGGACGGCCCGACGATCTGCTTTCGGGGGCTGGAAAACCGCGCTTATTACCTGCTCGACCCCGCCGACCGCAGCCGCTATTTGAACTATACCGGCTGCGGCAACACGCTCAACAGCAACCACTCGATCGTCCGCCGCCTGATCATCGACTCGCTGCACTATTGGGTGCGAGAAACACATGTCGATGGATTTCGCTTTGATCTGGCCTCGGCCCTGGCCAGAGACGAGCGGGGCCAGCCGATGAACAATCCGCCCGTCTTGTGGGAAATCGAATCGGACCCGCAGCTGGCCGGCACAAAAATCATCGCCGAAGCGTGGGACGCCGCCGGACTGTACCAGGTGGGGACGTTCATCGGCCATCGCTGGGCCGAGTGGAATGGGCGTTACCGCGACGATGTACGACGTTTCCTTCGCGGCGATAACGGTGCGGTGCGTGATTTTGCCGCCCGCCTCATCGGCAGCCCCGACATTTACACTGCCGCCGACCACGTCTTGCACCGCAGCATCAACTTTATCACCTGCCACGACGGGTTTACCCTGAACGACCTGGTGTCATACGAGCGCAAGCACAATCTGGCCAACGGCGAAAACAATACAGATGGCGCAGACGAAAATTTTAGCTGGAATTGTGGGCATGAGGGAGCAACGGACGATCCAGAGGTTGAACAGTTGAGGCAGAGACAGATCAAAAACGCACTGACGATATTGTTTGTCTCTCAGGGAACACCAATGCTGCTTTACGGTGACGAAGTGCGGCGCACACAATATGGAAACAATAACGCCTATTGTCAAAACAATGAAACGAGTTGGTTCGACTGGCGCAACGTCCGGCAACAACAAGATCTGCTGCGCTTTCTCCGGCAGCTGATCCAATTCAACCGCCGCCACCCCGTTCTCAACCTGAAAATATACCCCCACGACTCGTCTGCCGACGCCATCGACCCCCGTGTGTTTCAATGTATGGCCTGGCATGGCGTCCGGCTCGATCAACCGGATTGGGGCCACTATTCGCACAGCATCGCCCTGACTCTGGCCGGCGGCGATCATGACGACGACTTGTACATGATCTTTAATGCCTACTGGCAAGACCTGGCGTTCGAGCTTCCGCCCCGCCCGCAAGACAGCCCGTGGCTGCGCGCCATCGACACGGCACGCGATTCACCGGAGGACATTGCCGAACCGGGACAAGAACCTCTCGTCCGCCATAACCCGCTCACCGTCGGCGCGCGCTCGGTGGTGATCCTCATCGCTCCGCGCGCTCGGCGTTCCGGCGGCTAATCCCCCTTTTTGAGTCTGACCGGCCGGAACGCTTTGGCCGAAGCCACGAAATCTTGAAACAGCGGGTGTGGGCGCGTCGGACGCGATTTGAACTCGGGGTGAAACTGGCAGCCCAGCATCCAGGGGTGATTGTCCATCTCGACGATCTCGACCAGGCGGCGATCGGGCGAAAGCCCCGAAAACACCATCCCCTGGCGGGCCAACAGGTCGCGGTAGGCGTTGTTGAATTCAAAGCGGTGGCGGTGGCGCTCCTGTACCATCTCTTGGCCGTATGCTTTTTCGGCCAGCGTGTCGGGCATCAAATGGCAGGGATAGATGCCCAGACGCATTGTTCCACCCATGTCGGCGATCGACTCTTGATCGGGCATCAGATCGATCACCGGATGCCGCACGTGAGGGTCAAATTCGGTCGAGTTGACGCCGTCGGTTTTGAGGACGTGCCGCGCCAACTCGATGACCATGACCTGCATCCCCAGGCACAGCCCCAGGTAAGGTATTTTATGATTGCGCGCATAGCGCGCCGCAATGATCTTGCCCTCGATACCGCGATAGCCAAACCCGCCGGGCACGACAATGCCGTCAACCTGCGCCAGCTGCTCTTGCCCGCGTTCCTTTTCCAGTCCCTCCGAATCGATCCAGACGATGTCAATATCCACGTCATTGGCCAGCCCGGCGTGATAGAGCGATTCTTTGACACTCATATAGGCGTCTTGCAGCTGAATATACTTGCCGACCAGGCCAATCTCGATCCTGGGTTTTTTCTGCTCAATCTTGGCCACCAACGTCTGCCAGGAGGACAGGTCGCGCCCGGACTGGGGCAGCTCGAGCCGTTCGATCAAAAACTCGTCCAGCCCGGCGTCGGCCAAAATGAGCGGCACCTGATAGATACTTTTCGCCGTGATCAGGGGGATGACGGCCTGACGGTCTACATCGCAAAAGAGCGCAATTTTATCCTTGATCTCTTTGTCAACGGGGTAATCGGAACGGCAGACGATCACATCGGGTTGGATGCCGATGGCGCGCAGTTCTTTGACGCTGTGCTGTGTGGGCTTGGTTTTCAACTCACCGGTGGCGGCGATATAGGGCAGCAGGGTCAGGTGAATGTAAACCGTGTTTTCGCGGCCCACATCCTTGCGCATCTGGCGGATCGCCTCTAAAAAAGGCAGGCTTTCAATGTCGCCCACCGTGCCGCCAATTTCGACAATCGCGACATCGACATCGTCATCGGCCAACTGTCGAATACGATACTTGATCTCGTTGGTCACATGCGGGATCACCTGGATCGTCCGCCCCAAATAGTCGCCGCGTCGTTCCTTGCGGATCACCTGTTCGTACACCTGTCCGGTAGTGACATTGCTGCGTTTTGCCAGATTGATGTCGATAAACCGTTCATAATGCCCCAAATCGAGATCGGTTTCTGCGCCATCCTCGGTGACAAACACCTCGCCATGTTGGTAAGGCGACATTGTTCCCGGATCGACATTGATGTAGGGGTCCAATTTTTGTGCATTGACTTTGAGACCGTGCGCCTTGAGCAGCCGCCCAATCGAAGCGACGGTCACGCCTTTGCCGACTGAAGAAACCACCCCGCCCGTGCAAAAAATGTATTTTGTTGCCATACTCTCTCCCGTAACCATCAACTGTTCGTCTTGTCTTCATCTTGCCATAGACGAGTTCCCTGAATGAACCGCCTTACAAAAGAACCGAGATCATTGCATATATCTGAATGCTAGCGATGCTTATTGATGTTTCATTCCCTGGCGATCTCGGTGTTTTCTGCGGTTGGCGGGTGTGTTAGCAAGGTTTTCGGTGAACTCGATCCCCAAAAGACGAAATTGCCCCGGAGGGCAATTTCATCGATTGCTGATCTTATTGTACGTGATTTCTGGTTTCAAGGCAACTTGATCGCCCACAAGGGTATATTTCCAGGGCTGTTCAATTCTACAATCCAGCGGTTGAAACCACGTTGGGTGAGCCGTTGGCTGGTCGTCCCCCTACGGCGACGAGTCCTCACCAGCGGTGGCGTCCACGCAGGTGGGACGCCCGGCCTTGGCCCGCCAGCGGTGACTTTAGTCACAAATTAGAATTGAACAGCCCTAGGTATATTTCACTTTTGGGGCGAAACCGGGTCTCGGAATAGGGATTCCGAGGCTGCGGATTGGACAAACCGTGACGGCGGAATCCCCATTCTTTCGCTTGCGGTTGGCAGGCACGCCGGGGGGTGGTTTCAGCACGCTCCCAGATATGGCGTCAAGCCCCCCCGGTCGACAAAGGCATCGAAAGCGTCGAGGTCGGGCAATATCTGTCTGGTTGTGGCCCACAACATCCAATTTTTATCCATCGGCGAAATGGCGATCACCGGCTTGCCTGCGTCAAAGGCGCGCCCGATTTCCAGCGCGGTTCCCAGGCTGGCGCGCGGCAAATAGGCGACCAGCAGATCGGCCCCGGCGGCCATATCGAGCAGCGACAAGAACGTTTCGACGGCCTGTTCCCGGCCAAAAGCCATGCTGCCGGGGTGCAGCACAAATGGATCGACGATCTCGACCTCTGGATGGCGCCGCCGTACCGCGTCGGCTATCCGCGTGCGATAGCCCTGATCGCACATTGCCATTTCGCGGTGAGAGCCTTGCATGATCCCGCCGATGAACAGCCTAGTCCTCTTTGTCATCTTGGGCCGCCACGTCGGGCGCGTCGTCAACAGACGCCGGCTGGGCGACCAGTTCTGGCGCGATCGGCGGCAGCAGCGGCAGGTCATTGGCCTCGCGCACCAGGTTTTCGATCTCGCGCAGCAGCGACGGATTGCGCGTCAACATCTCTTTGCTGTTTTCACGTCCTTGGGCCAACCGCTCACCGTTAT
This sequence comes from uncultured Anaerolineae bacterium, assembly GCA_964481205.1. Classification (GTDB taxonomy): domain Bacteria; phylum Chloroflexota; class Anaerolineae; order JAFGEY01; family JAFGEY01; genus CAYRXM01. Next base: position 5,938 of record CAYZYE010000116.1, on the reverse strand, counting down.
AGCTATAGAACGAGCCGCGTTTTTCGATAATGTCCATCTCGACGGCCAGATCGAGCGCGTCGCCGGCGCGTGAAATGCCCTCATCGTACATGATGTCGAATTCGGCTTCGCGAAAGGGCGGGGCCACCTTGTTCTTTTTGACGCGCACGCGCGTGCGGTTGCCGACCACCTCGCCGCGTTGCTTGATCGCCTGGATGCGCCGGATGTCCAGGCGAACCGAGGCATAGAACTTGAGCGCCATCCCGCCAGAGGTGGTTTCGGGGTTGCCAAACATAACCCCGATTTTTTGCCGCAGCTGGTTGGTAAACATGACCGCCGTGTTGCTCTGCTTGATCGCGCCGCTGAGTTTGCGCAGCGCCTGGCTCATCAACCGCGCCTGCAAACCGGGGTGGCTGTCACCCATATCGCCTTCGATCTCGGCGCGCGGCACCAGCGCGGCCACCGAGTCGATCACCAACACGTCCACCGCGCCGGAGCGGATCAGCGCCTCGGCAATCTCGAGCGCCTCCTCGCCGGTATCGGGCTGCGAGATGTACAACTCGTCCACATCGACCCCGCACAAGGCGGCATAAGACGGGTCGAGCGCGTGTTCGACGTCGATCATGGCCGCCGTCCCGCCCATCTTTTGCGCCTCGGCCATAATGTGCTGGCAAACCGTCGTCTTGCCCGACCCCTCCGGCCCGTAAATTTCGGTGATCCGGCCCCGGGGGATGCCGCCAATGCCCAGCGCAATATCCAACGAAAGCGACCCGGTCGAAATCGACTCGATGCTGAGATGCGTGGCCGTACCCAGTTTCATAATCGCGCCATCGCCAAACCGCTTGTGCAGCCCCTTGATCGCAGTGTCCAGCGCCTCCGCGCGTCCTCTTTTAGCCATCCGTCATAACCTCCACTTTTTCTTTTGGTGTGAAATCGGTTCAACCCAACCCCCAGTGCTAGTAAATGTCAAGACACTTTTATTTTAGCACAAATGTTCTATCCGGTCAACTCGTCCGGGTTGTATTGGGCATTGTCCATGGTATAATAAGCAGGATGTGTTTCAAACGAGTTGAGGGCCAGGTAGCATACCCCCTTGAGGGCGTTTTATGGATCATTCAACGGGTCCAAGTCCGCGACACGAGAACCGAAATGAAACACGTTCTAACAAAATACACATCTTGACGAGTCAGGAGATATGATGAACATTTCAAGGGTGCCGTTTCCCCGAAAAACCGTCCAGGTTCGATTCAGCGATGGGGTGATTTTGGAAGGACCGGTGAACACCCCGTTGACCGAGTTTGTATCTGCGGTCGCCGAACCCGACGCGCCGCCCACCGTCGCCGCATTGATCGACGGCGAGTTGCGCGAATTGACCTGCCCGATCGCCAAGGACGCCGACGTGCAGCGGCTGACCAACGCGACCAGCGACGGCAAACGCATCTATCAACGTTCACTGATCTTGCTGATGCTGGCCGCCGTACACGAGTTGGACCCGCAGGCGCGGATAAAGTTGGAACATTCGATCACCATGACCGGGCTGCTGTGCGAAGTGTGTGGGCGGCCGCCTTTTACGCCCCAAGAGGTGACCCGCATCGAAGCGTTGATGAAAGAGATTGTAAACCAGGATGAACCGATTGTCAAGAGCCAGGTTTGCCTGAAAGAAGCGCGGGAACTGTTTCGGGCGCGCGGCCAAGAGGACAAGGTGCGCCTGTTGAAATACCGCGCCAAAGATTACGTCGTCGTCTATTCTCTGCGCCAGGTGCAAGACTATTTTTACGGCTATATGGTCCCATCCACCGGGTGTCTCAAATATTTCGACCTGATCCCCCACCCGCTGGGTTTCATCTTGCGCGCGCCGCGCCGTGGATCGCCCACCAAAATGCCCGCCGGTCGAAACGCCCCCAAACTCGATCTGATCTTTCGCCAATACGGGCAATGGCTGCACACGCTCAACGTCGACGATGTGGGCGCATTGAATCAGGCGATCAGCTCGGAACGAATTCGAGAGGTGATCCTGGTTTCCGAGGCGCTGCACGAACAGCAAGTGGTCGATATTGCGGCCCAAATCGCCGAGCGCCCCGAGGTGCGCCTGGTATTGATCGCCGGGCCGTCCTCATCCGGCAAAACTACCTTTTCCAAACGTCTGGCCGTGCAATTGATGGCGCGCGGCCTGCGTCCGGTGCCGATCGAGATGGATCATTATTTTGTTGGCCGCACGCACACGCCGGTAGACGAAAATGGCGAGTATGATTTCGAACACATCAAGGCCCTCGACCTGGAGCTGTTCAAATCCGACATGCTCGCATTGATGGCCGGGCGACAAATTCAAATGCCGCATTACAATTTTCATACCGGCGAGCGCGAGCCGGGAGAACGACTTCAGGTTGGAGACCAAGACATCATCATCGCCGAAGGCATTCACGGGATGAACCCAGAGCTGATCGCGGGCATCCCCTACCGGCGCATTTATCGCATCTATATCTCGGCGCTGACCCAGCTCAACATCGACAACCACAACCGCATTTCGACAACCGACACGCGGTTGCTGCGCCGGCTGGTGCGCGACGCCCAGTATCGCGGCTATCCGGCAGTCAAGACGATCAATCGTTGGGAAAGCGTGCGTCGGGGGGAGAACCGCTGGATTTTTCCATATCAGGAAAACGCAGACGCCATGTTCAACTCGGCGCTGGTGTACGAGTTGGCCGTGCTCAAGCCTTTTGTCGAACCGCTGCTGCGCCACCTTGAGCCAAAAACGCTGGCCTATATCGAAAGCAAGCGCCTGCTGGCCTTTCTCCAGTGGTTATTGCCTTGCTCGACCGAGTTAGTGCCAGATAATTCGATCCTGCGCGAGTTTGTCGGCGGCTCGATCTTGCGCGAGTTCAAACTGTCGCATTGACGGGTCAACCGCAGAGCATACC
>CAYZYE010000116.1:0-2941 GCA_964481205.1 uncultured Anaerolineae bacterium | reverse complement strand
TCGATCTTGCGCGAGTTCAAACTGTCGCATTGACGGGTCAACCGCAGAGCATACCTTTCTCTGCGGCTGGCGAGTTTTCCGGTACGCGCTTAGCCGGGCTGTAAGGGATAGGCTACAAGCTGCTCGATCACGGCCTGGCAAGACGGATCGTTTTTTCGATATGTATCCAGGATGCGTTGCAGGTAGGCATAGATGCGATAAAAGTGAATGCGCGGCCAAAACTGCGCGCCCAACTCGGACGCCTCGATATAGCCGTCCAAAAAGCCCTTTTCAAGCGTCGGCTTGCCCTGAAAGCTCCAGTTGAACAGCTGACTCTCGTCTTGTTCGGGACTTGCGGCCAGAGCGTGTTCAAAACCCACCAGGCCGCTGATGTGATAATCACTTTTGCCCCGCTCGACGATGATCTTGGGGGGAACAAAATTGCCGTGGATCAGGCACGCTCGCTGCCGGTCGAACACGTTGGCCTGTTCAAACGCCTGCCTGATTGCCGACGCCTGGGCCTCGGACAAGAGCTTGTTGGCGGTACACTCGCCGGTCAATTGGCGTATTTGCGCAAAGACAAACTCGCGTTCATTGGGGTATCGAGGCAGCGCGGGGTCGAAAAACTCACCAAAGGCGTCCAGTGGAATCTGGTGAATGTGCCCCAGGTAGCGCCCCATCTCGTAGCCAATGGCTTCTTGCTCCCAGGTATCCATCGACCCCAAAATGGTGGACAATGGCTGACCCGGCAGTCGAGTACACAACATCCAGGGAAAAGCCAGATGCGCGTTCGAGTCGTCAAAATGCAGCACCCGGGGGACGGGCACGCCGGTTTCCGAGGTGAGCCGCCGCAGCAAATAGACTTCTTTCCACGGTTTTTGATCGGTCGGGTCGAGATAGACCTTGATCGCCACATCCATCGGGGGGTTGCTCAATGTGACGGCATAATTGAGGTTGGCGTGTACGCCGGCATACAATTGGGCCGACACGAGATCGGCGTCGGCAAAAGCCTGCCGCACCAGGGTCAAAATCTGTTCGCCGGCAAGATGGGGATGGGTTTTATTTTGACCGCTCATCTGGCATCTACCATCCATAAGAGAGACGGGCAATGAGGCGATGCGGTAGCCTGGCTTGCTCCATCTGTCGCTGAACCGCCGTTATATCATAAGACACGCGGCGACATTCGATCGTTTTGGCCTGGGTATCCAGTATGGCGTAACTGGCGCGCGCGTCGCCGTCGCGCGGCTGGCCGATGCTGCCCGGATTGATGATCAAACGGTCCTGCCCCAGCAAGTGCGCGCCGCCCTCGCACAAACGCTCGGCTTCGCAAACAGGCTTGTCCCCCTGTTCCCGAAAACGAAAGAGAATGGGCACATGGGTATGCCCAACCAGGCAGTACATTGTGTTAAAATAAGCCAGATTGAAACTCGCCGTCGATGGGTGCAAGAGGTATTCCCAGATCGGCTTGCGCGGACTGCCGTGTACCAGCGTAAACTCGCCCTTGATCAAACTGATCGGCAGGCTTTCCAGATAGGCCAGATTCTCCGGCTTGAGCTGCGCCCGCGTCCACAGCACGGCTTTTTTGGCTTCGGGGTTAAAATCTTCGATATCGGTCTTGTCCATCACGGCCCAGTCATGGTTGCCAACAATACACGCCGGGTCGAGCGCCCGGAGCGTTTCAACACACTCGTTGGGGTTTGGGCCGTACCCAACCAGATCGCCCAGGCACCAAACGGGCAACCCCGATGGCGCGTCCTTTAGCACCGCTTCCAGCGCGGTCAGGTTGGAGTGAATGTCAGAAAGTATTAAATATCGCATACGCGCTCTTTTATCTTGACCATTTTCGTAATCATACCACACTTTGCAGGTTTTGACTAATGAACTGGCGCTATGTGAGCACAAATTCACATCCGTCACAAGAGACGGACACGTCGAACGGCTTGAACCTGGTCACCAATTCATCATGCGTCAATTTTCCATTGTGCGAAAAGTGGTGGGCGACCAGCGTTGTTTTCTCACCGATCAGGTTCTCGGCAAGCATCTGCGCTCTGGTCAAGAGGAATTTTTCAAAACCGTGATGCCCGCTGCCGCCATCCCCCAGGCCAGATGTCGCGTCGAGCAAGACCAGGTCCAGCGGGCCAAGCGGGCGCAAAATATCCCAGGCCGTCTGGCCAAGCGTCGATGTGTCGGTGGCGTAAAACAAACGATGTACGCCATCATCGATCACGTACAATAGCGCCTCAAGCTCGCCGTGACCGTGCGTGGCGGGGATGGCCGTGATCTGGTATGCCCCGGTCGACCAGCGATCGCCGGCGTGGACGGCTTGAAACGTCAGGTGAGTCATACGGTCGGTCAACGGTTCCAGATCGGCCAGTGCATCGGCCGGGCCGTACACGGCGATCGGCGCGACCGGCGTGGCGGCAAAGCCCGGCTCGCGCCACAGGATATTGGATGGCAACCAATGATCTTCATGACGATGCGTGATCAAAATGCTCCCCAGGTTGCCCAAATAGAGGTTGAACCGGTTGGCCGAACTGAGAATGTCAGGGCCAAAATCGATCAACAGATCGTCGTTGAGCAATGCGGCGGCGCGGGCGCGCACGTGCGCCCCGCCTACGCGCCGGGCGGTTTCACACACACGGCACCGGCAAAAGGGATCGGGTATGGCTTCGGCCGCGCCGGAGCCGAGGATGGTCAGTTTCATGGTCAGTTCCTTTCAGAGTCAATGTATAGCCAACAGGGCAAATGGACTCTTATTATAGGGAGGTTTGCATCGCTGTCAAAAAGCGTTCAGGGCAGGGGCAAAAGCATTTGGGCGTCCGTAACATAGCCTCTCGCGGGCGGGTGGAGCAGCTGCTCCCGCCGGATCGCCAGATCCGGCGGCTGACCAAGCTGAACACGACCTGGTTCGCCATTTTGGGCCTGGATTTGGCAATCCAGGCCGAGCAAACCGTGGCGGCGG
>CAYZYE010000115.1:0-12587 GCA_964481205.1 uncultured Anaerolineae bacterium | reverse complement strand
CACCCGACTTGGCTAAAGCGGCGCGAAAAGGGTGGTTCTGGGCAAAGCAGCGTAATTTTCAAATGCTAGTGTCCTGCCAATCCGCGAATGCCGAGACCAGCTTGTATTTGCGATACTACTCGATGGCTTATTTCTTTGCGATCTCGGCGGGCAGAGTCCCGTCGTCGAGGTAAAACTCGTTACAGAACAAGGTGGAGACAATGAAATATATCGAGATTATCAAGGATTCACTCAACACTTGCTGGCGACATGAAGCTCTTTGGGTCTTTGGAATGATTTTGACTCTTGTTGGGCAAGGTGATTTCAGTTTCAGTGTCGAGTATCAGGAAAGATACCATTATCCATCTACACCGGGTGAGATGCCTGATCTTCCCACCCCAATTGATAACCCCCTGTTCACCAATTTTTTTGAGAATCCAATCCCATATATAATTGGTTTTACCATTTTGGGCCTGGTCTTTTGGATTTTTTCAAACTTTATCGGGTGTTTTTCTCGCGGTGCTCTAATCAAGATGGTGGACGAGATAGAACAAACAGGGACAACATCGGTTCGACGTGGTTGGGAGCTTGGAAAACACGAGGTGAAATCATTATTTGCTCTTGCCGTTGTGTTTGCCGTTCCACAGTTAATCATCTTGCTTCCCGCAACGATTTCAGGTTTGGTGATCATCTTGCAGATGATTAGTGTGTTTGGTCAGGTGTTTTCTGCCGGCGCTATACCGTCTGTAGAAGAAATGAATGCCCGAGTTACATCCATATTGCCAACTTTGTTCACAGGTCTTGCATGTTTCTTTCCGACAATTTGCATCGGCGGCATAATCAATGCGGCGATCAAGCTCGTGAACAAAATAGCGGCACGGAGTTGCGTGTTGGAGAATCTGGGAGTGATGGACAGTGTCAAACGGGGATGGTACATAACGCGCCGTAATATTGGGTACACTTGCCTAAACTGGCTTGTTTGGGCGGCGACAAGCGGCATACTTGGACTTGTGGCTGCTATTCCTGCTCTGCTGTTCTGGGTACCTGCTGCGAAAGCGTTCCTTCATAATGATTGGTCAGCTACTTCCATTGTTGCCGGGCTGGTAACAGGTTTATACTTTGTGCTGGTGGGCATTATCTTTGGCGGTATCTTGAGCAGTTTCAATTCCACGCTGTGGACCAAGTTGTACAAATGGTTTTTGGCAAGAGAAAACAGCGCGCTTTCGACACCCGGCTTTGGGTAAACCCGCACGAGCAGCTATGCGCTGCAAGTGACAAATTTCACGTTCCCTCCTGGCAAAAACAAAAAAAACGCACACTCAGCAATCCTTGATCGCGATCTGGTAGCGATCAACGTACTGGGCCAGAATTTTGATCGTTCTCTCCGGCTTGAGGTTGGTTTCAAAGAAAAAGCGCCAGTTGGGTGGATCGGGGTCCGGTCTGGTAAAACTGCACAGCCCATAGTTTTGCAGCTTGTCCTGCACGACCAGGCATGCTTCCCAGCCGCCGTTGCCACGGACAGTATAACACTCGTCCAATTGCTCCCGCAAGGCGAAACCCGTTGCCGAACGTGTAAACATTGTGCGATCACGAACGGTGTAACGCTTTGTTAATTGCTCCATTGCTTTGCTACCTTTCCAACTGCCGGGATCTTGGTGACTCGTCGTCATAGGGGGACGACCAGCCAACGGCTCATCAAGCGCGGTTTCAACTGCTGGATTGTAGAATTGAACAGCCCTGTTGAGTGTATACGTTCTGTGCCTACCAGTATAAGACGCTTTTGCGCCCAAGTCAAGGGGGAAATTGACAGCGAGAGAGCGATGATTCAACCACATTTGATCGTCGTCGCCGGGCCGCCGGCGGCAGGCAAGACGACATTGGCGCGCCGGGCGGCGGCGCAGCTGCACCTGGCCCTGATCTGCAAAGACACGCTCAAGGAATCGCTCTTTGATTGCCTGGGCGCCAGAGACCGCACGTGGTCGCAACGGCTGGGTTATGCCTCGATCCGCGCCCTGTACGCGCTGGCGCGCGACATCCTCCGTAGCGGCGCATCATTGATCATGGAAAGCACGTTCATTCACCCCGACACGCCCGGCGAGCTGCAAACGTTGCTCGACGAGACCGGCGCGCGGTTGAGCGTGATCTATTGTTACGCCGCGCCAGAGGTGCTGTGTGCGCGATTCAACGCCCGCGCTTTGACCACCCGCCACCCCGGGCATGGCGATCCGTCCGCGCTGACGCCCCGCGAGGTCGCCGAACGCGGCTGGTCGTACCGCCCCGATTATCCGGGGACGGTGATCGAGGTCGATACCAGCGATTTTGCGGCGGTCGATGTGCGAGCCATCGCCCAGCGCCTGGCCGGGTTCGACAAAAAGACAAAAGCGGTGTAAAATCCTTCTCTCTGTCAAAATATGCTTGCGCGGCAAAGTCGCCCCACCGGAAAGAGAAGGATGAACCAAACTCAAGTGGCGGCTTTGATCCGCCCCGCCGTTTTCAACATGCAACCCTATACCCCCATCGTGCCTTTTGAAGTACTCAGCCGGCAGTTGGGCATGCCCGCCGGCCAGATCATCAAAGTCGATGCCAACGAGAACCCCTACGGCCCGTCGCCCCAAGTGGCCGAGGCGATAAGCCGCTACCCGTACCACCACATTTACCCCGACCCCAACCATACTGTGCTGCGCGAGGCGCTGGAAGGCTATGTCGGCGTGAGCCGGGCGCATTTGCTGCTCGGCGCCGGCGCTGACGAGTTGCTCGATCTTGTTTTCCGGTTGTTCATCGAGCCTGGCGACGCCATTGTCAATTGCCCGCCGACGTTTGGCATGTATCCCTTTTTGGCGAGTGTGGCCGGCGCGCGGATCATTTCGGCGCCGCGCCAGGACGATTTCAGCCTGGACATCGAGGGCATCGAGGCGGTATTTGCGCGTGAACCGCGCCCGCCCAAGTTGATCTTTGTCACGTCGCCCAACAACCCCGACGGCGGCGTTTTGAGCCGGGGCGATCTGCTGCGCTTGCTGGACTTGCCGGCCGTCGTCGTCGCCGACCAGGCTTATGTCGAGTTCGGCGGCGAGGACTTTGTCCCATTGGTGCCGCAGCGCCCCAACCTGATCGTGATGCGCACCTTTAGCAAATGGGCCGGGTTGGCCGGGTTGCGCGTTGGCTATGGGGTTTTCCCGGCGGGAATGATCGCGCATTTGTTCAAGATCAAGCAGCCGTACAATGTCAACGCGGCGGCGCAGGCGGCGGTACTGGCTTCGCTGGATGACCTCGAGCTGCTGCAAGCGCGCGTACAAACGCTGATTGGGGAGCGGCAAAGGTTGTATCGAGGATTGCAACAAATCGCTTATTTGCGTCCCTATCCTTCTCGTGCCAATTTTATCCTCAACCGCGTGTTGGGGCGCGAGGCAAGCGCGCTCAAAGCGGCGCTGCAAGCGCAGGGTATTCTGGTGCGTCATTATCGCACGCCAGAACTCCAAGACTGCATCCGCATCAGCGTGGGCAAGCCAGAGCAGAACACGCGGGTGTTGGCGGCGCTCGCATCGTTGGCGTGAAACCGAACTGTTCAATTGCTAATCTGGGACAATTATTTCGCTGAAATTGCCTGACACGAAAGGCCTGGTATGCGCAGCGCACATATCGAACGCAAAACAGCAGAAACCAGCATTGTCATTGATTTGAATCTCGACGGCACAGGGCGATGGGAGATTTCGACCGGCGTCGGGTTTTTCGACCACATGCTCAGTTTCATCGCCGCGCACGGATTGATCGATCTGAGCATCCACGCCGATGGCGATTTGCACATCGACGCCCACCACACCGTCGAAGATGTGGGAATTGCGCTCGGACAGGCGTTCAAAGCGGCGTTGAGCGATCGCCGGGGCATCACCCGTTACGGGCAGAGTTTGCTGCCGATGGACGAGGCGCTGGCGCTGGTCGCGCTTGATTTTTCCAACCGGGGGATATTTGCCGGTGATTTGAGCTTTTCTACAACAAGGGTCGGTGCGTTTGATGTTGAACTGGTCGCCGAGTTTTTGCGCGCCCTGGCCCTCAACGCCGGGCTGACCTTGCATGCGCGGCTGTTGTGCGGCGAAAACACGCATCACCAGATCGAAGCTGTGTTCAAGGGGCTGGGGCGGGCGCTTCGTCAGGCGGTTGCAATCGACGAGCGGCGAGGCGACCGGGCGCCGTCGACCAAAGGGGTGTTGTAAAAATGATCACGATCATTGATTACGGCATGGGCAACTTGCGCAACGTGCAAAAGGCGCTCGAATACGTTGGCGTGGCGGCCGAGATTTCGGCGCGGCCGGCCGACGTGCGGGCCGCCGACGGGTTGATCTTGCCCGGCGTGGGCGCGTTTGGCGATGCGATGGATAATTTGCGTGCGGCGCGGCTGGTAGAGCCGATTCGACGCCAGGTACGCGCCGGCAAGCCTTTGCTGGGCATCTGCCTGGGCTTGCAATTGCTTTTCCAAGAGAGCGAAGAGATGGGGCGGCACGAGGGGCTGGGCTTGCTGCCGGGGCGTGTGGTTCGTTTCGCCGAGGGTCTCAAAGTGCCGCATATTGGCTGGAACCAGTTGGCGCTGCGCCGGGACGCGGGGGCGCTGTTGGCGGGGATCGCGGATGGCAGTTATGCCTACTTTGTGCATTCTTTTTATGCCTTACCCACCGACCCCTCTTGTCTACTGGCGAGCACTCGTTACGGCATCGAATTTGCGTCGGTGGTGGGCAAGGGCAACGTCTTTGGCGCGCAGCCTCACCCGGAGAAAAGCCAGGAGGTGGGACTGCGCTTGTTAAAGAATTTCGCCGCCCTGGTCGAAAATGCGGTGGGGCGATGATTGTTTTCCCGGCGATCGATTTGAAAAGAGCCAGATGCGTGCGCCTGACGCAGGGGCAGGCCGATGCCGAGACCGTTTACGACGACGACCCGGCGGCGGTTGCGCTGCGCTGGCAGGAGGCCGGGGCGCGGTGGCTGCATGTGGTCAACCTCGATGGGGCCTTTGCCGGCGGCTTGGGCGCCGGCGGCCGGGCGGGGCGTCTGCCGCTCAATTTGCGGGTTTTACGCGACCTGGTCGGCGCGGTGCGCATTCCGGTGCAGTTTGGCGGCGGCGTCCGCACCATCGACGATGTGGCGCTGCTGCTCGATTTGGGGGCGGCGCGAGTGATCCTGGGTACGGCGGCGGTCAGCAACCCCGCGCTCGTTTCGCAGGCGGTGGCCCGCTTTGGCGTGGAACGCATTGTGGTTGGCATCGACGCGCGCGATGGGGTGGCGGCGACGCATGGCTGGCAAGAGACGTCGGGCGTGGATGCGATTGGCCTGGGTCGCCAGGTGCGCCAACTCGGCGTGCGGCGCGTGGTTTATACCGACATTGCCCGCGACGGGATGCTGACCGGCGTCAATGTGGCGGCGACGGCGACGCTGGCGCGCGAGACGGGACTCAAGGTCATCGCCTCCGGCGGCGTGGCCGCGCTCAACGATCTGCATGCCCTGCGCAAAGCATCTGCGGATGGCATCGAGGGGGTGGTTATCGGCAAGGCGCTGTATACGGGGGCCGTCGATCTGGCGGAGGCAATTCGGGCCGCCAGATCGTGAAACGTGTTATATATTGCGTATCATTTGTCATTTTAATTTTAGGAGAGTTGTCGAATGTTAGCCAAGCGGATTATTCCCTGCCTGGATGTAAAGGATGGGCGGGTGGTCAAGGGGGTGAATTTTCTCAATCTGCGCGACGCGGGCGATCCGGTCGAGCAGGCGCAGGTCTATGACCGCGCGCGCGCCGACGAGTTGGTTTTCTTGGACATCACCGCCACGCACGAAAAGCGCGACACGGTTACAAAGATGGTTCGCGCCGTGGCCGACACGGTATTTATCCCCTTTACGGTGGGGGGCGGCATCCGCACGGTGGAGGATGTGCGCGAGATTTTGCTCGCCGGCGCCGACAAGGTTTCGATCAACAGCGCGGCGGTGCATCGCCCGGCGTTGATTGCCGAGGGAGCGAAAAAATTCGGTTCGCAGTGCATCGTCGTCGCCATCGACGCCAAAAAGACGGGCACGACCCCTTCGGGGTGGGAGGTATACGTCGCCGGCGGGCGCACGCCAACCGGCATCGACGTGCTAGAGTGGGTCAAACAGGCCCAAGAGTTGGGCGCAGGCGAGTTTTTGCTGACCAGTATGGACACCGACGGCACATTGGATGGCTACGAGATTGACCTGACCCGGGCCGTCGCCGACCTGACGCGGGCGCCGGTGATCGCTTCCGGCGGGGCGGGCCGGTTGGAACATTTTGTCGAGGTGCTGACCGACGGCGGCGCCGATGCCGCGCTGGCGGCCAGTTTGTTTCACTATGGCACGCTGACGGTTGAAAAAGTCAAAAATTACGTTGCCGCGCATGGCATTCCGGTACGGACGTGATGATCAAAATTTGGATATTTTCGTTGAAAGGAGCAAAATGATGGCGCATAAAGTCAAGTTTGAAGCCAAGATCGAAAGAACGGCCCGATTCCAGTATTTGCTGCATTTGCCTGCCGGGTATAAAAAGGGCGGCAAGAAAAAGTGGCCGCTGATCCTGTTTTTGCATGGCATGGGCGAGCGAGGCACAGACCTGGAATTGGTCAAAAAGCACGGCCCGACCAAGGTACTGGAGAAAAAGGATAACGAGTTTATCGTCGTCTCACCCCAGTGTCCGGCCGATTCGTTTTGGCCGGCCGAGACGGCGGCGCTGAACGCTTTATTGGACGAGGTCATTGCCAACCAGGCCGTCGATACCAGCCGCATCTATCTCACCGGTTTGAGCATGGGGGGGTACGGCGCCTGGCACCTGGCCGTCGAGTATCCGCAGCGTTTCGCCGCCGTCGCGCCGATCTGCGGCGGGGCCACGTTTTATACCAACCTCGCGGACAAGATTGGGGTGTTGAAAGACGTGCCGGTGTGGGTGTTTCACGGCGCGCGAGACCGCACGGTCCAGATCGCCGAAAGCGCCGACCTGGTTTACGCGCTCAAGCAGGCCGGCGGCAAGGTCAAATTCACCATTTATCCCGAGGCGGCGCACGACTCGTGGAGCAAGACGTATCGCAATCCCAAGTTGTACAAATGGTTCCTCAAGCACGTCAAGGCATAGCCGCGCCTCTTGTTTCAGCCTTGATCGCCTTGAGCCGTTTCATCACTTTGTTTTCGCCGCGACCAAAATAATCGTACAGGGCCACATACTCGGCATAGAGCCGGTCGTATGTGGCCTTGTTCTTGGGGATCGGCTGGTAACGCTTGTCTTTGAGGCGCGCCATTTTTTTGGCGGCGTCCAGGATGCTGTCATAGCCACCGCGCGCCGCGCCGGCGGCAACCGCGCCAAACATCGCCGAGCCGAGCGCGGCGGCTTGCCTGGCGCCGGTCACTTGAAACTCGCGCCCGGTCACGTCGGCGTAAATCTGGAGCAGCAGTTGGTTGCGGCCCGGCAGGCCGCCGGCAGCGACGATCTCGTTGACGGCGACGCCATGTTCTTCGAATGCTTCAATGATCACCCGCGTGCCATAGGCGGTGGCCTCGATCAGCGCGCGATAGATTTCCTCCGGTTTGGTCGCCAGCGTTGCGCCGAGCAGCAGGCCGCTCAAGTCCGCATCGACCAGGGTGGAGCGGTTGCCGTTCCACCAGTCGAGTGCCAGCAACCCGCTGGCCCCAACCTCGAGCAGCGCCGCTTTTTCCTCCAACAGCGCGTGGATGTCGATGCCGCGCTGCGCCGCTTCCGTTTCATACGCCGAGGGCACACAGTTTTCGACAAACCAGGCAAAGTGGTCGCCGACGCAGCTCTGCCCGGCCTCAAACCCGATCAGGCCGGGAATGATCCCATCCTGAACAAAACCGCACATGCCGGGGACAATCTTTTCCTCCTGGCCGAGGACCATGTGGCAGGTCGATGTGCCCATAATCATCACCATCCGCCCGACCTCGGTGACAGTAGATGCCGGTACCGAGACATGCGCGTCGACGTTGGCGACGGCGACGGCAGTGCCGGGACACAGGCCGGTCCACCCGGCGGCCTGGGCGGTCAACTCGCCGGCCTTGTCGCCAATGGCATAGATGTCGCGGCTCATTTTTTCATCGACGACATGTTCAAAGCGCGGGTCGAGCGCGGCGAAAAAGGCGGGGTCGGGGTATCCCTCGCGCCTTGACCAGATCGCCTTATAGCCGGCGGTACACGAATTGCGTTTTTCCTCGCCGGTCAATTGCCAGACCACCCAATCGGCGCCTTCGATCAGCCGCCCGGCGGCGTGATAGAGCTGCGGCGCCTGGTCGAGGATTTGCAGCGCCTTGGCAAAAAACCATTCTGAACTGGTTTTGCCGCCATAGCGGTCGAGCCACGTTTCGCCCCTCTGGCGCGCGATCGCGTTGATTTTATCGGCTTCTGGTTGGGCGGCGTGGTGTTTCCACAGTTTGACCCAGGCATGCGGGTTGTCTCGCCACGCCGGCAGTGTGCAGAGCGGCGTGCCGTCGGCGAGTGTGGGCAGCATGGTGCAGGCCGTAAAATCGACGCCGATGCCGATCACGTCGGCCGGATCGACGCCGCTTTGCCGCAGCACCGCCGGGATGGCCGTCTTGAACACGGCGATATAGTCGAGCGGGTTTTGGAGCGCAAAATCGGGCGGCAGTTTTTCGCCGCTGGACGGGAGCGTGTCGTCGATTACGCCGTCGCTATAAGGATGAACATAGGTGGCGATCTCGCGCCCGTCGGCGACATCGACGAGCAGCGCGCGCCCTGATTCGGTGCCAAAATCGACGCCGATTGCGTATTTGGACATAGCAATAACCTCCTTTATTTTTTGGAAAAACCCAAGAAACACGCCCATTTGAATATCGGCGATGTTTTTCGCAGACTCGTTGTTAGCGTTCGAGCTTGTAGACGGCAATGTTGTCGCCGTCCTGTTCGCCGGTCAGCGGGCGGCCGGTTTGATAGATCAGGCGCAGCCGTTCATCGTTGACCATACGTGGATACCAGGACGGAAATGTGACCACATAATCGGCCCGGCGATCCAGGATGAATTCGAGCAGCCGTGGTTCGTCCCGCAGCAGGGGAATGATCTCTGGCGTGACCAGCCCGGCCAGGTCGAGCAGCGGGCGGCGGGAGAAATAGCCAATCGCGCCGATGTCGTGAGCGGCAATGATGGCATCGGGGGGGGTGTGTTGGTTCAGCCAGTGGGCGACGGCGACCATTTCGCCATTGATGAACCCCACATCGACGGCGAACGCCCGCGCGCCGATGACCAAAAAGCCGGTCAGCAACAATGCAATGATCCAGGGCGTGGCGCGGCCAATCACGCGCCGCAGCAGCCGGGGCGATCGCGGTCGCAGCCAGGCCATCGTGCCGACCACGCCCAGCAGCGCCAATATCGGGATCGTCGGCATCAAATAGCGCCCGTGTTGGTAATCGACGGGCAGGCGCAGCGCATAGATCAGCCAGGTGAGCAGCCACCACAAGACGGGCACAAGGCGGGTGTAGCGGCCCAGATGGGGGTGAACGGCGCATCGCGGGTGCGGACGCCACAGCGCAACGAGGGCATAGATCGCGCCGGGGACCAAGAGCGCCTGCGCGCCCACCCAGGTAGGTTTGAGCACCGACCACAGCCGCGTCCAGATCGGTTGGGCGAGCAGGGCGGCGTATTCGATTTGCTTGGCGTAAAAGGTGTTGGGCAGCCACGACCCGCTGTACAGTTGGTTGAACACCAGATAAGGGATCAACAGCAAAGCGGCGCCGGCGGCGGCGTCGATGGCGATGGACAGTGTGCGCCGCAGCGAGCGTCGCCGGCGCGCCAGCAGGCCGGCCACGGCGAGCAGCGCCAGGAGCAGGACGCCCTCGGGACGCACCAGGATCAACCCGCCGCCGATCAGCCCCAACAAAAACGGCGCTTGCAGTGAACGTCGCGCCGGCGCGTCCGTTTCTCGCTGCTCGATCTCCCAGGCCATATAGCGTTCCATCAGCCACACCACGCCGGCGGCGTACAGCACGGTCTCCATGCCGGAAAAGGCGGCCCAAACCAGGTGCCACTCGGAGAGCACGACCAGCCCGGCCCACGCTGCGCGGTCGGTGTGGTCGGGAAAGAGACGGCTGCCGAGTTTGACCACGCCAATGCTCAACAAAAACAAGGCCAATATGCCCAGCAAGTAACTCCACAGCAGCGGCTCAACGCCAAACCAGTACGCCAGGGCCAACAGGATGGTCCACAGCGGCGCGGTCGAACCGGCGCTGGGCGCGCCGGGGGTATAGACAAAGGCTCGATACATGACCAAATTCCGGGCATACGTTTGGTGAATCCACGCATCGTCGAGTGGAAACCCCAGTTGAGACGAGATCGCCAGCCAGCCCAGGTACAGAGCCGACACGCCCAACAGGACGGCCGTCGCCAGGATGTGATACCGTTTTGTCGATAACCCGTTCAAGGTCACTCCTCCACCCCAGGGCTGTTCAATTCTACAACCCAGCGGTTGAAACCGCGTTTGGCGAGCCGTTGGCTGGTCGTCCCTCTACAGCGACGAGTCCCCACCAGCGGCGGCGTCCACGCAGGTGGGACGCCCGGCTTTAGCCCGCCAGCGGTGACTTTGGTCACAAATTAGAATTGAACAGCCCTACCTCCACCCGGTAAACGCGAACCATGTTTCCCCGGCGATCCCGAAATTGCTTGACCGCCTTGAAACGTGCGTCGGGCTGCTGCCCCCGGTACAAGGGTTGCAGCGCCGTGGGCGCATTTTGATCCAGGATCAGATACCGCGCCGCGTACCGGTCGGCCACCAGCAGCAGCGTTTCCACATCGCCGTTGGGCACGACCACGCACTGGCGTTGACTGTAATAGTAAAACGCCGCCGGGTCGTTGACCAGCACGCGCGCTTGCGGCGGGGCGTTTTCTTGCAGCCACGCGGCAATGGCCTCGTACACGTGTACGCCCCGGTAGAGCGGCAATTTTTGCGCGTACAAAAAGCCGCTCAACAAGGCGACAATCAGCACCAGGCCGGCGCTGAACACGGACTGCGCCTGACCAACCCGCCAATGCCGTCGCCGGGCGGCGATCCAGACGATGACGGCGTCCAGGCCGGACATTGACGCGGCAAAGAGAAAAGGCAGCAAGGCCACGCTAGAGTGCAGCATCGCCCCGCGCACGCCGGGGAAAGTAAAGCCCAGGCTCATTGCCAGGTACAGACCGAGGCCGTACAACCAGGCCGGCGCCAAGAGGGCGCGCCGGCGCAGCCGCCACACACCGATCAAGCCAAAGGGAGCCAGAACGATGACCCAATCGACCGCGAGCAAGGTCTGAAGGTTGTGCCAGAGGCCCCACAGTTTGGCGTCGATGATGTTTTTCCAGCCCCAGCTCAGATATGTTTGCCAGGACAGATCCTTGCCGTAACTGAACAGATCGTCGTAATTGGTGAGCCACAGCGTGCGCATACCGGCGCCGGCCAACGGTTGGCCGCTGACCTGCACGTTGCGGATCAGCCAGGGGGACAGGATGAGCAGATAGCAAATAGTAAATGTCAATATATGTCGTGCTGCGCGCCAGATGTTGCGTGGCGCGATTGTCAAAAGGGCGACGATAAAGGCGACGCCGGCCAACAGCATGCCGTCGGAGCGGGCCAGCGTGGCCATCCCGGCGCATATACCGGCAACGGCAAACCAACGCCCGGCGTTGGTTTCCAGCCCCCGTCCGAGGGCAAACAGGCACAGCGCGCCGGCGACGGCAAAAGGCGCAAAGTTGTCGGGCAGCGGCCAAAAAGCAACATAATATCCGCCAAATACCGTAAACAGCGCCGCGCACCAGGCGTGACGTCGACGCCGGGCGACGGCCCAGGCTACCCGGTAGGAAAGCAACGGCAAAAATGCCGACAAGAGCACAAACGGCGCTTGCGCCGCGCCAAATGTCGGGCCGAAGAGCAGAAAAGAGAGATAAACCAGTATTGAGGACAGCGGCATCCAATAGAGGTGTCCGGGCCGGGGCAGACCGGCGGGCGCGTCCAGGTAATTCCAGATGAACGATTCGCTGAACCCGCGCCCCTGGTAGAGGCTCAACCCGCCATCGACGTAATAATAGACATCCATATAGCCCGGCTGCTGCATCGGCAACGCCGTCAAAATGCGGACGGCCAGCGCCAGCCCGAAAAGCCAGACCAGATCGCGTCGCGCCGAACGATCGTCCTTCATCCCACAAAGCCCCCAATCATAAACTGGACGGCGAAAAAACTCGACAGCAGGATCGATGGGTATAAAATCAGCCGGTTCAGCCACGGGTTTTTTCCAACCCGGCCCAAAAGAACAAAGGCCGGAAACAACACCAGCACATACCGCGCGCCGCCCAGCAGCGGGTGCTGCGGAATAGAGCGCGACATCAAGGAAAGCAGCGTTACGGCCATATAAAGGCCATACACCACGGGCAGGCGCGCCAGAACCCCGACCGTCAGCCCGGCAAAGAGTAGCGTCGCGGCCAGGTCAAAAGGCTGGATGATAAAAAACTCGCCGGTCATCAGGTCTTGTATCGCTTCGATGATCGACTGCCAGGGCCAGACCATGCCCCCGCCGCCTACCGCCGTGTCGACGTGAAAGGTAAACACTGACATGAGCGTGCCGTTGAGGAACAGCG
>CAYZYE010000114.1:0-12650 GCA_964481205.1 uncultured Anaerolineae bacterium | reverse complement strand
CTCCCGGTCTCGATTGTACATTCAGGACTACAAGAAACAAATTCAGTATTCCACGGCAACAAATCGACCAACGAGGCCGGCTGGCCGCGGCCCCCACTGTTGGTCAAAGTCAAAGTCAGCATCTGTCCCGGCGCAACCATGGTTGGCCCCTGGCTGCTGATCACCGACTGCCGCCTGGTAGGCAAAACAGGCAACAACTGCAACCTGGCCAACTCGGCGATCAACGCATTGTCTTCTGGACGGCCGATCACCATCAAGTGTTCTTGAGGCGGCGACCGGGTCCGCAGCATAGAGATCAAATCGATATCCGCGGTCCCGCTGATGGCAATGCCATACGTCAGTCGCCCCAACCGGGCGGCGATGACGGCCGCGGCGTTCAGGTCAGCCTGTGTAGGCTGCTCTGGCAAAACAAAACGCACCTGATCACGTTCAAAAGTGCGCTGCGAAAACGGGCGAGGATAACGACTCAAATCAGGAACAATTGGTAATTGAGTATAAATTAAAGAAAAAAATGAATCAGGATGAATAATCAGCCGCGCATCTTGAGCCAGGTGGCAGCCGGCGCTGAGATCGAACATAACGCGGAGGTTGAACACCCGGCGCTCCGAGTTTAGAATTTTTGGCGGCAGCGGTATACGTGTCCGCCAATGCGTCAATGTGGTTTGGGTGATCGACACGGTAGACAAAACTTGATCACGAAGAGAAACCGTCACGCTACCCAACATAGAAGAATCGGTCGAAGTCACCCATTCACTGGTACCGACAAAAGCATAACTCGTATCCAATTCAAAGAAACTGCCTGCCCCCACTATCCAGCCTTCCGGCAGACGCAACTCGTATTCGACCGCGCCACTTGGGCTGTACAGGACTTTTTCACCATAGCCCAACGTCTCCAGCGAAACCTGGTACACATTGTCGCTTTGTGCCCGGACAGTGGCGCTACCATCACTCGTTTCCGGCAAAATATCAGGAACCACAAACGCGGCCTGAATCAAAGACGCCGGTCCCGAAAAAATAAATCCGATCATCCATACGAACATCCAGATGCCCCGCCAATGCCCGGTCGACCGTTTTACACGACTGCTCATCTTGCTTTATGCCTTTTCATCATTCTCTGAAACCAGATACACCTGACCGTATCCAACATCCTGGGCTTCTTCCATTGCGCGCCTGACGTGATCGAGCAAATCCTTGGACTGAACGCCGTTATGCAAATAACTGGAGACCCCGATGACCCCATTCAGATTCAAGGTCAGACCGATTTTCTCTACTTTTACGGGGGTCCAGGCGACCCGCGTTTGCAACCTTTCCATCGCATCTTTGGCATTTGCGCCATCCATATCAGTGAGCAAAAACGCAAATACCGCATGGTCAAAACACGCCACGATGTCCTGATCGCGCAAATGCTGTTTCAAAAGCACAGCCACTTTGTGCAAA
Organism: uncultured Anaerolineae bacterium; assembly: GCA_964481205.1. GTDB lineage: Bacteria > Chloroflexota > Anaerolineae > JAFGEY01 > JAFGEY01 > CAYRXM01. Next base: position 11,213 of record CAYZYE010000114.1, on the reverse strand, counting down.
GCCTCGCGTCGAACCTCGATCGGAAACGAATTGATCTCGTCCAACTGCTCGATATTCATCAGCGCCACAGACAACGGGTACCCCTGCCGATTCGCTCGTTTAATCTCTTCGTCCAGGCGCTGCATAAAATATTGTTTGTTGTGCAAGCCGGTATCCTGATCGATAATGCCGGCATTCACCATATTTTCAAGCGGCGCTTGCAAATACTGCGAGACAAACGCCAGCCCAACTCCCAGGGCCAAACCGAGCACCACACCCAACGCCAGGTACAGCGTTTTATTTGGCGAGATCGGCCTGGTCGGCAATTTAGCCACATCAAGAGGCTTGATTTCGTACATTTCATACAATTTGCTGATATAAGACATCGTCTTTTCGCCGATGACGTTGGCCATATCGCGTACCAGTGCGGGATCGGTCCCCCTGACCTGTATCTGCAAGACATTTGTCCCGGCGCGCAAACTGCTGTCGATGACATAGCCCCTGACCCGGTCGCCGGATAACCCCAACTCTTCCAAAGCCATATCTTTGATCAAATTACTCTTGATCACTTCAGAATACGTACTGGCAATCTCGGAGCGACGGCTGAGTACTTCGAGGCTAGACAAGAAACTACGGGTATCTGGAAAAGCTGTATTGGGCGTCACAATAAAAGTCGCGGTTGCCTGGTACACCAAAGGTTGAACAAAGGTCAGCACCACAGTCGCCGTAAACGTAACCAGAAAACAGAGCAAAACCAACCACCATTTGTCCATCAACATTTGCAAGTATATTTTGACTTCCATATTTTGCTCTTTGCACAATCTATGACTAGGACCGCCCAGTTCACTCGAAACACATTCAAATCAAAGGCAAATAAACGAAACGACATGTCATTTTACCATACTATCAGAATTCTGACCAACTTGGCTTTCGCCAATCAAGAATTCCCGCTACCAGCGCAATAAATAAAACCCGTTCTCTACAAATCAATGTCCGAGCCAAGGTTCCCTGGATAGACCCTGGACCCAACATTCAGGAGCCGAAAACGGGCTTTGAGCACACATATTCAAAAACTAGGAAAAGACTAGGCCGCCCCCCTTTTTTCCACAATCGACGTAAACGTCTTCCACAAAATCTGCACATCCAACCACACACTTTGCCTCTTTACATACTCGATATCATAACGCACAATCGTGTCAAAATTGATACTGCTTCGGCCATTGACCTGCGCCAAACCGGTGATGCCCGGCAGCACCGACAACCGCTCCATGTGCCAACGTTTGTACGCCTCGACCTCCCACACCACATTGGGACGGGGACCGATCAAACTCATCTCGCCCCGCAGCACATTGAACAACTGGGGCAATTCATCCAAACTGGTCTTGCGCAAAAAACGTCCCACCCGCGTGACCTGAGCATCGGTGAATGGCTTGTAGACCTTTTTGGCGTCTGAACTCTGACCGATCTCCCCTTTGACAAAAGCCTTCATAAACGAACGATGATAAGAATCGTCCAAATCGCAGTGCATGGTGCGAAATTTGTAAATTTCAAAGAGACGGCCGTTTTTGCCCACGCGCTTTTGCTTGAACAGCGCCGGGCCAGGTGAATCGAGGCGGACGAACAATGCAATAACGGCCATCAGCGGGAGCAAAAACGGCAGCGCCAAAAGCGTGATCAGCAAATCCATCACGCGCTTGATATAGCGGCAAGACACACGATACGGAACCGGTCTTGAACGCGGGGTGGTCGTCACGGTGAACTCCATCTTGTAACTCCTTGGAAACAATAAATGCATGACCCAAATAATAAATGAAAACTATGCTTCTAGTATACTGGTTGCCGGTTAGAAAAGGGTTAGAAACTGGGTAAAACTTGGTTGGAAATCCTAGCCGCGCCGCTTTGACAACGGCATCATTTGCGTGTATGCTTGTGGCATAACTTGCGAATGGGAGGCGAGACTGTGTTTTTCGATGAAACAAAAATTCACGTTCAGGCCGGCCAGGGCGGCAATGGCTGTGTGGCCTTTCGACGAGAAAAATATGTGCCGCTGGGCGGCCCGTCGGGTGGAAATGGAGGCAAAGGCGGCGACGTGATCATCCGCGCCGTGCGGCACAAAAATACATTATTTTCATTCAAACATCAAAACTATTTCGCCGCCGAAAACGGTCAAAATGGTCGCGGAAAAGACTTGTACGGCCGGAGCGGCCAAACGCTGGTGATCACCGTACCGTTGGGCACGGTGATCCGCGACGTCGAAAGCGGGCGCGTGCTTGGCGATTTGATCGCCGAGGGGCAACAGCTATGCGTTGCCCAAGGCGGGCGCGGCGGGCGCGGCAACGCCGCGTTTGCGACCTCGACCAACCAGGCGCCGCGCATCTCTGAAAAGGGAGAGCCGGGCGAAGAACGGTGGCTCAAACTGGAACTAAAATTGATCGCCGACGTGGGACTGGTGGGCATGCCCAACGCCGGCAAATCGACGCTGCTGGCCACCGTCAGCGCGGCCAAACCAAAAATAGCCGCATACCCGTTCACAACGTTGCAACCCAATTTGGGCGTCGTAAACCTGGATTACGAAACCTCATTCGTCATGGCCGATCTGCCGGGGTTGATCGAAGGCGCCAGCCAGGGCGCGGGCCTGGGACACCAATTCTTGCGCCATATCGAACGAACGCGGCTGCTGGTCCATTTATTAGACGGCACGTCCGGCGACCCGCTACGCGATTATGACGTCATCAACCGTGAACTGGGCGCGTTCAGCGCCACCCTGGCCGCCAAACAACAGATCGTCGTATTCAACAAAATGGACGTGACCAACGTGCGTCAGGTATGGCCGCTGGTGCAAGAACTGTTTGCCGAGCGTGGCGTCGAACCACTGTGCATCTCGGCGGCAACCGGCGAAGGCGTCAAACCCATGTTGTGGGAAATCACGCGCCGGCTGCAAGACCTGCCGCCCGCAATACCGCCAGCAGAGGTCGAACCAGAACCGGACGTAGACGAAAAAGCGTTTACGATTTTGACCAGCAAACGGGGTTGGCATATTCGCGGCGTCGCCATCGAACGTGCTGCCGCGATGACCAATTGGGGACAAGAAGAAAGCGCCGCTCGTTTCCAGCGCATCCTGGAGGCGATGGGAATCACGATGGCGTTGCGCGAGGCCGGCGTGACCGACGGCGACGCCGTGTTCATTGGCGATGTCGAGTTGCAATGGGGCTGGCCCCAAACAGCACAAGCCTGATCCTGGCCTGCACCTGCACGATCAACAAACCGGCGCGCCAAAACGCGACCGACGCCATGCCGTGCGCCAGGACGGAAAACAAGGGCGGCGTTTGCCCGGTATAATAGGTCCAGCACAACCGAGTCGTGCCCCACAACTCGAGAAAATAACCCAAACCGCTTCCGCCCAGAAACGTCAAGACGGCAAAAGCATGATCGGTGGGTGTGAGGATAAACAGCGTACACAACAACACCGCCAGCAAGGTCAGCGATTGGGTGATCGCCGGCCAGGCGAAAACAATCAACGCAACATAAAATACTGTAAATATCACCCAGTACAGCACGCGAAACAACCTGGCGCGACGCGGCAACGCAAACTGGTCGACCAGAATGCGCAGCAAGCGCGCCAGCCGGTCAACCGACAGCGCGGCGATCGGCCAGGCGGGAATGATCCACAACGGCGGGCGTTCGAGCGTATAATACCGCCACAACTCGGTCTGCGTGCCCCAACTCTCGATCACCAGCCCGCCGCACAAGCCGATAAAAACGGTACGCAAATCGGTCTTGAGGTTGGCCCCGGCCATGATCAGCACCGACATGACGGCAAAGTCAAACACCAGCAGCCAATCGACCTGCCCCCACAGCGGGCGGTTCCAGTCGATATACGCCAACTCGCGCTCGGCCAACGGCCACCACACCACGCCGATCACAAACAAAGTAGCCACAAAACTGCCGAGAATCACATAACTGGAGCGCGTCCAACGCAAAACCCTGGCAAAACGCCGCCCCAGGGACAGATCGATCTCTTGGCTCACAACTGCGATCCCTTCTACACATCCGGCCCGCCCACACCGCCACTTGCCGGCCCGGCCAAGCCATCCCAATCCAGACGTGATCCAATCCACGTCTGGGTGTATCATACCCAGGGCTGTTCAATTCTACAATCCAGCGGTTGAAACCGCGCCTGGCGAGCCGTTTGCTGGTCGTCCCCCTACGGCGACGAGTCCACGCCAGTGATGGCGTCCACGCAGGTAGGACGCCCGGCTTCAGCCCGCCAGCAGTGACTTTAGTCACAAATTAGAATTGAACAGCCCTGGTATCATACCACAGAGCGCGCCAAATGTCATATATTGTCTCCGCCCGTCGAATGTGCTATAATTTGCCCCGGTACGGCGTAACACAATCCCGCGAGGGCATGTTTCATTTGCTTTGTAGCCATCTGTCTATGCGCCGCCCGCAAGAGGCGATGCTACGGACGCCCAAACCATTTGCGCCGCCATAAACAGACGGCGCCGGCCGCGCCCGCAAGGGGCGATACTACAGACACCCAAACCATTTGGAAGCCATTTGAAACACACCCCCCATAAAACGGTTGGAGGATAAATCATGGATTATTTGGACCTGATCAAGCAACTGCACATTCAAAACGACAGTAAAATCATCTTGCTGGTGTTGGATGGTCTGGGCGGCCTGCCGGCGACGCCAAAAGGCCGGACGGCGCTAGAAGCGGCGCATTCGCCCAATCTCGACGCCCTGGCCGCCAGAGGCATTTGCGCAATGAGCACCCCCGTCGCGCCAGGGGTGACGCCGGGCAGCGGCCCCGGCCATGCCGCGCTCTTTGGCTATGACCCGATCAAACACCTGATTGGGCGCGGGGTATTGGAAGCATTGGGCATCGGCTTTGACTTGCAGCCCAACGACGTCGCCGCGCGGGGCAACTTTTGCACGCTGGACGAAAATGGCTTGATCACCGACCGACGCGCGGGACGTATCCCCACCGCAATCGGCGAGAAAATGGTCGAAAAACTGCGCACGATCACCCTGCCGGGGGTCGAAATTTTCGTCGAACCGGTCAAAGAATACCGCTTTGTGGTAGTCATGCGCGGCGAGGGGCTGGCCGATGGTTTGACCGAAACCGACCCGCAAATGGTGGGCAAAGCGCCGCTGCCGATCAAAGCGCTACGCCCCCAGGCCGAATACACGGCCAAACTATTCAACCGGTGGATGAGCAAAGCGCGCCAGGCGCTCGCCGGCGAGCATCCCGCCAACGGCTGCAACCTGCGCGGCCTGGCCCAAGACCCCGGCCTGCCCAAGATGGATGAAATCTATGGTTGGAAAGCGGGGGCCATCGCCACCTATCCCATGTATCGCGGCATCGCCAAATTGGTGGGGATGGATGTCCTGCCCACGGGCGACAGCATCTCCTCCGAAGTGGAAACGTTGAAAAAACACTGGCACGAATACGATTTCTTTTTTTTCCACGTCAAAAAGACGGACAGCTATGGCGAAGACGGCAATTTCGACGGGCGCGTACACATCATCGAAGAAACAGACGCGCTGCTGCCCGAAATTCTGTCACTCAAACCGGACGTGATCCTCGTCACCGGCGACCACTCGACGCCGGCCAAACTCAAAAGCCACAGCTGGCACGAACTGCCGGTCCTGCTCTGGGCCGACCACATTCGCGCCGACGACGTGACCACTTTTGGCGAACGCGCTTGCATGCATGGCGGCCTGGGACATCGCTACCACGTCGAACTGCTGCCGCTGGCCATGGGCTATGCCGGACGATTGGCTAAATTTGGGGCGTAAATTGCCTGTTTGCTAACAAGCCTGACTTTACTGAAAAATAAGAGTTAACCGCCAAGAACCCCGAGATTATCGCATGTACTTGAATATCAGCGATGTCTCCTGGTGTTTTATTTCTTTACGATCTTGCGTTCTCTGCGGTTAGCGAGTTTTTCAGTGGACTCGGGCCTGACGAATAGCAGGGAGATCAACAGCGTTGGAACTCGAAGCAACTGGGAGACAAAAAGACATCCTCGACCATATTCTGACCTTACTGCGGCAAGGTGTCGCACAGACACTTGGCGAGCAATTTGAGGCGCTGGTCTTGTACGGATCGCAAGCACGCCAGCAGGCAACGGCAAGATCGGACATCGATGTGTTGATTATCGTCAAGTCTCCATTCGAGTACAGCGATCTGGTCAGGCAAACTTCTCAACTTGTTGCATCGCTCTCGCTGGAATATGATCGGGTCATCTCGCGGGCATTTGTGTCCAAAGAACGATTTGAACAAGAACAAAGTCCCTTTTTGTGCAACGTGCGGCGCGAGGGGGTATTCATTTGAAACCCGAAATCAAGACATTACTGGACAAAGCCGCGCAGAGCATCCAGGCGGCCGAATTGCTAAACCGCGAGGGCTATGCCAACTTTGCAGCATCCCGTGCCTATTATGCAATGTTTTACGTTGCAGAAGCACTTTTATTGAGCAGAGAGATTTCCTTCTCGAGCCATTCTGCCGTCATTGCCGCTTTTGGTCAAATATTTGCCAAACCTCAAATTCTTGACCCAAAATTTCACCGTTATTTAATTGACGCACAAGACATGCGTAACCTGGGTGACTATGGTATCGGGCAGCAGATATTACCACAAAGTGTACAAGAGATGTTGGTTTGGGCGAGCGAGTTTATCGAGACTGCCCAATTTATCTTGGCAGGCGAATAAATTTTGGCATCAAGTTTTGTAACGTAGCCTTTGACGTCAAAGGCTACGCTATTTACAAAGAGCATCTAACTGTGAGTAAAAATCGTGTAATGATCATTGGTTTGGATGGCGTTCCCTTGTCATTGCTCAAGCCGTGGATAAAAGCAGGTGAATTGCCTACAATGGCGCGCTTTTTGCGCGAGGGGGCAGTTGGTGACTTGCGCTCGACTATGCCGCCCACGTCGGGCCCCTCGTGGGCGAGCTTTATGACCGGCAAACATCCGGGCAAGACTAGGGCTGTTCAATTCTAATTCGTGACTAAAGTCACCGCTGGCGGGCCAAGGCCGGGCGTCCCACCTGCGTGGACGCCACCGCTGGTGAGGACTCGTCGCCGTAGGGGGACGACCAGCCAACGGCTCACCCAACGCGGTTTCAACCGCTGGATTGTAGAATTGAACAGCCCTGCGGGCAAGACCGGGATCTAGGATTTTTTGTATCGCGCAAACGGTAGCTATCGCTTTCCGCCGGTCAATGGCAGTTTGCGCGACGGCAAAGAACCGACACTATGGGCCGGTCTATATCAACGTCAAGGGACGCGAGCCGCAGAGCGTCGTTGAGCCGGGGGCTGAATATGAACGTGTGCGCAAACACATCATCGGCGCAGCAAGGGCGTTCACACATCCCTTAACCGGGCGCAAAATAGTCGGCCGGGTGCTCGGACGCGAGGACGTGTACCACGGCCCACACCTGGGACACGCGCCCGACTTGATCTTGATTCCCGCCGATTCGCGCGACTTTTTTTTTGGCTTGGCCGATTTTGGCTCGAACCGCGTTGTAGACACCGTTTATCGCTACTCGGGAATGCATCGGGATGACGGTATGTTGATGATGGCCGGGCCACACGTTGCAGCCCGCGCGCCGGTTGAAGGTACCTCAATTGTCGATGTGGCACCGACGATATTGCACGCCACGGGGCTGCCGGTTCCCAACGACATGGACGGTAAACCGCTGTTAGCGTTGTTTGACGAGGAGGTGCGCGAGCGGATGCCCCAGTATGTCGATGTGGAGGATGGCGAAAATGGGCAACGATCACACGTGTTATACAGTGAGGATGAGAAACGACAAATTCAAGATCGGTTGCGCGGTTTGGGCTATTTGGGATGACTAGAAGCGCGAGGCAAAGACGGATCGAGGTGCCACTGTTGGTGACATTGGCGCTTGTTCTTGTAGCCATGATCTTGTTCGACCGCCCGCTTGTCGTCGGCGACGGGCTGGCCTATCTCTTTTGGCTCGACTCGATTGCCCTGGATGGCGATCTTGACCTGTCCAACCAGGCCGAAAAATTTGCCCACGTCAACACCTATCACATCTATCGCAACGACCAGAGCGGACATTGGGCCTCGGCCTTTCCGCTTGGCGCGGCCATCTTGCTGGCCCCATTCTACAAAGCCGCCTCCTGGCTCGATACATTGCCGCAATTTAGGATAAACGACGAGCATTTTTGGGGCATCCAGGGCGCGTTTTTCGCTTACGGGCTACTGATCATGATCGGCGTCAACCTGTACGCGCTGCTGATGGTCAGCATGGGCTATGGCATCGCCCGGCGCTTTGTCGGCCCGTGGCCGTCGGCGCTGGTCGCGTTGGCCGTGTACCTGGGCACACCGCTCTTGTTTTACACCACGGTCGAACCGCTCAACTCGCACAGCGCCGGCGCATTTGCCGCGACATGGTTCGTGTGGCTGTGGCTGCGCGCGCGGGAACGACAGTCGGGATTTCACTGGACGCTCACCGGTCTGGTCGCCGGATTGGCCGCGCTCTGCCGCTGGCAGGTCGTCCTGATCGCGCTTCCCGTTGGCATCGAGTTGTTGTTGCGCCGGCGGGCGCGGCGGCAACGCTGGCGCGAGATCGCGTTGTACGTCCTTGGCCTGACCATGCTGGTCTGGATCATCCCCTACTCGTGGCAGCAAATGTTCGGCTCGCCTTTGCTCATCCCGGCGGCGGCGCGCGGCGGCGGCGAGTTTCTGCTCAGACCGATCCATACCCGGCGGGTGCTGTTCGATCCAATCGCGGGACTGTTTCCCTGGTCGCCGGTGACGCTGCTGGCCTTGTTTGGCATCTTGCCTCTGCTCAAAAACGACTGGAAACTGGCCCTGGTTGGCGCGGCCATGTTTTTGCTGCAAGCGCTGGTCAGCGGTTCGGTGCGCGACTGGTGGGCCGGCACCGGGTTTGGCATGCGCCGCATGTCCGAGTTGTACCCGCTATACGTGCTGCTGCTGGCGGCGCTGGTCGGCGCCGCCAGCCAATACCGCTGGCTGCGTCTGGGACTTTTGTCCCTGTCGAGCGTCCTGGCCCTGTACGGCGCGGCCCTGGTGTTGGCGCGACTGAGTTTTACCTGGACCAATCCCTGGGGGCTGGCGCGCGACCGGCCATTTACAGAATTGCGCTATGCGTTTTCCCGCGAGAATTGGCGCCTGCTGTGGCCGGTGATTCGAGAACATGTCGGGCCGTGGGCGTGGGCCAGACCCGGCCCCTAGACCGATAACCAAAACACACCAAATCCATCCACGACCAAGCCGGAGAATGGCAATGCGCCAAGTTGAGGAGCGAGATTTGAAAATTCCAGGCCCGCAACCAGACACCGCACCGGCGGGCGACATCCTGATTGTCGATGATATGCCCGACAATTTGAACATCTTGTTCGAGGTCTTGACGGCACAAGGCCATCAGGTTCGATTAGCCACCAGCGGCGCGCAAGCCCTCGCTGCGGTGCAGCATCAACTGCCCGGCCTGATCCTGCTTGACATCATGATGCCCGGAATGGGCGGGTACGAGGTCTGCCGGCAGCTCAAAGCAAACGCGCAGACCAAAAACATCCCGGTGATCTTTGTCAGCGCCCTGTCCGAAACGGAAAACAAGACCGAAGCGTTCACCGTAGGCGGAGTTGATTATATCACCAAGCCCTTTCAAGTCTCCGAAGTGTTGTCCCGCGTCGAGACGCACCTGGCGCTGCACAATCTCCAGCAAAGTCTCGAACAAGAGGTCGCCGCCAAGCAGGCGCTGATCTCTGAACTGGACGCGCTCAATGCCCAGTTGCAGCGCAAAGTCGCGCAGCAGGAACAGGCCGAAAAGACGCTGCGCACCTATATGGCGCGCCTGCAAATCTTGCACGACATCGATCAAGCCATTTTGGCCGCGCAATCGCCGGAAAACATTGCCCTGGCCACGGTGGGACGTATCCGGCAGCTGATCCCGTGCCAACGCGCAATGATCGTCGCCGTGACCGGACCGGGTCAGGTGAGACAATTGGCCTCCGAGGCGAGCACCGGCGCGATGTCGCAAGTTGATATGGATGCGCGCCAGCAAATGTTTGACGAAAAAGTGCTGCGTCAGGGACACGTATGGGGGATCGCCGACCTGGACGCGCTGGCCGTTCGTTCACCCATCCAACAGGCCCTGTACGACGAGGGCGTGCGCGCCTTTGTGGTCATCCCCTTGTTTGTGTCGGGCGAGCTGGTGGGCATTCTCGATCTAGAAGCGCACCACCCCCAGGCCTTTACCGCCGAGCACATTTCAATCGCCATCGAGATCGCCGCCTTGATGACCGTCGCCATCCGCCAGGTCCGACTCTACGAATTGGCGCAACAAGAAATCGCCGAGCGCGAACAAGCCCAGGCGGCGCTGCGACAACAGGCCATCGAGTTGGAAGCGCGCAACGCCGAACTGGATGCGTTTGCGCATACCGTCGCTCACGACCTCAAAACGCCATTGACCTCGCTGATCGGATACAGCTCGCTGCTCGAAAAGCGCTATGACAAGATGACGCCGGCCAAGTTGACCAAGAGCCTGGGCGTGATCACACAATCGGGGCGCAAGATGACCAGCATCATCAACGAATTGCTGCTGCTGGCCAGCATACGCCAGTTCGAAGACGTGGAAACCGGGCCGCTCGACATGTCGGCCGTGGTCCGGGAGGCGCAGCGCCGCTTTGCCGATCAATGGGACGAACGTCAGGCAGAGATGATTGCGCCGGCCGAATGGCCGACGGCCATCGGCTATGCGCCGTGGGTCGAAGAGGTATGGGCCAATTACATCAGCAACGCGCTCAAATATGGCGGAACACCGCCGCGCATCGAGTTGGGAGCCACCGTTCTCCGGCACGGCGGCGCGGCGCGTTTTTGGGTGCGCGACAATGGCGCCGGTCTGTCGCCAGAAGAACAAGCGCGCCTCTTTTCCCAATTTACGCGGCTCGATCAGACCCGCGCCCAAGGACATGGGCTGGGATTGTCGATCGTCAAGCGCATCGTCGAAAAACTGGGCGGGCAGGTCGGCGTCGAGAGCGAGGCGGGGCAGGGCAGCACATTTTATTTTGACCTGCCACTTTCGCCCCCGTCAACCGCAGAAAACGCCGGGTCGCAGAGCCAATAGATGGTGCGTTTCAAATGACTTGGGCGGCCCGGGGGCGGGAAATGAAACACAACCAAATATCCCATTAGCCTGGGAGGACACTGAAAAACTAGAGACAAGAGTTACGCGGT
>CAYZYE010000113.1:5889-12712 GCA_964481205.1 uncultured Anaerolineae bacterium | reverse complement strand
GACGAGTCCTCACCAGCGGTGACTTTAGTCACGAATTAGAATTGAACAGCCCTACAGTGGAGTCAGTCCAATTGAGTGGGTTGAAAGGTTTGTCCGATCGACAAAAAACGGCGCTCCTGGTCTTGTTGGTTGGCGCAAATTTCGTCCTGGCAAGCGTTGTGGGACGAATTTTTTATCCCTATTTCCTTGATCGCGGCCCCAAGCCCCTTCCGGCCGCCTCGCCTCGTGCTCTTGTTTTCCCCACCGCTTCATTGACCTATCCGTCAACCTGGACGGTGACGCCCACCTCGACGGCGGCGCCGACGCGGCCGCCCACGCACACGCCGACGGCCGGCCCTTCTTCGACGCCCACCCTTTTGCCCACCAGCACGCCTGCGCTGCCCATGTTGACCATGCCTGTTCGGATGACTGAAGCGGAGGAACGAGATCGCGAGCGACGCATCTGGATCATTCGAGACGCGGCCCATCAGAGCCACGGCAAACTCCCGGTGACCATTTTGCTGGGCATTGCCGCGCTCGAATCGCAAGGATCGTTCAGCAACATGGTCGCCGACCACGGCGTGATGGGGGTGACACCCAAAGCTGGACGTTGTTATACGTTGGTCTATCAAGATACCGAAAGCGACCTGCGGCAAAACGTCGCCGACGCGGCCTGCCATTTGAACGGCTATGCATGGGAGCGGGCCGCGTTGGCCGACCCATCCGGGATGACGAATACGACGATCATCAAGCGGGCGATCAAAAACGCCGGATTTGGCGATTACGTGGGCCAGGTTGTGGCTACGGTGCATTGGTATGCGGGAGAAACCCAGATCGCGTATCTGAACATATTGGCCGACATTATCGACGGCAGCGCAGATTTGCAGCGCAGCGTTCCGGCCAATTTCGGCGATCGCTATCGCAGCCCGGGGCTGGCGCGGGCTTTGCGCATCGCCTACCGGGCCTTGATTGCGGCGCATTAAGAGCCTGTCCGAAAAATCGCTCCCGTAGCCGCGCATCCCTATGCGCGGCGGACGGCATAGGGATGCCATCCTACTTGGCGGATAGATTCCAGGCAAGGGGCATTTCAATTTGAGGGTTAGTGGTGGCGACAGAATGGGGATTCCGCGGCCACGTTTCGGGTTTGTCCAGTCCGCAGCCTCGGGATCCCTATTCCGAGGCTCGATCAGGCAAAGACATTTGCGCGCCGAAAAATTTTGTGTTATAATGTGCGCATATTCGTATGTGCGAATATATGAAAGTATGGATTTATGATCAACATTTCAAATTTTGAACAAGAGATCGACTTGTTGCACCGGCGCGTGTGCTATGCGCTGGCCGATCCCAAACGGATTTTGATCCTGTACTTGTTGGCCGAACAAGGGCGTTTTGTCAACGAGATCGCCGAAGCGATGAACATTCCCCAGTCAACCGTGTCTCGCCATTTGCGCGTGCTGCGCGAACGCGAGTTGGTTCATGCCGAGCGCGACGGGACGACGATCTTGTACACGCTGACCGACCGGCGTATTATTGAGGTTATCGATATGATGAGAGCTATTTTGTCCACCCAGTTGGCCGCCGATGCCGGTCTGATCCAATCACCTTCAAGCTAGAGAGGAGATTGCCATGAAGATAGCCGTGTCGTCGCAAGGCACATCGCTGGACGCCTGGACGGGCACCCCTTTTGGTCTATGTACGCATTTTGTGGTCGTCGATACGGAAACGATGGACTGCGTCGCGGTCTCGGTGCCGCCGGAGCAGCTTGATCCGTCCAAAATAAGTCTGGCCGCCATTCGCGCCGTTGCCAGCCAGGGCGTCGAAGTGGTTGTGACCGGATATATCAAGGATATTTGCCGCCGGACGATGGAAAATTTGGGCATCGAGGTCGTGTCTGGCGTCGAGCGGATGACGGTGCGGCAGGCGGTGGAAATGTATACCACCGACGGCCACGAGTCGCTGGTCGAATACCCGCCGCAACCGGGAAAAATCGCCGTCGCAGCGCACGGCAACGGCCTCGACGCGACGCTGGCGGCCAGAGGCGAGCCATGCACATCCTTTGTGTTGGTCGATCCCCAGACGATGGAATTCGAGATCATTGGCGTCCGGCCGGCAGATTCATTTGCTCAGGCCAGCGTCAACGCCGTCCGCGCTGCGGCCAGGAGCGGCGCGACGGTGGTCATTACGCCGCAAATTCGGCCCGAATGCTGCACGGCGCTGCGCGCGCTGGCGATCCAGGTCGCTCTGGCCGATGAGACATTGACCGTTCGTCAGGCGGTCGAACACTATTTGGGCGGGGAGCTGAGCGCTCCGCCTTATTTATAGTCGAACAGGAGGCATAGATTGATCAAGATCGGTGTGATGATTCTGGAAGGGCCGTATCAGCACCAGGCGGCAGACTCGGCCTATCATTTTATCAAGGCGGCGCTGGCGCGCGGGCACGAGATTATCGGCATCTTTATGTATACCGATGCGGTCAATAATCTCAACAAATTTATCAAGCCGCCGGGCGAGCGCAACATTGCCCAACGTTTTCAAGAGTTTGGCGAGCAAGGCATCGACATTGTGGCCTGCACCGCCTGCGCCAAGTTCCGTGGCCTGCGCCCCAACCTCAAGGTCGAACACACGCGCATGTCGGGGCTGGGGTCGCTGGTCGAATATTTGCGCGCCGCCGACCGTTTCGTGACTTTTGGTGATTGACAGGGGAGAGATGATGGATCAAGTAGCTGTTCTGATGCGTAAAGCTCCCTACGGCAGCGTGTACACCGCCGAGGGGTTTCGAACACTGATGGGCATTGCCGTATTCGAGATGGATATTGACGTTGTGTTTATCGACGACGGCGTGTACACACTGCTCAAAAACCAGGCCCCGGAAAAACTGGATATGAAGCCCCTGGGCGATGGTTTTCCAATGCTCAAGGACTTTGACGTAGAAAAATTTTATGTTCATGATGCGTCATTGGCCGAACGCGGCCTGACGACGGACGATTTGGTGATCGATGTCGAGTTGGTCAATGGCGCGCAGATCGCCGATATTTTGGAAAAAGCAACCAAAGTGTTGCCGTTCTGAGGAGAAAAAACATGTTGTATACAGTCAACAAATCCCCGAGCACAAACATTTTGGACTCGGTGCTGCGCATTGCCCCCGGCGGCGCGCCCATTTTGCTCTACGAAGATGGCGTGTACGCCGCTGCGCCCGGCGCCAAGAGCGCGCCAACCGTGACCGGCGCCCTGGAAAACCATCCCGTTTACGCACTCGACGCCGACCTGGAAGCACGGGGGATCGGCAAGGTGCTGGACGGGATTCAAGTAATCGGTTACGATGGTTTTGTGGAACTGGTCGAGCAACACAATGTTGCGCCGTGGTTATGATTTGGAACATATTCTAGCAAGAGGAGCGTAAAATGCAAGCAGACAAAGTTCAAAACTCGATTGGGCAATTGTGCCCTATGCCGATCGCCTTTTTGGCCAAGAACATGCGCAAAATGGAGGCCGGCCAGGTGTTGGAAATTCAAGCCGATGACGAAGGCGCGCAGGCCGACATTCCCGCCTGGTGCGTGCAGACCGGCAACGAATTTTTGGGTACCGAACAAGCAGACGGATTTATCAAATATTACGTCAAAAAAGCATAGGAGGCCGGGATGGCAGAAAACAAAGCCACGATCGTCGTCTTTAGCGGCGATATGGACAAAATCTTTGCTGCCTTTATCATCGCCACCGGCGCCGCCGCCGCGGGGATGGACACAACGTTATTTTTCACCTTTTGGGGTCTCAAGGCCATTCAAAAAGGCAACCTCACCGGCAAAGGCCTGATGGGCAAAATGATGGGGCTGATGAACCGGGGCGGCCTGGGGCGGCTGGGGCCGTCCAGGTTCAATTTTGGCGGCGCGGGGCGCTGGATGTTCAAAAAGATGATGTCCGACAAGGGCGTGACGACGTTGGACGAACTGCGCCAGACGCTGCTCGATCTCGATGTACACTTTTTGGCCTGCAAGATGAGCATGGACGTGATGGAAATTGACCGTCAAGACCTGATCGATGAGGTGGAAGCGGTCGTCGGCGTCGCCAAATTTGTCCAGGAGGCAGCCGGATCGGCGATCCAACTCTTTATTTGACAAGACGGCATTTATGTGGCATACTAGGACAAATTCTCTAATACCATAAACACAACATACTCTGCACACTGAGCGCAAAAAATCTATGGCGATTTCAACGACTGGCAGTGTCTTATCCAACATACAAGCGATATGGATGATGTGATCGATCATCTATATCGCTTGTGTTATTGTGGCTTTGTCTTTATGCGGAGCGCGTTTTGTGCTACTCGGCATCGAGAGGCGGCAACTTGTTTTTGGAGGGATGATGAGTCAAGAGCGCGTTTTTGAGATCAACCAGGATGTCATTGACCTCGATTTTGCCCGGGAAAAAGGCTTTGACGCCACCAAGTTGGCGACGTGCATTCAGTGCGGCACATGCAGTTCTTCTTGCCCCACTTATTTTGCCATGGATGTTCCCCCGCGCCAATTGTGGCGCATGGTTTCCCTGGGCCTCAAAGAGGAAATCGCCCGTTCCAGCACTTTTTGGCTGTGTACGGCTTGTAACAGCTGCACCATCCGCTGCCCGCGCGGCATCCCCGTCTCCGAAAGCATGCGCCAGATCCGCGAGTGGGTGATCGGCGAGCAAGTGCAAGAGCCGCCGCGCGCGCTGAGTATGATGAGCGAAATGATCGTCCAGTCGCACAATATGAAAGGCGACGACAACGAATCGCGCTTGATCTGGAGTTCAAACCTGGCCGATGGCCTGGGCGAACTCAAAAGGAAGGCCGATGTGTTGTGGTATGTGGGCTGCGTCTCTTCCTTTTACCCGATGGCCTATAAAATTCCCCAGGCGATGGTGCAAATACTGGGCCGCAGCGGCGTCGATTTTACCATGCTCGGCGGCGAAGAATGGTGCTGCGGCTTTCCGCTGTACACCAGCGGTATGAGCGACAAGATGCACGATCTGGCCGTCCACAACCTGGAGCGCGTGCGCGCCACCGGGGCCAAAATTCTGGTTTCGACCTGCGCCTCTTGCTACCACACCTGGAAACACATCTATCCCGAAATACTCGCCGATTTCCCCGACGATCTGGAAATACTGCACGCCACCGAGTACATGGCGCGCTTGATCGAAACCGGGCAACTAGAGTTGGGGCCGGTCGAGCGCGTTGTTACCTATCATGACCCGTGCGACCTGGGCAAGCGCAGCGGCGTCTATGATCAGCCGCGCTACGTGTTGAACAGCATTCCCGGCCTCGAGCTGCGCGAAATGGCCAGCAACCGCCAGAATTCGTTGTGTTGCGGCGGTGGGGGCAACGTGGAAACGTTCTCGCCGGACACCGTTACCGAGGCGTCGCGGCGGCGGCTGCTGCAAGCGCAGGCCACCGGCGCCAAGTACGTCGTCTCGGCTTGCCAGCAGTGTATGCGCACCCTGTTCAACGGCGCGCGCAAGAACAAAATCCGCGTGCGCGCCATCGACATC
The DNA here is from genome assembly GCA_964481205.1 of uncultured Anaerolineae bacterium. GTDB lineage: Bacteria > Chloroflexota > Anaerolineae > JAFGEY01 > JAFGEY01 > CAYRXM01. The sequence continues at coordinate 7,216 of CAYZYE010000113.1, read as the reverse complement.
TCGCAGATCGTGCTCGAATCTATTGAAAATCTGTAAAGTTCCACCGCTTGTTCAATATTCTATCAAACTGCAAGATGTATCAGGAGGGACAGAGATTTCTGGCATTAAATTGGCAGGTAAATCTGTTCGTACATTTCAAAGACCGGTTACGCAACATGGTTCAAAAATCTATGCGGTAAAAAGCCCATCAGGTGACATTGTCTATTTTGGGCAAACCGTCCGTTCGATAGGAGAACGTCTGCATGATGGTCTCAAGGCCACAGGAAAGCACGGGTATCATGGCTACGAATGGGCAAGGAAACTAGACCGGGTTGATTTGTTTATCTGGTGCTTTCAAAAAGAGGATCGAAAACAAATAGAAGCGATTGAGGCCGAGGTTGTATATCTTGTACGTCACAGCACGGGACAGTGGCCCAAATATCAAACTGAAATCCATTTTCATAGAACAAATGAGCAAACAAGACAGATTGCAAAAATGATTTATGATATTTTGTGCAATGCTGCGGGATAAGAGAACCTGTTTTCAAGGTGATATTTTAGGAGGTTCATCATGGCTTTTCTCAAGGCCAGGGACATCATCGATCTGGCAATGCAGTTGGAGCAAAACGGCGAGGCCTACTATCGCGCCGTGGCGAAAAAGGCCGGAACGCCAGAGGTACAGGCGCTTTTTCAAGACCTGGCCGAACAAGAAATGACCCACTATCAAATCTTTGCCAAACTGTCGCAAAGCGTCCAGGATTATCCAATGATGACCGACGCCGAGTGGGACGAATATATGAAATACCTCGAGGGTACGGTGCAAAGCGCCTTCTTTGAAGGCCCCGACAAGGCGCTCGCCGCAGCGGAAGAGGTGGCAGACGAGCAAAGCGCCATCCGCAAGGCGATGAACTTTGAAAAAGAAACCTTGTTGTTCTTTTACGACCTGCGAGATACCGTCCCGGCAGCGCAGCAAGAATTTGTGCAAAAGGTCGTTGACGAGGAAAAAAAGCACATCCGGCGGCTGGCGCGTATGTTGTAGGATATGCAAGATGAGCGAGAACATCCAATTTTTTCCAGGCTATCAAAAAAACATCGAACGGGCCATCAAGATCCTCCGAGACGCTGGTTGCACTGATGTCTTTCTTTTTGGTTCACTCGCTACAGCCCAATCCCACGCATCATCAGACATCGATTTGGCAATCAGGGGGTGCCCGGTAGGAACATTCTTTGATATTCTGGGTAAACTGGTGCTTGAACTGGATTACCCCGTTGATCTGATCGATTTAGACCAGGGCAGCGATTTCGCACTTTACCTGGAACGAGAAGGAGAGTTGGTTCCAATTGGTTA
>CAYZYE010000113.1:0-5789 GCA_964481205.1 uncultured Anaerolineae bacterium | reverse complement strand
AAAAGGAGATCGCTTTATGAACCGGGATAAACCTCGCATTGGTGTGTATGTCTGCATGTGCGGCAGCAACATCGCCGGAACAGTCGATGTACCGGCCGTCACCGAGGCCGCCGGCAAGCTCAAAAACGTCATTGTCGCCCGCTACAACAAGTACACCTGCGCAGGGCCGGGGCAGGCGGGGATCAAAGAGGACATTGTCAAGTACGATCTCAACCGCGTGGTCGTTTCGGCTTGCTCGCCGCGCATGCACGAGCGCACCTGGCGGGCCATGTTGTCTGACGTGGGTCTCAACCCCTACCTGCTCGAAGTAGCCAACTTGCGCGAACACTGCTCTTGGGCGCACCCCGCCTCAGAGATGACGACGCAAAAAGCCATCGACCTGGTTGCGGCGGCGGTAGAGCGCGTGGCCTGGCACGATCCGTTGTTCCCGCAGCGCGTACCCGTGACCAAAGCGGCAATGGTCGTTGGCGGCGGTGTGGCCGGCATTCAGACGGCACTCGACATCGCCCGCGCCGGCGTCCAGGTCTACCTGGTTGAACGCGATCCCTCCATCGGCGGGCACATGGCCCAACTCGACAAGACCTTTCCCACGCTCGACTGCTCGGCTTGCATCCTCACGCCCAAGATGGTCGACGCGGGAGGACACCCCAATATCCACTTGCTCAGTTACAGCGAGGTGGACAAGGTCGATGGCTATATCGGCAACTTTACCGTCACCGTGCGGCGCAAGGCGCGCTATGTCGACGAGAGCGCGTGTACCGGCTGCTCCGATTGCGCCGATGTCTGCCCGGTCAGTGTGCCGAGTGAGTTTGAACGAGGATTGGCAGAACGTACCGCTGTCTATCGCTCTTTTGCCCAAGCTGTGCCCAATGCTTTTGTGATCGACAAGCGCGGCGTCGCTCCGTGCAAGAACGCCTGCCCGGCCGGCATCCACGTACAGGGCTATGTGGCCCTGATCGCCGAGGGGCGTTTCCGCGAGGCGTATGACCTGATTCAGGAACAAATGCCTTTCCCCGGCGTGTGCGGGCGCGTTTGCCATCACCCGTGCGAGGTGGCTTGCCGTCGAGGCGACAAAGACGAGCCGGTGTCGATCGAATTCCTCAAGCGCTTTGCCGCCGACTGGGTGACCGCGCATCCCGAGGTCACGTCGCCGCCCAAGGCGCGAGAGATCGTCAAAGAAACATCGCTGACCGGCAAAAAGGTGGCCGTGATCGGCGCGGGGCCGGCCGGGCTGACCGCCGCGCGCGATCTGGCCGGCCTGGGCGCGGCGTGCGACATTTTTGAGGCGCTGCCCGTCGCCGGCGGCATGATGGCCGTGGGCATCCCGCGCTACCGCCTGCCGGAAAACATTTTGCAGCGCGAGATCGACGACATTGCCGCTTCGCCCAACGTCAACCTTTACCTGAACACACCGGTCAAGATGGACGGCGAGGCCGAGTCGGGGCCAAGCCTGGCCGCGCTGCGCCGCGACTATGACGCCGTGTTCCTCGGCGTGGGCACGCATGGCAGCATGCAAATGAACATTCCTGGCGAAGAGCTTGGCGGCGTGCTGCACGGCGCCAAGTACCTGCGTCAACTCAACCTGGCCCAACTGCAAGGCCAAGGCGCCGACATGCCCAAGGTCGGCGAGCGGGTGGTGATCATTGGCGGCGGCAACGTCGCCATCGACTCGGCGATGACGGCGCGGCGCATTGGCGCCAAAAAAGTGACCATCCTCTACCGTCGTACCCGCGCCGAGATGCCCGCCAACGACTGGGAGATCGAGGAAGCGGAAGAAGAAGGCATCAAATTTCACTTTTTGGCGACGCCGGTCGAGATTTTGGGCAAAGGCGACGTGCTGGCGGCGATCAAGTGCCAGCGGATGAAACTGGGTGAGCCGGACGAGAGCGGCCGCCGCCGTCCGGTGCCAATCGAGGGCGACGTTTTTGACCTGCCGGTTGATACGGTGATCATTGCCATTGGCCAGGCGCTTGACGAGGAAATCAAAGGAGTCGAGCGCACGCGGCGCGGCTGGATCGTGGCCGACGAGGCGACGTTGCAAACCAACCTGCCCGGCGTCTTTGCCGGCGGCGACGCGGTCAGCGGCCCGGCCTCGGTGGTTGAGGCGGTTGGGGCGGCGCACCGCGCGGTCGAGTCGATCAAACGCTATCTGCTGGGCGAAGACGTGGCCCTGGGACGCACGGTCGGGCCGGTCGATACCTCGGACATTGACTATTACGAGCCGGCCGAGTGGGATCGCAGCCCGCGCCTCAAAATGCCGCACAGCTCGCTTGACGAGCGCGACGGCTTTGACGAGGTCAATCTGGGATTCAGCGAAGCGCAGGCGGTCGCCGAGGCCAAGCGTTGCCTCTCCTGCGGCGTCTGCTCCGAGTGTATGGCCTGCGTCGGCGCGTGCGGCGTGGGCGCCATCCATCACGATATGGAGGATGAGCTGATCGAAATCGACGTGGGGGCGATCGTCGTCGCCACCGGATTTGATACCTGGGACCCGACGCCGATGCTCGAATATGGCTATGGCGTTTACCCAGAGGTTTATACCGGGCTAGAGATCGAGCGACTGTCCAACGCTTCCGGCCCAACCGGCGGCGACATTGTCATGCGCAACGGCGAACACCCCAGGCGCGTGGCGCTGATGCACTGTGTCGGCAGCCGTGACGAGCATTACCAACCCTATTGTTCGCGCATCTGCTGCATGTATTCGCTCAAGCTGGCGCACTTGATCGAGGAAAAGACGCACGCCGAGGTCTTTGAATTTTATATGGATATGCGCTCTTTTGGCAAGGGATATGAAGAATTTTACGAGCGCATTCAGCGCGAAGGCGTGGTCATGGTGCGTGGGCGCGGTGCGCAGGTTTCGCCGGGCGAGGATGGTCGCCTGATCGTCCGCGCCGAGGACACCGATCTGGGACGCCCGATCAGCTTGCCGGTCGATATGGTCATCCTGGCAACGGCGGTCGTGCCATCGGCGGGCGCAGAACAGGTGGCGCACACGCTGCACGTCACCCGCGACAAGGACGGCTTTTTCCTGGAGGCGCACCCCAAACTGCGTCCCGTCGACAGCAACACCGATGGCATTTATCTGGCCGGAGCGTGCCAGGCGCCGCGCGACATCCCCGACACGGTGGCGCACGCCAGCGCGGCGGCGTCGCAGGCGCTGGGTCTGCTCAGTCAGGAATATGTCGAGGTGGTGCCGACCGTCGCCGAGGTGCGCACGTTGCACTGTGTCGGCTGCGGGTTGTGTGTGGCCGTGTGTCCCTACGGCGCGCCGAGTCTGGTTGAAAACAGGGGACGGATGGTCGCCGAGATCAATGAGGCGTTGTGCAAGGGTTGTGGGCTGTGCGTGGCCGGGTGTCGAGGCAAGGCGATCTCGCTGCGCGGTTTTACCGACACGCAGATTTTGACCCAGATGGAGGCGCTGCTCCAACTGGAATGGGCGTGATTTGCCGTTCGTTATTTGCATAGGAGTGTCTATGGCGTCAGAGAGCACATTTGAACCCAAAATTGTCGGCTTTTTGTGCAATTGGTGCAGTTATGCCGGGGCCGACCTGGCCGGTACCAGCCGCACCAGTTATCCGCAAAACGTGCGCATTATCCGCGTGCCCTGTTCGGGGCGCGTCGATCCGCTGTTCGTGATCAAGGCCTTTCAGGATGGCGCGGATGGGGTGATGGTGTTGGGCTGCCATCCCGGCGACTGCCATTATCAGCAGGGCAACTATTTCGCCCAGCGGCGATATGCGCTGATGCACCGCCTGATCGAATTCACCGGTCTCGAATCTGACCGCCTGTTTGTGGACTGGGTGTCGGCGTCGGAAGGAAAAAAGTTTGCCGATGTGGTATCGACGTTCACCGAACGGGTTCGCGCATTGGGGCCGGCGCCGCTCAAGCGCACACGTCAAACCGGGGCCGTTCAGGAGGTGGTGGGATGAGCGTGATGGAGCAACGAATTCGCGACGCGGCGCGACAATACCTGGAAAACGGCGAGGTGGCCTTTGTAATCGGCTATGAGCGCGGCCCGCGCGGCGTGGTGCGTCCGGCGTTCGTTTACGAGGCCGACGACGTCGAGCGGCTGGTGTGGGGCGCTGATTGCAACCTCAACCTGGTGACGTACTTGCACAATTACAAGCACTCCCCTCGACGCGGCGTGCCCGCGCCGGTGGTGGGGGTGGTGGTGCGGCCTTGCGACGCGCGCGCGCTCAATTTGTTGATGTATGAGCAGCAGATCGTGCGCGAAAAGGTCAAGGTGATCGGCCTGACTTGCGCCGGCACCGAGATTAACGGTCAGCCCCGGTTGGCGTGCCAGTTTTGCCAGGAGCGCGTGCCGGTTGTCTATGACGTGTTGATCGAGGCCGATGAGCCGATCGAGGTGCCGACGGCGGAGGACGATTACGCCGACATTGTCGAGATGGAAGGCTGGTCGCCGGCCGAGCGGTTGGCCTATTGGGCCAAGGAATTCGACCGCTGCATTCGCTGCTATGCCTGCCGGCAGGCGTGTCCGGGCTGTTATTGTTTCGAGTGCGTGGCCGAGCAGGTCGATCCGCACTGGACGAGCATTGCGCTTGAACTGCCGGAAAAGCACTTTTTCCACGTCATGCGCGCTTTTCACCTGGCCGGTCGCTGTGTGGGTTGTGATGCCTGCGAGGCGGTGTGCCCGATGGAGATTCCACTGAGCAAGTTGAATCGCAAACTGGCCAAAGAGGTAGAGGCATTGTTCGGCTACCGCACCGGCGATGACCCGCAGACCGCGCCGCCGCTGGCGACGTTTGACCCCGAAGAACGGCTGCGATTGTGAGGGAGGGTAAAGGATGAAATTATTGACACAAGCTCAACTCGACGATTGGCTGGACGCCCTGGCCCTCAAGCTCTCCCTGATTGCGCCGGTCAAAAACGGAGGCAAACTTTGTTATCAAAAGGTGACGGGCAGCGGCGACATTGCCTGGGGTTTTGAACGCACCGACATGTCGCCCAAGACGTGGCTGTTCCCGGCCACCGAGGCGGTTTTGACCATCGAGCAGGGTGACGAGGTCAAAATAGATGAAATGCCCGCGCCGGCGCCCCAGGTTCTGTTCGGCGTGCGCCCCTGCGATGCGCGTGGCGCGCTGGCGATCGACGCTCTCTTTTTGGACCAAGAGCCGGGCGATGGGCGGTACGAGCAGCACCGGGCGGCGACGACGTTGATTGGTCTGGCTTGCCCGCAGATGTGGGACAGTTGCTTTTGCACTGTGGTCGGCGGCGCGCCAAACAGCACCGACGGGCTGGACATACTGCTGACCGAGGTCGATGGCGGGTATGCCGTGCAGGTGATCAGCGCCAAAGGCGAAAAACTGGCCGCCGGTATGCCCGGCAGCGAGCAAGCGGTCGATCTGCCGGCGCCCAAATTGGCCGAGGGGCTGCCGTCGCTTCGCCCCACCGCCGAGTGGAAGGCGCGGTTTGACGACCTTTTCTGGCAACGGCTCAGTGAACGTTGCTTGAGCTGCCGCACCTGCACCTTTGTCTGCCCAACCTGCCGTTGTTTTGACGTGCGCGACGAGGTCGTGTCGCGCAGGCCGGGCGTGCAGGTGGTTGAGCGGCTGCGCGCCTGGGATGCCTGTACGTCGGGGACGTATCGACGCATCGCCGGCGGGCACAACCCGCGTCCCACGCAGCACGCGCGCTTACGGAATCGTTTTTATTGCAAGTTTATGTATTATCCCGACGATTTTGGCCCGCTGGGCTGTGTCGGATGCGGGCGGTGCATTGACGCTTGCCCGGTGAACATTGACATTCTGCAAGTGATCGGCGCGGTCGCCGAG
>CAYZYE010000112.1:0-13083 GCA_964481205.1 uncultured Anaerolineae bacterium | reverse complement strand
TGGTTGCCCCCTAAATTGATTTTGCGCCGGCCAAAGTCAAATGTGTAGGGTGGCTTACTTGGCCAAAACAGATCGACACCGCGAAACGACGTTTTCATTATACCAGACTATTATCCCGTGTGCAATGTGGATTCCAGCGTTGCTGAAAAACTCGCAATGGCAGAGCGTATGGCGACCAGCAACACGCCCCAAAATCACCGCCGGCACGCCAGGAGCGATAAAGCATCGATATACATCACCGTGGCGGCGCCATCGCCGCCGCCGTCATTACGGGTTCCGAGACGCAAGCTAAATGACTTGCCGGCATAATGGCTCACATCGACCTCAAAGCGAGTCCATCCTGCCGTGGGCGCGCTGACAATGCGCAACACCCGCCACGAACCGCCTTGCGGGCGAATGACAAAATAGCCGTAATCGCCGCCGCCGCCGCTGTCCACCATATTGTACCAAAAAACCAACGTCGCCTTGCGCCCGGCCGGGACGCTGAATTGTTGCTCGACGGATGAATAGGTAAACCGGTTTTGCGTCCGATCGGCAATGCCCAGTTGCAGCGAACGCGCGCCGGTATAAACCAACGCATCCGTAAAACGCGCCTTGTGCGGCGTATTAGCCACACTCCAACCATCATCGGTCTCAAAATCGCCATTTACGGCCAACTCGCTGCAAGCCGACGCAGTCGGGGTCGCGGTCGGGAGCGGGGTCGCGGTCGCAGTTGGCGGCGCGGGCGTTGGTGTCGACGTGGGCGTCGATGTCGCCGCCGGTGCGGGCGTTGCCGTTGGCGCCGACGCCCCCAGCCGCACATCATCCACCGCCATCATTGACGCGCCGCCGCGCCCATTGTTATAGGTGCCAAAACGCAGCGTCACCCGCCGACCGGCATAAGCGCCGAGATCATGGGTGGCCTGACTCCAGTCCGGCACATCTCGCTTGATGCTTTTGAGCACCTGCCAGTTTGCCCCCTCGGGACGCAGATAAATATAGGCATAATCGCCATTGTCGACCCGCGCCTGGTACCAATAACTCAACGTCGCATCGCCCGCCGCAGGCACGACAAAAGTCTGCTCGGCCGAAGAATAGCTGAAAATGTTGCCGGCGCCGGTTTCGATGCCGGTTTGCAGCGCGCGGCCGCCGCTGCGCCGGGGGCGGTCGACGTAACGCGCCGGATAAGCCGTCTCGTAAATCGTCCATCCCCCATCATCCTCGAACCCGCCATTTTGGATCACCCCAAAATCAGAGGCCGGGGTCGCAGTCGCCGCCACGCCGACCACGACCGTCATTTCGAGCGTCTGACCGCCGGCGTCGTCAAACCAGGTTACGCCTTCGTGAACCAGGTCCCAAACCAGCGTAAAAGTACCGGGCGTCCTCGGCGTCGTCACCGGCGCCGCTTCCCAACCATAAATATCGCCAAAAGAGATCGCTTGCGCCAGCGGGGTGCGGCGATCGTCTTCGGGCGGCTGGACGACGGGCTGCCCGTTCGCGTCCAGCCAGTGATAGCCCAGCCGCACCGCATTTTTTCCCTCCGACGGCCAATCGAACCAACCGGTATTGCGCACGCGCACGTTGATATAGTACGTCTCGCCGGCCTGGAGCGGCGACTCGGGCAGGCGATCCCAGTCCAACCACTCGACGCCGTACCTGGGCACGTGCGCCGACAGCCGCTCCCACACCGATTGGCGCAGCGCCGGCAGCGCAGCATAAAGCAAATCGCCGGGGCAAGACGTAGTAAAAGGTGGATAATCGCGGTGCCCGCCTAAATTAGGGAGCATCTCGTTCCGAAACAGTGCGCTGTGCAAGGGGTGAATGTAACTGCGGCTGGCCTCCCACACGCTCAAATCGGCCAACGCCGACAACGACGCCGGGGTCGGCTCGATGCTGCCCCGATAGTTGCCATACGTGCCAATGACGGCAACGCCCATCGTGCCATAATTGAAACTGTACACATGGCCGCCCACAACCCCCGGCCCGCCGTATCGACCTTGATAGATGTTGCCGTATTTATCGACCAGGTAATTGTAGCCAATGTCACCCCAACCGCGCGTCACGGCATGATAATAATAAATCGCCCGCACCCAGGCCGCGCCTTGCATCTCGTCATAATCGTTCGATGTCACGGTATGATGCACGACGATCTTGTGGACGGTCCGGTATTCCGGCGTCCAGGTGCGATAACTTTCGTTCGCGCCCCAACCGGCGCGGGTAATGATCGATGGCCCCGACACGCCCTGCTCCGTCGCTATCTCCATCTGGGTAAACATTTTGGCCTGCATCGTCGTCGGCCCGGCCGACGAGTCGAAATAGGTGAGCGTCATCTCGTACAAAACGGGCGCCTCGACGCCGGCCAACGTTGACAATGTAACCCGGTATTGAAAACGGACGCCTTTTAGAACCAGGATCGGCGTTTCGGGGTAAAATTGTTCCTTCTCTGGCGACCACTCGGCATCCGCGATCGCCTGCCAGGACGACCATCCCTGCGCCCCGGTATCGAACCGCAGCTCGACTTGAACGTCGCTGCCCGGCAACGAGTCGGCCTTCCAATGGGCGACGATGGCGTTGAACGGAAAATTGGCCGTCACCACGGTCGATGTGTAAACGCCCTGCGCCGCGCCGTCCGGCAGACGCAACTCGCCGCCCCCGGCATCGCCAACCCAAACCTGCTCCAACTGCCCCGCCTCGAAATCGCTTACCGTCGTCTGCGTCCAACTGGCAACCTTGACGGGCGGCCCGGACGTCGGGGATGGAACAGGCGTCTGCCGTGACATACACCCCGCCGCCGCCAGCACGAGTAACAACGCTCCGCATACCCATAGCCACCGATATGATTTTGACATTGCTCCACCCCCAAACAAAAACCCAGGCGCCCCAAGCGGCGCATCGACGCAACGATTATATCTATGGTATTGTATCACGTCAGTCCATCCATTACAAGCCCCACTTGTTCGCCTGCCGGATCTGGCGATCCGGCAGGCGCAGATGGAATGGCCGGCCGCCCAAACCATTTGAAACACACCCGCTTGAAACTCTGCCAAATCGCCCTTTGGTTAGAACCAATTTGTAGCAATCTGCGGTTGTCTGCGGTTGTCTGCGATTGTCTGCGGTTCCAATACCCGCCAACCAGCGAAACAAACGCGAGAAGACGAGATGCACAAAGATGGTTGCCTACGGTCGATTACATGATACATTGACAGGACAAAAGTGATCGTGTATAATGTGAAAAGTATACTTGAACTTTTTCACAATCACAGGGAGCAAAACATGACTGAAGAAAACAAAGAATTCAATGTACTCGTTATAGATGACGATCAAGATGTTGGATATTTATTTGAACGACTGCTCGGCGGCCCGCAAGAAGTCACCGTGGCCGCAGATGGATATGATGCCGTCGAAAAGGTCAAGGCCCAAAAATACGACCTGGTTTTCTTGGATGTCAAACTGCCGGGAATGGACGGCGTAGAGACCCTCAAGCACATCAAAGAGCTTGCGCCCGACGCCGTGGTGATCATGATGAGCGGCCATGACGTGAGCCAGGAGGTGCAGAAAGCCTTTGAATTGGGTGCGCTGGACTTTCTCGAAAAGCCTTTCCGCGACGTCAGCGAGATCATGACCATCGAACAAGTGGCGCGCTACCTCAGCCTGCACGAGTTGACGGTACGCCGTCTGGCGCGAGACGGCGAAATACCCGCTTTTAAGGTCGGTCGTCAGTGGCGCGTCAAGCGCGAGTTGCTGGATTCTTGGATTGAACGCGAAGCGTACCGCAACCTGGAATAGGAACGCCCGTCTCGCACACGTGGTAAACAGAGGTCGCCTCACTTCGATCACTGTTTTTCAAAGCGCGTGTTTGTTTTGCTTGCCAAGTCCTGGCGATCGACCCTGGTCATAGAAACGCCAAAAAAGCGTTCAGGGAATGTCAAAAACCCGGTTTTCGAGCCAGACCGGTTTTTCGTCCTATCTCCCTGAACGCTTATCTTGACGCGATTGCTCGTCACGCCTCGATGGTGCAGGCATCATCAAGTGTGCAAAGCGTTGCCGTTGGAGGAGTCGGGTGACCAAAGAACGCATTCTGATCGCCGATGATGAGCCGCACATCCGCGCGATATGTGTACGGGTGTTCGAACAAGATGGATATCGAGTCACCACCGCGGATGATGGCTATCGGGCCATCGAGATCGCCCAACAAGAGCACTTTGATCTTTTTCTGACCGACATCCAAATGCCGGGGATCAGCGGGCTGGACTCGGCGCAAATCATCCGTGGATTTCAACCCGACATCGTGTGTGTCGTCATGACCGGCTTTGGCACGATGGAACGGGCCATCCAGGCGATCAAACTCGGCTTTACCGAGTTTATCGAAAAACCGTTCAAACCCAGCCACCTCCGCCAGGCAGTCAACCGCGCACTGGAAAAGGAACGCCTGCGACGAGAAAACGCCCGCCTCAACGCGCTGGTCCCCCTGTTTGAATTGAACAAAACCCTGATCTCGAACGTCGATCCCGATGAATTGGCCGGCCAGGTGCTTCAGACAACCTGTCATGAATTGGACGCCGACCGGGGCGTTTTGATGTTATGCGACCGGCATCATCACCTGAGATTGAGCGCCAACATTGGACTGGACGAAAAACTCGTCCCGGAACCGCTGATCAAAGAGCTGCTCGACCAGCGAGCGCAGGTCATCTTTGACGCCAAACAGCAGCCGCCCGCCGGTCAAAAAAACGCACAAGAGCTGACACAAACGCTTGGCGTGACCAACCTCTTGTTCAACCCGCTGTTGGCGATGGATCAACCGGTCGGCGCACTGATCCTGGCCAAATCCGAAGCAGACGCGACCTTTGCCGCCGGCGACAGCGAGCTGTTGTCGGTGCTGTGCGGTCAGGCCGCCGTGGCCCTGCAAAACGCCCGCCTTTTCGACGACATTCAGCGCGCATACCACGAACTGCAAAAAGTCGATCACATCAAAAGCGAATTCATCAACATTGCCGCCCACGAACTGCGCACGCCGCTCGCGATCTTGCTCGGACACGCCGGTCTGCTGGCAGACGAAATCAAGGACGAGGGTCATAAAAAGCGGATGCAAATCATTGTTCGCAATGCGTTACGCCTCCGCGAACTGATCACCGCGCTGCTCGATATGCGTTTGTTGCAAACGGGCGAGCAGCAACTCGACATCACGGCATTTGATGTCGGCGAGTTGATTGAAGACGTTTTGCAAGACCTGGAGCCGACCGCAACGGAAAAAGCCCTGAAAATCGAGGTCAAAACACCGCCCAATCTGCCCCCCGTTCGTTCGGACCGGCAAAAAATCCACATGGCCCTGGGCAACCTGGTCCAAAACGCAATAAAGTTCACGCCGCACGAGGGACGCATCGGCGTCGAGGCGCGCGACCAGGGCAAAGAAATCTGGATTTCAGTATGGGACACGGGAATCGGCATTCCAGAACAAGAGTTTGAAAACATCTTTCGCGCTTTTTACCAGGTCGAGGACTCGCTGACGCGAGAACACGAGGGCATTGGCCTCGGACTTTCCATCACCCAGGGACTGGTCCAGGCATGCGGCGGGCGCATCTGGGTTGAAAGCCATTTGAATCAGGGAAGTCGATTTACGTTTACACTGCCCAAGTGACCGCGCGTCTGTCGCAACATCCGCTGAAGCGCCTGCAACAGCGGCCCCCGCTGCTCATAGCCCTGTTCGCTCAAGTTGGCGACCCCCAAATAGATTTGCTTGCGACAACGCCGCACCAACCCCAAGACGAGCCGTCCCAAAGCAGTTTGCCGGGCGGCAAACTCTTGCTCGTCTCCCCAAACTTTTTCTTCAGGCCAGCGCCGACTGAGCACATAGGGGTGCGTCAACGGCTGGTTCAACCGCTCCCACCACCCGTTGCTGCCAATGTCCAGCCAAAACTGGACATCGACCGGCCGATTTGCCATCAAAAACGTGTAGGCCGGCAGCATCGCCACCGCGCCCGCCGTTTCGGCCTGCCAATTGGAGACATAGGTCGCCGCGATCACCCCTTGTTCGACCATCTGGACATATTCCAGGGTGCGGCTCTGCGCCGAGTCCTGCTCTGACCACACACCTTGCACCACGCGCCAAAACTTGAGGATGGACTCGATCACATTTTCGGTCACACGCCCGGCGTCGAGATGACGGTAAAATCCAAACCCCGGCCTGGACAGTATGTCCTGGAACAGCCGGGCGATGAAATCGTTCAAATCGAGATCGAGATCGGCCTGCCCGGCCAACCAACGACGCAGTTGTTCAAACCTGGCGCCAAACGTAAAACTGATTCGCTGCTGCATGTCGGCGCGGATCAGATCGAAACCGGTCAGCCGGGGCACGCCGTCGCGCGGACGGTAGACGATCTCGGTCAACAACTGCGCCCGCACCAGATCAAGGCCATCAATGGCAATCATTAGCGCCTGGGTCACATCGGCCGGCGCCGGGCAGCGTTTCCAGCCGGGATAAGCAAAACTGGCCAGAGTCAGCAAACAGTGCGCGGCCGGCTCATCGAACAAGGCGCGTGAAGGGCGCAGCGACCGCGCAGAAATGTCGCGCCGCGCCAGCGCGTTGACCAGCGTGAAGCGAAGCGCATCGCCCATAAAAGGCGCGAGAATCACAATTTGCTCCGGCGGCATCCCCTGGTCGTGAACCAGCGCGGCGATTTCGTCGGCGACCCAATCGAGCATTTGCGTCTGAAAAGCGACATCCGTAAACTGGATCGCGCCAGTGGGATCGACCTTTTGGGCCGGACGCGACTGCGGAGTCGCGTCGAAAAGCGCGGCCCCCGCCTGACCCAACGCCTGCACCAGGCGTCGCCCCAGGGCCGCCACCGCAGGCGACATTACGTGTGAATGCGTCAGCGTCAGCCAGTCCTGGCACAACCATTTGAACTCGGCCGCTCCCTGCGCGTCGGCGCCCAAAAAAGCGCGATACCCGGCGTTGTGATCCATCACAATCAAGGCCGTCTCGCACTCGGCCAACCACTGCTTGAGCAAATCGTGGGCGCGCGGCGTATCCTCCTCAATGTTATCGACGATCAGGTGCCGGTACGCGCCAAACAAATGCCGGCGACACACCGGCTCGGCCAAAACCTGGTTGAAAAAAACCTCGATCTGTAAAGAAAAATCCATCAAATTGTGCGCCAGACACCAGGCGCGAAACCCGTTTGCGCACGCCTGCGCCTGATCGTACACTCGTTTTTGCGCGCTCTCGCCGCCCCAGGCGGCCTTGAGGCGATCGGCAATCGCCGTATGTGAAAACCCAACCACCGCCGCTTTGTTCAAATTGTCAATGATTTGGCTGCACAGCCGGTTGCGGCGAATGGACAGACCGTCAAAATATCCTTGATCGAGGTATGGGCCAACGATCCGATCCATATAATACTGCGTCGTCTCTAGAGTGAGGAAAACCGGCAGCCGCGTGGGGTGAAAGCCGGCCTTTTCGGCGATCAAGGGCCAAAACAAGGCGATCATCCGCCGCGCCAACCCGCCGACGGTGGCCACATTGACCTGACCGCCCGGCATATCCAGTTCCCACAAGGCGTCATAGTAGGGCTTGCCGAGCATTCGCTGCGGCACCCAGACCAGGATCGACTCGGCGGGCGCGCCATTTTGCAATAATTGACGCAAACGCCGGATGGCGAGTGTCGTTTTGCCCGTCCCGGCCGGGCCGTCGAGGAAAAAAAGACGTTTTTCAGGGGGTGGGTTGACAATGGCATCGAGCACCGAATCTGACATGAGATTCTCCATGATAATCCAGAGCTACGCAGATAATTATCAATATGTCTGGATATTGGCGAGTTGTGCCGGCGCGCCCGTTATGTTGCGTACAGCCCATGCGTGCGAATGTATTGTTCCACGGCCTGGGGAAGCAGATAACGAACCGAGCGCCCCTCGCGGATGCGGCGTCTGATCCCGGTTGAGGAAATGTCCAACGTTGGCGTGTCGAGCATACGGATCAGCGACGCGGCGCCGGGCAGCAGCCGGTCCAGATCGTCGAGGACAACGCGATAACCGGGGCGTTCGACGACGACGATGCGGCACAAACGCATCAGACGCTCCGGCTGTCGCCAGGTGGGCAGGTCGGCCAGCGAATCGGAACCCATCACAAAAAAAATCTCTGCTTGGGCGCCCCACTGATCGAGGAACAGCCGGATCGTGTCCACCGTATACGACGGGCCAAAGCGGTTGATATCGATCAAGGAAACCGCCAGGTGCGGATTTCCGGCAATAGCCAACTTGACCATGTTCAGACGATGTTGGGGCGCGGTGATCCATTGATCGATCTTGTGCGGGGGCAAACCGGCGGGCACAAAGACCATCTGGTCCAGGCCGAGGCGGGTTCGCACTTGTTCGGCGATGATCAGATGGCCGATATGAATGGGGTCAAAGGTGCCGCCGATCACGCCGGCACGCAGCGGATCAGCGCCCATCGCTCTCGGGCTCGCGATCCTCGGGCGGCGGAACAGCGCGGCGACGGAACAGCGCCTTCAGGCCGGCCCAGAGCCGTCTCAGGCGGGCCGGTTTTGGGCCAGAATCGGCGTTTGCCGGCGCCGCTTTGGGCAGGCGAATGGCGTAACCACCCGACCAGGCTTTGCTCGACACCTGGATGGCCGCAAACAACAACCAGGACAAGAAAAAAGCCGCCAAGGCGATCGCCGCGACGCCGACCATTTGCGATTGAAACTGCGCCGGCCAATCACCGGAATATCCCGTTGCGGCCCAATAACCGGTGACGCCTTGCCCGGCAACGCCCCGATAGGCGCTCGCCCCGACATGGTTCCACCCTTGCCCGGCGCGCCCGTCGGCAAAAAGCCCCACGGCTAACAGCCCCCACACCGCCGGAACGCCGTGCGCGGCAATGACCGCCGTCGGATCGTCGAGACGGAGCCACTGTTCGACGGCATAGTGTACCAGCGGCGCCAGCAGCCCGGCCACAGCGCCCACAACCAGCGCGCTCCAAAAAGGCATAAACGGCACGCCAGCCCCGGCGGCGATGAGCGCCCCCAGCACCCCCCTTGACACCATCAAAGTGTTGGCGCGCCCGGTGGTCAACCAGCTGAACGCGCCCGCCGCAAGCGCGCCGCCGGAAACGGCCAGCCACAGTCCAATCATCATCTCGATGGTCGAAACGCGCGGCGCAGACGCGAGCATCAACGGGGTGCTCAGTCCCCAGCCGATCCAGCCCAGCGCGCACAGCCATGTCCCCAGCGTCGCCAAAATCGGCAGGTGCAGCGGCGGCATTGGGACAAAAGTGGCCTCGCCATCCGCGAGATCGTCCACCGTGACCGTCCTGGGGCGCCAGGAGCGCACGCCAAAGGCGAGCATGCCGGCCAACGCGCTGGCCGCGCCCGCCAGATGAACCGCGCCAACGCCCCAGAAATCAACAAACCCATGCCCCAGGGGCAGCGCGGTCAGCCAGCCGCCGCCCCACGTCCAACCGCCCAGCACGGCATAGATCGTGGCCGACAAAATGCCGATCAACAAGAGCGCAACCGGCCCGGTGCGCCCCTGGAGTGACCAAAGCGGAATCGCAATCGCGGTGGTCAGCCACGGCAATTGGGCGAAAAACAGCAGCATCGCGGTTGGCGTCGACGCCGCGCCATGCAGGAGCATACCTTCCAACCCGATCACGCCCCCACCGCCCCAGGCCATTCCCGGCGGAATCCACATCCACTTGCGAACCAGCCCGGCCAATTCGGGGTGATCGAGAAAGAAACCGACGCCGCCAAACTGAAACGCAAAACCATACAACCAATAACTGATCGTCGCAATCCCCACCGCCAACCAGCCGACGCGCACCACTGCCGTCGCCCGCACAGGCGGAACCGCGCCACAGGCCAGCAGCCCCAAACCGATCGGCGCCAGCCAGGATAAAACAATGGGCCACAACGACCGGGGCCAAGTCGCGCTGCCATCATCGGCCACACACACGGTCGACAAGGCGATAAAGAGAATAACAAGGATCAAAATGATATAGACAAGACGACGAATCAACATCCATCTCTCCAAGCAAACTGACCAGGTCCAACCGGAATGTGAAATTATACCATGACCGTACCAGGAGCACAATCAGCAAATTTGGAGATTCGGCCAAACTGTGCCAAAATGGTAGGCCAAACCCAAACCCCACCTGGAGAAGATCATGATCAAAATTGCCGAAGCATTACCCCCCAGGCCATCCGCCTTGTGGCGCATGGTCAAGCAGTGCGGCGTCAACTATGCCGTCGGCGCACTGGACTTTGGACTTGACGGCCGGGAGCGCCTGCCATGGAGCTATATGTCGCTTGTGCATCTCAAAACAATGTATAACGATGCCGGATTCGAGCTGGCGGTGATCGAGAGTCGCCCGCCATTGAACAAAGCCAAACTGGGCCTGCCCGGACGCGATCAAGAGATTGAAACGGTATGTGAGCTGATTCGCAACATGGGCAAATTGGACATTCCGGTATGGTGCTATGAATGGATGCCGGTCTTTAACTGGGTGCGCACTTCGACCACCGTGCCCGCGCGCGGCGGCGCGCTCGCCACCGGCTATGATCACGCACTGATGCGCGACGCCCCGTTGACCGAGTATGGCATTGTCACCGAAGCGCAATTGTGGGACAACCTCCAATATTTTCTCGAGATCGTCGTCCCGGTTGCAGAACAAGCCAACGTCAAACTGGCAATGCACCCCGACGATCCGCCGCTTTCCCCGATTCGCGGCCTGGGGCGCATCATGCGCAGTATCGACAACTATCAACGCCTGCTCGATCTGGTTCCCAGCCCGGTCAACGGGATCGCCTTGTGCCAGGGCAACTTTACCCTGATGACCGACGACCTGCCCGGCGTCATCCACCGCTTTGGTCGCCAAAACAAGATATTTTTCGTGCATTTCCGCGACGTGCGCGGCACGCCGGAGAAATTTGTCGAGACCTTTCACGACAATGGCAAAACCGACATGCTGGCCTGTATGAAAGCCTACCGAGAAATTGGCTTTGAGGGCGTATGCCGCCCGGACCACGTCCCCACCATGGAGGGCGACAGCAACGACCGCCCCGCTTATTCGGCGATCGGCCGGCTTTATGCCATCGGCTATCTCAAAGGACTGCGCGAGGCGGTATACGCCGGGTAAATCGACGCGAATGCACCTTTGACATTTTGAACGAATACGTTTATAATAGCGCCTCGAATGTAACCAACCATGACTTGCCAAAAACTGCTTTTGGCTTGATCGACCAAATACGCCGGGTACAAACAGTACGGAGGAAATAAAATGGCTCGTGCAAGTAAAATGGGCGCCGATGTTGCGACAAGAGAAGCCAACCGCGCCAGACTCAGCGGACACATGTGCGCATCTTGTGACAAACCGATCAAGCAAGGTGAACTGATGATCGTCAACCTGGTTGAATTTGAAGGCGGGCGCACACGCAAGCGCAAAAGAGTCGCCTTTCACCGGAGTTGCTACAAGACAACCTGATCGGAGTCAGGCTGGATCGTCGCAATCCTGGACAAAAAATAAACAGTGCGTGACACACATTGCATCGTCACGCACTGTTTATTTTTGCCAACCATCGTACCCGGCTATCCCGTTCACGCACACTCGGCCAAAAACGCCTCGACGCTTTTTCGCTGATCGCCGATCAGACGCAAAACGACCAGCGTGGCATACAACGCATCGTCGCCGCCCATCGAACGGAAAAAGTAATGCCCGCTGCTGTCGCCGCCCAGAATGGCGCCCCGCTCCAAAAAAGCCCGTTTCAACTCGGCCGCCGGCGCCGCCAATGGAACCGGCTCGCCGCCCACCTTGCGAATCTCGGTTGCAACAAAAGGCGCATAAGCCGCATCATAGACCACCGTGCTGCCCGGCCGGTACACCAACAAAGCCCGCACCAACAAGACGAGAACCTGTTCCGGGGTCAGCACACGCCCCCGCTCGCTGACGAACACAACCTGATCGCCGTCTCCGTTATAGGCCACACCCAAATGCGCCTCTTGCTCTAAAACCGCCTGCACCAACGCCGCTTGATTCTCCGGCAGCGCCGGATCGGGCGAAAACGTTTCCTCTGACTCGTAACCGCGCTCGATGACCTCATACCCCAAAGAGAGCAAAATCGGCACGGCCACCTGACGCATTGTCCCATTGCCGGTATCAACGACCACACGCAGCGAATCGGCGGGCACAAAACGCGCCACCAAAAACGAAGCATACGGCTCTAACGAGTTTTGAACGTACAATCGCCCCGAGCCGCTTGCAAACGGCCCCCGGTTGGAAACCGTTTCTTGCAGCTGTTCAATATCGACGCCGGTGGTCGGAAATTTGCCCAGCATGATCTTGAACCCGTTTTCTCGCAACGGTCGATGCGAGGCCGTCACCATTACGGTGCCGTCGGCCCAAAACCGGTCTTTGGCAAAATAAAGCGCCGGCGTTGGCAACACCCCCACGTCATAGACCTCGCATCCGGTGCTCAAGATGCCGGCGATCAGCGAGCGTTTGAGCGCCGGCGTACTCGGACGCATATCACCGCCGACGATGACTCGCCCGCCGGCAACACGAGTCCCGATCGCTTGCCCTAGCAATTTTGCCCAAGAGTCGGTGATCTCTTGTCCATATACACCATAGATACAACCTGACTCGGCGCCCGTGTGGGGCGACATATCCTACTCCGTTCTCGACTTGTCGCTATTTGCTCTGCCTTTCCTTTGAGCGTGTTTCATTTCGGTTATAGTGTAGGGTTTTGCGCCCGTTGAATGACCTATGCTACTAAACCGCCAACCCGTTTGAAACACACTCTTGTTCTTTTCAGAACACTCACCCATTATAATTGAGATACAGACTTCTGTCAATAGACTCAGAGCAGTGGAGTGTTTCACTTTTGGGGCGAAACCGGGCCTCGGAATAGGGATTCCGAGGCTGCGGATTGGACAGACCGTGGCGGCGGAATCCCCACCTGTGGCGGAATCCCCTGACCTCCAAATTGAAATGGGTGTGTTTCAAATGGCTTGAGCGTCCGGTCATTCCATCTGCTCCCGCCGGATCGTCAGATCCGGCGGCCGAACAAGCTGAACACGACCGGGTTCGCCATTTTGGGCCTGGATTTGGCAATCCAG